>CAZZDZ010000252.1:0-9560 GCA_964652675.1 uncultured Pirellulaceae bacterium
CTATCTGGCAAGCCTGAAAGTCGACCCAAGAGCACAAAACGACGTCGAGTAGTTGCTATGTATTCAGTGATTTAAACATCACGCTCGCGAACTTGACGTTGAAGGTCACTTGCCAGTGCAGAGAGTTGCTCAAGCGAGAGGCCGTCTAGCTCGGTGGCGTCTATTCCCAGAACTCCTCTCAACGCCTTGATGATCCCCACGGCTTCGCCTTTCGCCATACCCTCTGCCTTGCCTTCCGCCATACCCTCCGTTCGAGCTTGTTGGATTTTTGCTCTGTCGTCGCGTTGTACTTTTAGACGTTGTTCGTATTGGCTACGTTCTTGTGGGGTGCGTTGAATCATGTCGAGTACCTGGGCGGCTTCGGTGAAGGCAGGGTTGTAGCAACCGATAAAATCTGCTGGTGAAATACGTGATTTAAACATCACGCTCGCGAACCTGACGTTGAAGGTCACGTGCCATTTCAGTGAGTTGCTCGAGCGACAGGCCGTCTAGCGGGGTCGCGTCTAATCCCAGAACTCCTCTTAACGCCTTGATGATCCCGGCCGCTTCGCCTTCCGCTTTACCCTCTGCGATACCCTCCGCCTTGCCTTCCGCTTTACCCTCTGCCCTACCCTCCGCCTTGCCTTCTGCCCTACCTTCTGCCCTACCTTCTGTTCGAGCTTGTTGGATTTTTGCTCTGTCGTCGCGTTGTGCTTTTAGACGTTGTTCGTATTGGCTACGTTCTTGTGGGGTGCGTTGAATCATGTCGAGTACCTGGGCGGCTTCAGTGAAGGCGGGAGAGTTGAATCGTTGCTTGATGTCTTCCGTGGTCATTTGCTCTGCTTCGCGGAAAAAGTAGAGCCACGCTTCGACCGGATCAGTGATGACTTCATTATCGCTTGGAACGGTGTACTTGGGCAACTCTAGAAGATGGATCTGTAGGCCATCGGTTAGATTCAAGCCGCCGTCGCGGGTTCGGAACTGGAAATCGCTGTGGATTTGTGGTGATTCGTGGAACATGATGGCATTCAGGACACAGATGCTGATCGCGGGCCTGAGCAACGTGTAGTTGTCACCTTCGCCGAGTTGGCCGACATACATCGATGCGGTGTAGAATGCCAGTCGCTGTGATAGTCCCGCTGGCAGGCTGGTTTGCATTTCAATGTCGTACCGTCGACCAGCTGAATCGCAAGCAGCTACGTCCAAGATAGACAGTTTGTCGAGATCGTCTTCTTTGCCGAGTATCGGGTTGAGTATTTCGACGTCGGTAATTTCGATTTCCGGGCCAAGAACTGCGTTAAGAAAGTGCAGTGTTATCGCCGGATGCTCGGGGCTTCCCAGCAGCAACTTGAAAGCGTAGTCAACCGTGGGGTTGATACCGATGGCCATGAAAGGTTTTCAGTGGTAAGAGGCGTTGATGAAATCCTGAACATTGTATCGCATCAACGGATTTAATTCATATCGCGCCTTCGGCCCTTCGGCACACTAGGTAGTCTGAATGGAATCAACTTCCAGATCTTCGGCGTCTTCGTCCACCCAGCCTAACGAGTGGAATAGCGAATGCAGCAACAAGACAGTCTTGAGATACAACGAGTAGAAAACGGGCACGAGGAACAACACCAAAAACGTTCCCAGCATCAAGCCGAATGCCAAACTGGCGGCCATCGGGATCAACAACTGAGCTTGAAAAGAGCGTTCCAGCATCAATGGAATCAGACCCGCGATCGTGGTCATGCTAGTCAACATGATCGGGCGGAAACGACGTTCCCCCGATTCCATCAACGCTTGTTCCGCTGGGATGCCGGCACGGATTCGGGAATTGATAAAATCAATCAGCACGATCGAGTCGTTGATAACCACTCCCGACAACGCAACCAACCCAAACATACTGAATAACGTCAATGGCAAACCTAGCAATGCGTGTCCCCACACGGCGCCGATCATGCCAAACGGAATGATCATCAAGATCAAAACCGGTTGAACGTAACTGCGAAACTGAATCACAAGCAACACATACATCGCCAAAATCGCGATCGAAAACCCTCGCATCAAACTGCCTACCGAGTCCTTGCTCTGCTCCCGCTGGCCTTCCCACCGCAAAGAGAGCTTGGGGTACTTTTCGGTCAAACTGGGCACAAAGTTCTTCTGCAATTCTTCAATGATTAAGTCGGCATTAGCGGTTTTTTCATCCAAGTCAGCCGAAATCGTGATCGAACGCATTTGATCGACGCGGTTGATCTCCGAGAATCCGCGACTCAAGTCGATCTGCGCCAGTTCATTGATCGGGCGCTCCGCACCGTCACCGGTACGCACACGAATCTCGCGAAAATCGACCAGGCTGCGGCGTTCTTCCGGTGGATACCTCACCATCAATTTCACTTCGTGGCGACCACGCTGCAATCGCATGACTTCAGCACCATAATAACTATTGCGCACCGTGTTGCCCAAATCCATTGGCGTCACACCGGTGGACAACGCTCGATCTTTGACTCGAAACTGAAACTCATACTTGCCGGGCGTGTTATCGTCGGATATATCAAACACGCCAACAAACTTGGCCAAACGGTCCTTCATGTCTTCGGTTGCCGCCAACAATTGGTCTTCAGCATCGCTGGGAGCAAGCAACTTGAACTCGATCGCCTTACCGCCTGGGCCGACACCGACACTACCGTAAGTCACCCGTTCGCTGCCAGGAAACTCCCCTGCTTCTTCACGCCAAATCGCAAGCAGCTTGTCGCTGTGGATTTCACGAATCTCGGTGTCGTGAAGTTCTGCAAAAATCTGACCAACGTGACTGCCAGAACCGCCACCGCCGGTCACGTCCTGCAAGTTGGAAATCGAGCCCACTTCTCGGTAGGTCAATCGAACCGGACCAGTCAACGCAGATCCGCTACTGGGATATATGTCGTCAACATTCAAACCGGTTGCTTCGGCCCGTTCGTTGGCAATTCGGATACTTGCTCGCCGCAGGGCCTGTTCCATTTGCTGCGTGGCAATATCTGACTCTGCCGCTGACGTTCCATCTGGAAACGTAATCGTAGCTTGCAGATTATTGTTGTCGGATTTGGGAAACAAGATCTTCGGAACCACGCCGCCGCGAATCAATCCTACCGTGATAAAACCCAGCATCAACGATGCCGCAATCGGAACCAACGGGAACTTTAAGCTAAAACGCAGCAATGGGACATACATCGTCGTGCAAACACGTACCAGCCAACCGGACGCATGCTTGTTCGCCCAGTTCAAAACCAAGCCAAACGGTCTCAAGGGATAAACCAGAACCGATACAAATCGAAAGAAACCCGAGTGCTTGTGACCAAGGTGACTTGGCAACACAAAGATGCTTTCCCAAAGCGAAATGACAAGCATGGCGATCACCGCAAATGGAATCACCGCCATGAATTTTCCCATCACACCCGACACGAAGAACATAGGCGAAAATGCGATCACCGTCGTCGTGACCGATGCCGAAACACTTGGCACAACCTCGAACGTTCCATCGATCGAAGCTTGACGAAGTGATTTGCCCATCCTTCGGTGCGTGTAGATGTTCTCGCCGATCACGATGGCATCGTCGACCACAATCCCAAGCGCCATCAAGAATGAAAACAGACTGAGCATGTTCAAGGTTTGTCCGCCCCAAGACAAAGCCGCGCCCGCACCAAGAATCGAAATCGGAATCCCCAACGCAACCCAAAACGCAAGTCGCATTTCCAAGAACAAAGTTAGGACAAGGAAAACCAAAACCAGACCCTGCAAACCATTGCGAGACAACAAAGCCAGTCGCCCGCGGACTTCGGTGCTGCTGTCACCCCAAATGACAAACCGATAACCCTCGGGGAGCTGCGTTTGGTCAACGAATTCGCGAACCGCATCGACCATCGCAAGCAAGTCTTCGGACTTCGTTCGTTCGACGTTGACGACCATTGCTGGTTCGCCGTTGATTTCGCCGACCGACGTGACGTCCTCGAACTCGTCACGGACGGTTCCCAGGTCGTTGACGGTTAGAACCACGCCGCCGGGCTGCGTCAGCAGTGGTAGTCGCCCGATTTGGTCACCGTAGCGTCCTTTGTTTTTAGCTCGCAGCAAAATCTCTTGGCCTTCGGCCTTTAATTGACCGCCAGGCAGTTCGATGTTTCTCTCACGCAAGATGCTCGCGACACGATCCAGCGTCAGGCCGTAGCTGCGCAAAGTCGCTTCGGGGATTTCGACGTCGATTTGGTATGGCCGAGTTCCCATGATCGAAGCCGATGACACGGCGGGTAACGTCAGCACATCGTCCCGCACACTCTCGGCAACTTCGCGTAATTTTAGCTCCGCGTTTCGCGAACGATCATTCGGCCCTACCACGCCAATGCGGATCGCTGCATCGCGAAACGTGATTTGTTGAATCTGTGGGTCTTCGGCAAGCAGCGGAAAACTTGGGATACGGTTTACTTCGCGATCGATCTCCGACATGATCTTTTGGACGTCGCTTACATCACTACGTAGCTCGGCGAGTACAAAGCCTGCGCTTTCTTGGGCAATCGACGTAACTTTTTTGATGCCATCGATTGACCGAATCGCCTCTTCGATCTTTTGACAAATCGCTTCTTCCGAATCGGCCGGCGTTGCTCCTGGATAGGGCACCGAAACCATCACGATTTCCAATTCAAAGGCTGGGAAAACCTCTCGTTGCATCCGAATCAAAGAGAAACTGCCGATTACCATCAACGCAATCATCAGAGCATTGACGCCGGGACCATTGCTGATCGCCCAAGAAATCAATCCCTTCATGTTGCGTCTCCTGGTTGATGATCCGACTCGTTATTTTCGATCGACGCCTGTTCATGATCATCCGCTTGTGTCATGGCCGGCGATTTCATGATCGAATGTTTGTCCGCTCTAGCTGGCAGTCCTTCCGAGTCAACGCTTCCCAGTGGAGACATCACCACGAACGACGAATCGCCGATATCTTCGTGACGAATCTCGCAAACCCACATCCGTTTTTCGCTACCTAATTCACTGCTGAATTGGTCATCACTCAATTCATCTTCGTCAGATGCCATGCTGTTATCGCTAGACACCGAAAGCGAGTCGACGGGGTAGATCGAATGACGAACAATCACTTTTCCCGCCACCCATTGGTCGACGTTGAAATCCGCTTTTGGTCCCGTGGAATCCTTTTGTTCTTCCTCTGATTGTTTTGTTTCCGCAACGTCTTGCAGTGCAGGGTCGTCGGACGTCTCATCTGGCGGCACATTCAATACCGATTCATCGGGCATGAATTCCCAAACCTGGTTACCAGGTTTGAGTGCGGCTCCGGGAATGACTACTAAATTTGTATTCGGTTTCAGCAATAGTTTCACGCGAACAAACATCCCGCGCAACAAAGCCGTCGTGCCAGATCCTGCTTTCTCGTCGGCGTCCAGATAAGATTGCGGGTCGTCGACCACCACCCGAACCGGAACGGTACGAGTCGCAGTGTCGAGCCCGATGCCGTCATAGCTGAGCAAACGCCCTTTCCAGCGATAGACAACGTCATCGCGCCCAGCCAATTCGTATTCGATGATCGCGGGGGTTTCAGGCAGATGGTATCCCGATTCCTGATTGGCTAACAATTCATCGGCCTGATCCAGCACCCAATAAAGTTGATCCATCCGCAAACTTGTTGCGACTTCGACCTTGGACGTGTCGTCGATGGTTACCAATGGGCTACCACGGCTAACGAACGTATTCAAGTCAGCGTTTTCCAGAACGATCACGCCATCGATCGGCGCGATGACTTCTGTCCGCTTCAAATTCATTTCGGCTCCGCGCAACGAAGCCGCGGCTAGTTTTTCCGCAGCCTCCAAACGAACACGCCGCTTTTTCAACATCTCTAGCTCGTTCTGGGCGGAAACCAGTTGTTGCGTGGATTGCAAAAGCGCGCGTTTGGCTTGGTCTATCTCCCCGCGACTGGAGAATCCGCGCGGCAGTGATTCTTGGCGTTTCACCTCGCGTTTTTGTAGTTCCTGGTCCGATTGAGCGACTTTGATCAGCCGCTTGCTATTGGCCATTTCTTGGTCAATTTCGACAATGGCTTGATAGTCCGATTCTTTTTGCCGCGTAAACTTGTCAAGGTCCAGTTCGTAATCGGTGGGGTCGATCCGCATCAGCACCTGGCCCTTTTTGACCACACTGCCGGCTTCACAAGCATCTGATTTGTACACCACACGACCAGAGACTTCGGCGGCTACAACGGCTTCGCGATACGGAACCACATTCCCGTCCACTTCTAGCTGCAATTGCTGCCCGGTCGATTTTAACGACCGTAGTTTTTCGACACGCACAGTCGCCAACGCCTGCATACGGCCAGCTCGTGTCTTGTCGACTTCGGGCCGCGCCTTGGGTTCGACTTTGCCCAACGCGAGGACCAGAAACACGCCCACGGCCAACAAGCCTAGTGGGATCAGAACGTTGAACAACGTGCCTTCGGCGATTCCAGTTTCGTTTGTCGGCACGGACGAACGAACGTGTGGCAACCCTGCGGATTCATGAGGCAACCCTGCGGATTGATCGTCCACATCTCGCTTGAGAGGGTCTTCGGATTGACTATCCGTGTTGAGCATTTTATTCGCTTTTGGATTTGGCGCTGGCAGACTTGCCAGTAAGTGATGAGTCTTGCGAAGTCGCGTTCGTTTTTAACTTTTCAACCACGGGTGCCAAAGCACCACGTTGTTGCATGAAATCTGGGTTCTTGGCGGCCGACAACGTTACGGCGGTGATGTGTTGACACAGCGATTCGATCCCAAACTTTTCTTGACGACGATCTTGTGGAATCAAAATGCCGACCACGTCGCGACCAATTCGGTAGTACAAACATTGGCCTACGATGCTGAGCGATAACTGCTCCAAAACATGTTTTTCGACGGGACCGTCAATGATGCGGTCAAGCGTGGATTGGAGTTGCTGGAACAGCGGACGAAAGAAATCGTTGACTAGTTCTTGGAACACAACCGTTGGCCTGTCCATTTCTCGCATCAATAATTGCGTTTCCCAGCCACTCTCATCGCCTTGAACCATCCGCGACAGCATCGTGTGAATCAAACGAGTCAGAGTTTCGGTCGGATCAGCTTGAGAGGTATTGTGGGGTGTTGGGAAGCGTCGTTCACGCGCATCGCGAATCTGTTGAACCACGGCGCGATACAAGCCCATTTTGTCGCCAAAGTAATAACCAACCGATGCAACATTCACGTTCGCAGCGCGACAAATTTCGCGCAGCGTGCTGCGGTCGTAACCTAACCGGGCAAACACAGGTCCGGCTTCACTTAACAGACGCGTCCGCGCATCACTATCTTCCTGTGTTTGCGCAGAATCTGTCTCGGAATAATTGTCGGTAGAGTCGCGCAAGGCTATTTTTCCGCGAAAGTGAGTTAAACGCTTGTTTTAAACAGTCGTTTAAATCGAGGAAAAGTCAAGCGGTTGCATCAAAAAAGCGATGAAAAACGCCCTTTTTACCGTGATGGGCGCTGCCAGGATTTTGTCCAGGCCATCTGGTTTATGTCCAGACCGCGCGATCGGGACGAAAGACGGCAAAATAGCTGTTTGGGAAATGAAAAATCCGCTTGTTCTCGACACGGGAGGGTGATGCGAGAGCAAGCGGATTTTGGGTAGGAAAAGCCAGGTTATCGAGCGAATGCTGGGAGGACTGCTCGCCTGATTTTCCGGTTGATCCGATTGTTAGAAAATCGGTTTGTGTGGAGTTACCGACGCTTGGTCAGATCTCGCGTTGCGATTTGTTCGGTATCGATCGCTTCGTCATCAGCGGGATCGACCGATTCTGCTTGCGCTTCGGCTCTCGCCAACAGTGCGGCTCCGGCCGGGCTAGGAGGAAGAGGTGCTTTGGCTGGCCAGACCCGGGCCAAGCGTGTTGCGACCTCGTTGACAATCGTATCGCTGCTCACCACGAACGCAGCAATCTGTCGTCCAATTTCCTTCGGCCGGAGCGTATCACGCAGCTTGCTTGCATCTTCGATAACAAGCTGCGTGTGCCATAGTGCTTTTTCAAGTAGTTCGTCGTTTCCATCAGAGTTGGCTCGTTTCATATCGGCATCCTGCACTTCGTCTAAGACAAGTTCGTCAATCTCATCTTGAATGCTTGGGGCAACATGGCTCCTTGCCGAAGGCAACTCTGGAAGTTCAACGCGACTGCGAATGCAGAACGGTTGTTTCGTCAATGGAAAAAGGCGACCTACTTGAAGATCTCGTACTGCAAAATCGTATGGCATATAGACTTCGTCGATTGACACAATCACCGGAGCCGATCCAGCAAACGGTGCTGCTGCCACCGCTTCAGGTTCGGCTGATGGTTGGTCGTCTTGGGAAGACTCGAAAAGCACGCTTTGACCAAAAGTATGGAGAGGCTCTTGGTCAGACGGCTCTAATGCTTCCACAGCGGTAGTAATTTCGTCGGCGGATTCTGACCCGACCGTTCCCACGATGGAAAACGAATCGTCGTCTCGGTCATCCCAATCCGGTTCGGTTACTTGGCTGCTTTTGTCGACATCGATTGGCTCGGCGGTGGAGGCGCTGGCAAGAGGGTTCACCCACGAGTCGCCGTAGTCCAATTCACTGTCAAAATCAACGAGCGGTACAAGGCTGACCTCATCAAATTCAGCGTCGTCGTGGGAACTGACTTCGCTGGCAACCGCGTCAGCTTCGGTTGCTGTGGCTTCTTGTTCGATTAACAGATCGTATGCTTCAAACACGTCTTTCTTGGCCTGGCTTAACCATTGCTCAAGTTTAAAGACAGTGTGGATATCGTTGGTCTGCGAGCCCACCATCGCAAACGGTTCGATCATTTGTTCGACGCTCACGCCCGTGCTGGCACAAGCCGTCGCCGCAATCGCGGCCAAAGATGACTCGAACGAACAAGACGTTCGAGAATGGATTGGAAAAGAGTCGTGTGTTCCAATCGAGTATGAGTAATCTTCGTTTTTAATGGAATCAAAGTTACAGGTGTTCGATTCTGTCCACGAGTCAAATTCAGCGGCAGCGGTGCGAGGAGTTTCGTCGGCGTGAAGATTAGATAGTTGCAGTCCAGTAACCGTGCTTGAAAGAGAAATCAGGCAGGCGAGTGCGAAACGTCGAAGCTGCTTAGGGAACTTTAGAGGCATCTTATGGGGTCCTTCCAGTTAACTGCGGCTGATCGCTCGGTGTGCCCTTGTTGAGTTGTCGTCAGAGACTTAGCGTCTGAAACTCAGCAGGTAGAAAGTGGTGGTGTGGAGGCGAATGCCGCAGCCTTGGCTTTAGTGAAACGAAATAAGCGTCGGCGGGATCCCCACGATTCACTGGCGGCCATCTTGGCGATGAGCCACGCGGGGACAAAAGAATCTATCGGCGACTTTGCGTCTTAGGGTTACTGCGGGAGCACGGAAAACCTTCACGATTACCAATGACCGGTCAGGTTGTGAGGGATAGGTAACAACCTGAATGGCTCAAATGAAAAGCTACTTTTTTGGATCAGTTTTCAGCCAAGCATGACCCAGCCGGACCAACTATTGCGGCACGTCATAACTGGCAAAGACGGCATGCAAATATTGCGTCGCTAATTCAAAGAT
>CAZZDZ010000253.1:0-2276 GCA_964652675.1 uncultured Pirellulaceae bacterium
CTCGTTCGTGAAACCGTGGCATCCAGTTAGCCACCCCACTCGCCCCGCGTTCTACTTTCTCAGCCGGGATATCGCTGCCTTGGTCTTAGGAAACCGGGACTTGAATCTTTCAAAGTAGTTGCTCGGCGCTGCTTGCGCGGACATCATGTAAAGCAAGACTTGATCGGCCGTTTCAGCGTCGCGCACTCGATTGCGGATTTGCATCTCATTGGCCCACAATCGATCATTTGGATAGAGATTGCGCCGCGCCCACTCCGCGCATCCTCGTTTCATGCGTTTTGCATCGTATGACGTCCAAGATTCTCTTGATTCGAACGGAACATAGTTGATGGCACTCCCGATCGAATCGGCATAAAGCAAATCAGCATCCGATCCGGATAGGACCTTAGAAGACCAAAGCGCAAAACTGATCGTGTCACCCACTTCGCCGTACCACTGTGGCAGCAGTTTAAATGCCATCGCAATCCCGACACTAGAGTCATCAGGAGCTAATTCAACGGCGTTTCGACAAAGCTTGTCAATGTCGTCAAATCCCTCGTCCGTTTCCAAGCCGACGGCAATCCGAGTTGTCATTGCTAGTCGGGTAGTGAACTCTGATTTTATTGCCTTGTCAGAATTTTCACGGGCCAACTTCAATTGCTTTTCATACTCCAGGCCACCAGCTTGGGTAATGGTGTGAGCGTAACCTGAGCCACGAGCTTGCCAGCCCAAGTCGTAGTGTCGATTGGCAGCTACCGTCAGTGCGACACCACTGCCTTTGGCATGCCACGCCTCTAACTTTTTTACCAAATCAGGGTGTGACTTTGACGCCTCCCAATTCGTCCAGTAACCACTTACGCCTTCTATCACCGCAGAAATCAGCTCGGCGGGTACCAGCCCTTTGCCGTAGCGTTTTTGTGATCGAATGATCTCACAAACTTGATCAATTTGCTCCAAATCGGCTTCCTTAAGTAAACGCATGACGTCCCGATTTAAAAAGACGGCCTTGGCAGTCTGATAACTACGTCTCTGACAAATCCGTAGCCCTTTGCTGTCCAAGATCGCCAGGCGGTCACCAAGGACACTGTGGCGAACCACATCTGGCATCTCATCCAAGACATGCCCCACACTGTGATTGCGGCTATTGGGACCGAAGTCAAACATCACCAATTCTTCGGCGCCGTTGCGAAGCCTTTTGCCGATCGTCAAAAACCAGTTCGACTCGCCGGAGTCGGCACAGGCTGAAACCCAAAGAGGTCGCCAGAACATTTCGTAAGACGATTGGTGCTGAGTACCATCACCGTAGGTGCTGAAGTAGGCAAGTTCCCGACCGTTGGCCCAAGCATTGGTGGATACCCCAGATCCAACCGCCACGTTTTGAGTGTCGAACGCTATTTTTTCTAGATCTTTGTAGCCGACGATTTGATGGTTCTGTAACTGATACATTCGCAGCGAATCACCAACGACCGTTGTTAAAACCGTACCCGTGGGATTCAAAGCGATATCAGGTACGGTGACCTCTTTGCCAAAGTTATAAAGCGAAAAATAATTCATCCTGGTGTCGCCACCAAGCACTCGACCAGATTCGGTTAGCATCGCCATCGATTCGCTGTCCTGGGAAATGATCCATTTGCGAACCGCATCCTTGGGAGCTTTTCCTGATGCAATGATTGAGCCGTTCTTGCCACTGAGCCGAAAAGTTCCCTTTTCGGATAGCAACATAAAATCCATTGTCTTGCCGCAGAAACGAACAGCCTGAACACCCTGCTGGCCGACTTCTCCTGGCAATTCCATATGGCCAAGCAATTTCCCGGTATGCATGTTGTACAGCCCAAGTCGATGTCGGTTTCCATCAACTTCGACTGTCACCATGCGTTTACCATCATGCGAAACATCAAACCCAAGTGGACCGCACAGTGTATTGGTCGGGATCGTAGCGTGAACGCCTAGTTTTGTTTCAAAGGGCGCATAGATATTTTCTAGCAGCGTATTGGCAGCAGGGTGCAGTTGTTTGTCTGACCAATCAACTAGCGGCGCGTTGACTCGATCGGGAACCGTCAACGGCTGGTCAAAGGATGTCACGTACGCCAGTTGTGGTGGTTTGGCGACAAGGAACGATCCCGATGAGTAGGGCCAGTTGTATCGCTCCGATGTCTCGGAGTCGCTGATGGAAATTTCCGTCGCTTCAGCTTGGAATTTTTCCCTCTGATAGATTGGGTCCGAACAGCCTGCCAACAACAATGCGGCACCGAGTGTGAACAGCCGTGCTGGGATCATTGGTCTTGCTCGCTGGAATC
>CAZZDZ010000253.1:2376-5139 GCA_964652675.1 uncultured Pirellulaceae bacterium
ATCTGGCTCGTTGGAATCAGTTGTTTGACGCTGGTTTTCGTCCGTCTGGTTTTCTGTCGAATCCGCGTCATCCCCGGCCTTCTGGTCGCTGCTTAACGAGAAAACATCGGCCAACCAGCTTCCTGCTTTTTTCGCTTGCGGCGGGATGATTTGTAAAGAGGGGCCAGCCACGGGGTTTACTTGGGTCGGCATGGGATTATTGTCGGGCGAGAAATAAGCAAGATCGATCAGCGACCTGGGCTTGGGCATCTGCCCCGCATCGTTCATCCGATTGATCATCTCGTTTTGCTCAAATTCTTGCTCATCTAAATAGCGTCCAGCGCTAAGGAGCATGGATTGCAATCGCGTCGTCGCGTTGGAGCCAGTCAAATCCCAAACGATCGATCGATTTTGAGATGCGATTTGCTGAATGGCGCTGCTGTCGAATTCACAATCTTTCAGCACAAGCTGCGAAAGCGAATTGCCCGACGATTGCAGTACTTTGTAGATGCCAGGAACTAACTTGGTGTCAGAAAGGTCAAGCCGATTGAGACCGTTGGACAGAGCTTCGGAGAGCGTATCAGGTTCGATCCCAATGCCAGCGAGTGTCAAATGCTCCAGATCAGTTTTGTCGGCGAGCAATGAAAGGTCGGCCGACGTGACGTCGGTGCGATCCAAGCGAACAACCATGGCATAATGGTTACCTAACAACTGAGGCAAACTTTTTCCGGTGATCTTGGTATCGCGTAAATCCAATTGGGTTAACTGCTCCATTTTGCCCCACGCTTGAACAACCGAATCGTCCACGTCCGCGCCAGGCATATACAAAGACTGTATTTTGCTCATCGGCAATGTTTTCAAACTCTCGGCACTTGCCGATGGGTACGCCAAAGTCAACGCTCGCAAATTCTTGCATTCGCGAATCGATGCGATCACTTCGTCGTTGACTTCCGGTCCACCAAGAGCCAGATAGGTCAAGCCAGTCAACCCTTGCATCTTGAGTTTGCGCGGTAGCGGTCCATCAACAGAGAGACCCTGGATCGAATTCGCGTTAACCAACTCCAACTCTTGGACGTAACCAATATCAAGGTTCAGTGCGAGGTTGGGAGAGTTGACAACACGTACTTTGTTGAAAAACGCAGTATTAGAATCACCAAAATCAAGCACTTTTAGATTGGGGCGATCGACGACCTCCAAACTTAACCCTTCACCACGAAAGAGCATTGCGTTGGAGGACGAGAAAGCAAAGTGCTCCAAGTTGGGAAAAGAATCTAGGATCCAGCTCATCGCTTCAGAGTTCATCTCGTTGCCTTTTACATCCAGGCGTTTCAGCCGATCCATTCCTTTGAGCTTTTTCCATTGGCTGAGATTGGTTTGGCTGTGAGAGAGCATGATCTGATTGAGTTGCTGGTTGTTTTTCAGCGGACTCAAATCAACGTTCGCCAACGGGACGGCATCCAAATCAACCAGCGGTGGGCCTTCGCTATCACCGATTCCGCTTATCAACGCGCTGGAAGTTTTTTGCGACAATTTCCTCGCGTAAGTTGGTTGGCTGACCGTTCGAAAGAACGCTCCGGCGCCGAGCATTTTTACCTTGGGTATTCCACGCAAACGCAGTGATTCCAAATCGACACCGTAAAAAAGAATGTCATTGCTAAACTCAGGTAGGTTTTCCATGACCAAATGCGAGTACCACAAATTGCCCGGTGCCGTACCGCCACGAGGTATACGAGAGCGCCATTGAAAAGCCGCTTCGTGTATTTTCGCCAACTTGGGCAGATTCTTGAGTGTCAAGTTGAACTTTTGGAAGACATCTAATTCCAATTCGTCTAGTTGAGGCAAATTGGTAAGCGACACTTTCATCTCACCAGCGTTGGCAAGCGTATCAAGTTCAGTGATTACAACACGCCGCAGTTTCGGCCAACCGTCGATTACCAAGCTGTCTTGTTGTCCTGAATCTGGATGTGGCAACCAGAGTTGTTCAATCGATTCGGACCAAGACGGAATGCCCAATTCGCTGAGCTTTACATCTGTGTGAACAAGGCACAGCCGCCTAAGGTGTTTTGAAAAAGACAGCAATGACAGCGTCTGGTCGTTAACATTGGTTCGCATCCAATTCAACGTGTGCAGCCGCGGACAGGCTGTCATTCCTTGAACCGTCTTGGTGTCCAAGGCGCGTCCCGCCACACGAAGATCCGTTATGAATGGACTACCAAAAATAGGCTCAAGCGTTTTGACATCGTATTCGTCTCCACCAATCCGCAGACAAGTCAGACCTTTATGAGAAACGACTTCGGCGAGCAGTTTGTCGGGTGGACTTTCGATTCGAACGATTTGTATTCGATTTAGTAGTTTTTTGTAGCTGGCGGGGATGTAGTCGGCTATCAGTCTGGGAGCCCACGCCACCAATTTGGCTCCACCATCCGCTCTGCGAATCCGTTGTGCAAATTCTTTCTCCGTTTTGTCAGTCGCGGAGGTACGTTGCCAAACTCCCAGAGGGATCGCCAGCAACATCGTGACGACCAGTAGATCTGCGATAGAAAGAGGAGCACCACGCCGCCGAGGTGCTTTTTCTTGTTCCGCATCGGTCTGCGCTGTTTCGTTTTGCTCCGTTTGGTCGCCGCCCGTTTTCTTGTTTTTGGTTTTCTTGCTGCCCGAACTCCCCTGTCCCATTCGTGCGGCGCGAACGGCGCGCCGGTAAAAGTAGAACGTCACCAACAGTATCGGGAGCAGCGAGATTCCTGCGTTCCAAAGCAGCGCCGTTAATGAAAACAACCTGTTTTG
>CAZZDZ010000253.1:5239-9521 GCA_964652675.1 uncultured Pirellulaceae bacterium
TTGATCGGGAAAAGAAATCAGATATCGATACGGAAATCCCGCCATCACAGGTGGTTCGTCAGCGACCAACTCAAAGTCGACTGGTGATGTAAACGATCCAACTACGCTTGTTTTCAATACAGTGTATTGATACGGCCAATTCAGAACGGCCACTACAAGCAACGAGAAAACAAACGCAATGATGCCTGATCGGAAAGGTCCGCGGCTTGTCAGTTTGGATGGTTCTTGAACATCTGCCGATGCGAACTCAGTGGCCGAGGCCTCTGGGTTTTGAGCGACATTTGATTTGTCAGATGCAGTGGGGGTGTTCCCGTTCTCTTCTTGGTCGTTGCTTGAATCCATAGCCCATAGATCGTTCGCGTGCTGCCAGTAACCTCACAAGATTCTTTTATGGTGACATCGTCAATCTGTGCGTGCAAGCTTTCGGGGCACGAAATGGATCAAAGTTGAAACAATAGGCTTGAGTGGGCGCTTTTTGCATCGGGATTATACGGATCAGCCACGGTCTTTTGACCTTAACGCCCGCGACTAACCGTTTGCTGAACCTGGTTTCTTGCCGTGGACCGACTTTAATTCTGTGACGTTGTGAATGACCAGTTGCCCATTTACATCCTTATAATCACCGGTCAGCGTGATCGCAGATCCGCAGTGATAGGCCAAATTGAATTCGTGGAAATCGCGAAAGTTGACTTCTACTTTTACGGCTTTCTTTCCTGTCACATCGACGTAGAAAATTTTCGCTTCGTCTAAGTCATCCGACATTCTCAAACGACCTTGGACGGTCAATTTATCTTTGGTGATTTTGGTCCAGCTTTCAAACTTTCGTTCGCGATACGGATCAAAATCCGATGCATCTAACCCGGGTAACGGATCCATGCTGCCCGCAAACGAATCAATGTCGACTCCGAATTTATTCAGCAGCGAAAGGTGTAGACGGCCTAACTGTTGGTTTTCAGCGTAGCGGACGTACCGGCCTGTTTTTAACTTGTCTTTTGCACCTGCCAAAACAATCGGAATTCGGGTAGCGGTGTGATTGTCGCTGTGTCCCATCCCCGAACCATACAGCACCAGCGTGTTGTCCAACAAAGTTCCGTCGCCTTCGACTTTTGATTTTAACTTTGTCAGCAGCCGATCAAATTTCTGCATATGCCAAAGACTGATCTTCAGCAGTGATTCCAAGTTGGACCGACTGAAATTACGAAAGAAGTGTGAGAGATAATGGTGTTGCTCTGTGATCCCCAGAAAATCAAACACCATTCGGCTGTTACTGTTCCCCATCATGTACGTGATACAACGCGTGGAATCAGTCCAGAACGCCAAAACGATCAGATCCAACATCGCGTCGACTTGTTCGTCCAAGTTGGCACCGGTGCCGGGACGAGTGAAAGCGTCTGCATCGAACTTGCGATTCGGTTCGACCTGCTGCATCGTGGCAAGTCGCTTTTCGCTTTCGCGTACGACCTCCAAATACTGGTCCAGCGTGCGGTTGTCCTCGGTTCCCGCTTTTCGCTGTAACGACTTTGCGTCATCCAAAACGCGATCAAGCACACTGGCCATCTCTTTACGTTGTTGGGGATTCGCCATTGGATTTCGGAACAAACGATCAAAGATCAGCTGCGGATCGCTTTCTCTGGGAATCGGGTCCCCGTTGTTGTCGTAAGAGATATAGCTGCATCCAATTTGATTGGGAAACAATCCTTCGGTTGTCAATTCCAGCGACCGATGCAACGTGTCGCCGGAAATTTTGTCTGCGATCAATTGGTCGACTGAAGCGGATTTTTTGACCGCATGATGTCCCGACAAAAATCGACGCGTCGAATTCGCGTGAGACGAAAAACCAAAATCACCCATGTTGTCCAAGATCAGCAAGTCATCTTTGTGCTGATGAAAGGGTTTCATCAGAGGAGACATGCGAAAGTCTCGCTCGGCGCCATCGTGAATGTTCCACGACGGCGGATGCACTCCGTTGGGTTTGAACAGCGTCATGAATCTGGTTGGCGGCGTTTTCGTTTCGCTCGCCGCAGATGTGTTCATTAGATTCAAAAACGGGAGCGGCAAAAGCACACCCGCGCCACGAAGAAACGTTCGTCTCTTGATCGGATTTAGCTTGACCATTGCCGGAATCAATCGGTGGGTGTGGGGAATAGTGGGGTGTTTCAGTTTACCCGGAATCGAACCCGAATTCGATTCCATTTGCTCGATGTGCTCTGATAAGTTGAACCTATTGGGAAAGAACGGTTTCTCGAAACGGCACGCTAGAGGCGATCGCCACAAAAAGATCTTGCCACGTACCATCGGTCCGCACCATTTTGTCGACGATCAGGTCAACGGTTGGCATGTCAAACAACTGTAGTTTGCGACACAAGGCATAGGACATCGTTCGTTCGACCACATTGCGAACAACCATCTCGCGCTGGCTGGTCCTTAAGATTTCTTTCAGTCCCGCCAAGTCGTCAAAAGATTCCCCTGACGGGAGCCGTCCACTGGTGTCGATCGTTTTCGGATCTACCGGTTTAACGCCTTTCTTGATTTCCTTTTTGCTCAGGGTCACCTTGCCGCCTTTCAAAAACTGTCCGCCGGTACCGTACGCTTGCAACGCGAATCCAAGCGGATCGATTTTGTCATGGCAAACCGCACACGCGGCGTTGGCGCGATGTTGCTCGAAACGTTGCCTAAACGTCAACTTCTCGCCTTTGCCGTTTGGTTTTACTTGGCCAACATTTGCCGGCGGATCGGGTAAGTGCTGGCCAAGGATTTTCTCCAAAACCCAAGTGCCACGCAAAATCGGCCCTCGGTTCATCGCCAGTATCCCAGGCATCGTCAAAATTCCACCGCGCTGCTTGGTCACTTTCAACTGAATTTTTTGGTTGGGAACGATCGCGACTTCGATGCCTTTAGGTTTTTTGAAGCGTTTCATTTGTTTCGCATCACTACCATACATCTTGGCGGTAAATGGGCTGATGAACGCGGTGTCGGAATCGATTAACTCAAGAATGGGGCGATCTTCCGTAAACAAATAGTTCATGAAATCCAATGGTTGCGAAAGCAGGCCAACCATCTTTGGAACATCATTGCTCACTTGCTTGATCTCGCTGATCGACAGCCACTCATTGGCAAACACCTCGCTGAGCGCTCGCGCTTTGGGCGACACAAGCATGCGTTTGATTTCTGCTTGCATCACATCGGGTTGGCGGATGGTTCCGTCTTTGGCCAATGAAAACAATCGTTCGTCGGGCATGTCGGCCCACAAAAAATACGACAACCGTTCTGCAAACTCATGGGCGTCAACGTCTTGTCGCTCGCCACGTTTGCCTTGCACGCTAAGCCCGCGATAGAAAAAGCGTGGCGACATCAGAATCGATTTCAGTTCCAATCGCACTGCGCGTTGAAGTTCGCGCCCGGCGAGACCTTCGATTCTTTTTAACCGAGGGGCCAATTCGTCCGATGTGATTGGTCGGCGAAAAGCACGGCTGCTGATAGATCGGAGCAGTTTCTTTGCTTGGTCGTAGGTCAAATCCAGCGAATTGGCGTTTGGTTCCCCGACGAGCGACTGCAGAATGTTGCGACGATCCTTCGAGAGCAATTCCTGGATGGCTGCGTCAACCAAGTAGGACATTTGATCCCAGGCAACGGTAGTCAGCGGATTGCCGTGGGTGTCGTTTTTGAAACCACTTTTTCCTGGCGGATCGATGGGCAGTAATTTGATGACCATGGAACGCTCGGTAAGAGTCTGTTCGGCTTCGATCACGTCGACTTGCAAATCAAACCCCAGCAAAGATCGCATCGTATTGCGATATTCGGCGACGGACAAACGACGCGGCCGCATGACCGCGGGGCGAGCTTCGATTTCATCAACAAATTGTTTGTACCATCGGAGCATCGATTGTTTTTCCGTGTCACTTGGACGCGGCTGGTCTTCGGGGGGCATCGTGCGATGGGTCAAATGTCCCGCAACGCTTTCCCACAATTCGTACTGCAAAGCCACTTGCTGAGCGGTTTCGATCTTATCGAACGCAACATCGCCATTGGCATCGTCGCCGCTATGACATTCTGCGCAGTATTTGATCAGTAATGGTTTCACGTCAGCAAAGAACTCGGCTGCTGCTGATTGCATCGTAAATACAACGCACAGAAACACAGGCGGTAAGACCACAGGCAGCCAGCGTCGCAGAGGTAGCGATATCCGGAGCCGTCGAGTTTGGGTAGGTAGGGTTGGCAAGATCTTGCTTGGGTGGGCAGTTCTCGGCGGGATAGCTTTTTCAGTATAGTGAGATTCGCTCGA
>CAZZDZ010000254.1:0-9475 GCA_964652675.1 uncultured Pirellulaceae bacterium
CGTTTTTCATGGGCGTGATTGTAGCGATTTGACGTCCAGCGGAATCGGGCAGTGAAATCCAAGGGCACGCGATATTGCTCGTATTTCTAGTCTTTTTGCCCCAAATTCCCTGTTCGATAAAGCTTGCTGACAACGCGATGCCTAGACTATCATGGTGCTCATGATTTGCGGTTAAAAAGTCGATGTAACTGCGGTTCCCCCTCCTTCCCATTTTCTGCGTCAGTTGATGTTGAAAATGTCCTGCCATTTGTCCCACCAACACCCGGCTGCTTTATGTTGTCGATCCTTGGGCGTAAAGTTCGTTATTGTGATGGCGTTTCTCGTCGTGGCTTTTTGAAAGTCGGCGGCCTGTCCATGGGCATGGGCGGTTTTACGCTAGCCGATCTCTATCGTGCCGAAGCACAAAACCCAAACACAAAAAAACACAAAGGCCTCATCAACGTCTTCTTGGGTGGCGGCCCGCCGCATCAAGATATGTGGGAAATCAAAACGGACGCCCCAAGCGAAATCCGTGGTGAGTTCCGGCCGATCAAAACGAATGTTTCCGGCATCGAAATCTGCGAGGTCTTTCCAAAATTGGCCAGCATGATGGACAAGGCCGCCGTGATTCGGTCCGTTGTCGGTTGCAGTGGCGGGCATGACGCGTATCTGTGCATGAGCGGTTGGCACCAAAACGACCTGAAGAACATCGGTGGACGCCCTGCCGTTGGCGCGGCGATGTCCAAGTTAAAAGGCCCAGCGGATCCCTCCGTTCCACCGTTCATCGGACTGGCTGCTCCCACACAGCACATCCAGTGGTCACATGCTGGTAAACCAGGGTTCTTGGGTTCGTCCCACGGCGCGTTCAAGCCGGATGGGCCCGGCATGAAAAACATGACGCTTAATGGAATCACGTTGGATCGGCTTTCGGATCGACGCAAATTGCTTGGCGAAATCGATAATCTGCGTCGCGACATCGACGTCACCGGTGCGATGCGGGGAATGGATGCTTTCGGTCAACGAGCTCTTGATGTTTTGACAAGCAGCAAATTGGTCGATGCACTGGACCTATCCAAAGAAGACCCCAAAGTGGTCGCGCGATACGGCGACGGCAAACCGTACCAATACCAGTATGACGGCGCACCGACTTGCAACGATCATCTGCTGATGGCACGCCGTTTGATCGAAGCGGGCGCACGAGTGGTCAGTCTTAGTTTTGGGCGATGGGATAGCCATGGTCAGAACTTTGATCTCGTTCGTGACCACGGTGGCAAACTTGACCAATGCCTGAGTGCTCTGATCGAAGACTTGGATCAACGAGGAATGTTGGACGACGTTACGGTTGCGGTGTGGGGCGAGTTTGGTCGAACACCAAAGATCAACGCTAAAGCAGGCCGCGATCACTGGACCAAAGTCAGTTGTGCGTACTTGGCTGGCGGCGGCATGCGGACAGGACAGGCGATCGGAAAGACCAACCGATTGGGCGAAGAACCCGCAGAACGTCCCGTTCACATGCAAGAAATTGTCGCGACGCTCTATCACAACCTTGGAATCGATACCGCAAGTACAACGATCCAAGATCCAACCGGTCGGCCGCAATTTTTGGTCGATCGTGACCCCATCGCCGAGCTGATCTAGTGCGGTTGTTGTCTCCGAAATCGATTCCGATGCTTCTGTTGATGATCTTCGTCGCAGTCGCCATCACGCCTGTGATCGCAAGTGCAGATCAAGCCGTCGCTGCGTTGCAAATCGAAAACTCGGATTCGTTCGCTGCCACCAACTTGATCGGCCGCGATGCTCGGTTGCAGTTGTTGGTCTCCGCGAGGATGCAAAATGGCGACACGATCGACTGGACTCATCAATGTCGCTACGAGACGGAGCCATCAGGGATTGTCGAAATCAGCGCCGATGGGTTGGTTACGCCTCTGGCCGATGGCAACGTTACAGTCGTCGCAATTTCCAACTCCGGAGTGAAAGCACAAACCAAACTGACGGTTAGTCGTTTCGGCGTGCATGTTCCGGTCAGTTTCCCGGGCCAAATCGTCCCGATCTTTACCAAACTCAGTTGCAACAGCGGTGGCTGTCACGGCAAGGCGGCGGGGCAAAACGGATTTCGTCTTTCACTGCTGGGTTTTGGACCCAAAGAAGACTTTGATCACCTGGTCAAAGAATCGCGTGGTCGCCGGTTGTCGATTGCGTCGCCGGACCAAAGTTTGCTGTTGCTTAAAGCCATCAACGAATCGCCGCACGGTGGCGGTGCCAGGTTAAAAAAAGACTCGCACGAATATCGACTGATTCGGCGCTGGATCGCTCAAGGAATGCCTTATGGTCCATCAGATGCGCCGACGGTTGAATCGATCGACGTATTTCCAAAACAGCGGCGCATCGCGACCGGTGGATCGCAACAATTGTCCGTTCTTGCCAAATACAGCGATGGACGCACAGAAGACATCACGCGAGCAGCCGTTTTCGAATCGAACGATACGGAGATGGCGGATGTTGATTTGAACGGTCGCGTTCAGTTGGCTGGCTTGGTCGGCGACGTTGCGGTGATGGCCCGTTATCAAGGACAAGTCACCGTTTTCCGCGCGGACTTGCCGCTTGGGGCGACCGACCATTGGAAAGATTCTGATTGGCCAACGGCAAAGAACGTGATCGATACGGCGGTTTATGCCAAGCTGCGTTCACTTGGCATTCCGCCTTCGGCGCTCTGCGACGACGCGACTTTCTTGCGGCGCGTCACGTTGGACATTGCTGGCCGATTGCCAACCTTGGACGAAGTCACCGAGTTCAACGCAAACGATAGTGATTCCAAACGCGACGCCTTGATCGATCGACTTTTGGATAGCGAAGACTACGCGGAGTATTTTGGTCGTAAATGGAATACGATCCTGCGCAATAAACGTAGCGGTGGTACGTTGGATTTTCGCACAGCGACGTTTCATCGTTGGATCCGCAGCAGTTTGCGTGAAAACAAACGTTACGACGAATTTGTTCGCGAGATTGTGACCGCGTCGGGATCGGTTGCCAGTTGTCCGCCGGTCGCGTGGCTCCATCAGGTTCCCGATACCAACCAACGTATCGAAGACACCGCTCAGTTGTTTCTGGGTCAACGCATCCAATGTGCGCGTTGCCACCATCACCCGTATGAAAAATGGAGCCAGGGCGACTACGCACAGATGACCGCGTTCTTTTCACTGATGCAAAAGAAAGTGGGCGGTGAACCGACCGAACCGATGTTTGTTGCTCGCGTTGGCAATCCATCGGGTCGTCATCCGCGAACGGGTCAGGGGCTGAAACCCGCTGGATTGGACGGTGATGACTTGAACGTGGGGCAAAACGACGACCCACGCGAACACTTGGCGGATTGGATGACCGATCCAGCCAATCCGTTCTTTGCTCGCTCGCTCGCCAATCGCTACTGGAAACATTTTATGGGTCGCGGGCTGGTGGAACCCGAAGACGACATGCGCGTCACCAATCCACCCTCGAACCCAGAACTACTGGACGCGATGGCGACCGCGTTTGTCGAATCGGGTTACGACTTAAAAGCTTTGATCCGATTGATTTGCCAATCGCAAACTTACCATTCACAAAGCGATGCGATCGCGGACAACTTACAGGACCGACGCAGCTATTCGCGGTTTTACCCCAAGCGTTTGCAGGCGGAAACGTTGTTGGACGCCGTTGACCGCGTGACGCTAAGCGAAACACGTTTCAAAGGAATGCCAACGGGTGTTCGCGCTGTGGCGTTGCCCGATACCGGGTTTGATTCGTACTTCTTGAACGTTTTCGGCCAACCCAATTCTGTATCGGCTTGCGAGTGCGAGCGAACGCAAGAAGCGAATTTGGCACAAAGCCTACATTTGCTGAACTCCGATGAAATGCAAAAGAAGCTGGCAACCGACAACGGCCGTGCCGCGAAATTGGCAGCCGACACCCATCGCAGCGACGAAGAGAAGGTAAAGGAGTTGTACTTGGTCGCGCTAAGTCGCCAGCCAAGGCCAAACGAGCTGAAAGCAACGATCGACTACTTGGGCCGGAAAGAGAATCGTCGTGAAGCGTTCGAGGATGTTGTCTGGTCCGTCGTGAATTCAAAAGAATTCTTGTTCAATCATTAAGAACGTGGCCGGAGGGCTGTGGCTGAAACGACTCAGCATCTTTGCGTCACGATCAAGAGAGACCAGTATCATTTTCAACTACTCACCAGCGTGTCGCCCGATATTGATGCTGACATTTGGCATGTTGGTATCGATGTTCTTTGTCGATGCTGCCAGTGGGCAACTGCCGGTCATTGAACTTGGGGCCGTTTCTCCCACTGCGGCGAAAGCTGGCAGCGAAGTGGAGATGAAAGTTTCGTCGGGCAATCGCAAAGACGAAGTCGACCAGTTGCGTTTCTCGCATCCTGGCATCACGGCAACCGTGATGACCGAGGATCCATTGCCGTTTACCGAAAACCGCAGGCAAAGATTCGGTCACTTCAAAGTCAAAGTAGCCAACGAAGTGCCGCCGGGAAAATACGAAGTCCGCGCCGTTGGACGTCACGGTATTTCCAATCCACGAACGTTCGTGGTTCATCGTTTCAGCGAAACCCAGTTGTCTGCCAGCCATGATCGGATCGCACCGACAAAATTGCCACTTGCAACGGTGATCCACAGCAAGGTGACGGCATCAGAAATCGACTACTACCAGATCGAAGTCACTGCGGGTCAGAAAATACGCATCGATTTGCACGCGGCGGATTTGGATTCACGCATGATCGGACTGCTGGAACTGTTTGACTCCAGCGGTCGAGTCATCCAGACCGCTCATGGAACGGATGAAGTAGATCCGCAGCTTGTTATCGATGCTGACCAAGATCAAACGCTTGTCGTTGCGGTTAGCGATGCGATTTTTCGTGGCGGAGAAGAATACGGATATCTACTGTTCGCTCAACAAGGCGAAAATCCAAAGTCTCTCGTAGGCGACGACGTTTCACGAAAACGCTTTACGCGTCTCGTCGGTGACTACAGCGGTTTGATCAAAGACGCTATCAGGATCGACGAGACTTCGGATGCAAAGCAGATCACGCTTCCTTGCAAGATCACTGCCGAATTTGATTCGCGAGACGACATCGACCGTTACGAGTTTTCGGCCAACGAAGGTGACCAATACACAATCGACTTGGTCTCGCAGCGTCTGGGGCAACCCACTGACGCTAGGATTCTGGTCGAGCGATCCGAAGCACAACAGGCTGGCGATCCAAAGTGGGTTCAAGTAGCGGTCGAGGATGATTCGTACAACATCTCGGACGCAGTGATGCGGTTAAGCACTCACGATCCCGTTTTGTCGTTCAAGGCACCCAAGAGCACGACGTATCGGTTAACCGTTCGCGACTTGGACACGGGAACGACGCTCAGCAAGAAACAACGCTATTGGATCGACATTCGCAAACCGAAACCGAGTGTGGATTTGATCACGTATGCGTCGTACCCGCATCGTGATCCCAAGCAAGCACGCAATCGCGGTTCCCATTTATTTCGGTTGGGGGTCGAAACGTTGCGAGTGTTCGCGATTCGCCGTGATGGATGGAAAGGTCCGATCGAATTGTCAATCGAAGGCCTTCCCCAAGGCGTCCGCAGTCCCGTCGTCACGATGGCGGCCGATCGCAATGAAGTTCAGATGACATTGGCGGCGAGCGAATCCGCGCCACACAGCATCGCCAGCTTAAAGGTGATTGGCAAAGTCACCATCGATGGCAAAGAAACGAAGATCCAATCGCAGTTCGCGACCACACAATGGGGGCGTGGCGGACAACGAGATTTTCATCGTCTGCGAAAATCTGATGACCTGCTGATCGCCGTCTCGGAACGCGACTTGTCATCGATCGCGGTGTCAGTTGGCGATGGCAAAACGCATGATTTAAAAAAGGGCGGCGAGCTTAAATTGCCCATCAAATTGACACGCCAAGAATCAGCAAAAAACGATTGCGTGGTCCGACCGCGAGATTTGCCGCCGAATGTGACGGCGGGCGAGGTAAAGATTAGTAAGGATAAATCCGACGGCGAGCTGGTTTTCAAGGCAAAAGACAATGCCAACCCAGGAACTTATTCGCTGTGGTTGCAGTGCGAAACTAAAATAAAGCACAAGGCCAACCCGCAAGCATTACAGCGGGCCAAAGCCTACCGAGACCAGCTGCAAAAGCTGCACGACGATCCCGCCAACAAAGACAAACTGGAATCGATCAAAGCCGCGATCAAGACTGCCGACGCCCAAGTCGAATCAGCCAAGGGCAATGCAAAAGATCAAGACTTGACCGTTTTTCTGCCTTCGCCCTCCATCACGATTCGCGTTGTTCAATAGAAGTTTCCCATTGAATATTTGGGGCAACTCCGATTCATCGCCAACGAAGAAGCCCGCCATGAACAGAATCCATCCATTCGTTCTGATCATCGTTTTCTCGGTCGTCGCTTCTGCCGACCAGATTCCGATCGAAGATATCAAGCGTGACAAACCGGTCGATTTTGCGACAGAGATCTTTCCGATTTTGAAACAAAACTGCTTGGCCTGTCACCACGCCAAGGAAGCAGAAGGCGGTTTGAATCTGGAATCACACGCTACATTGATGGCCGGAGGAGACAGTGGCTCAGGTGCTGTGGCCAAAGATTTTGCAAACAGTTTGATTTTGTCGCGTGCGTCGGGCACCGAAGGTGACTTGATGCCACCAGAAGACAATAGTGTGGGAGCAAAAACGCTGACGCCTCAACAGCTTGGCCTGATCAAGTTGTGGATCAATCAAGGAGCGGTTGGCGGCGACGTTCCAAAATCCGAACCTATCGCTTGGCAACCGATCCCCGACACGCTACGAACTGTTTACGCCGTCGATGTTTCTAGCGACGGGCAATTTGTCGCGGCCGGGCATGGTAATCGTGTCGCCATCTACGACTTGGCCACGGCGACCGAAGTCGCGCGACTTGTTGATCCATCGCTGGAGCCCGTTTCTGGCCCCGGTGTCGCTGATGTCGATTTGATCCAGTCGATCGCGTTTTCGCCAGACGGAAATCAGATCGCTACGGGCGGTTTTCGCAGTGTTCGAATTTGGCAGCGTTCAACCAAACAGCTGGGGCCAAGCGATAGTGTTTTGGCGACGGCGGGCGGCATGGTTGCTGTCAACGCAGACGGAACACGCGTCGCTTTGGTCAACGCCATCGGTGACTTGGAGATTTGGGATCGTCAAAACCGAAAGCGGCTGCATGTTTTGAGTGGTCACGCAGAAGTGATTACCGGTGTGAAATGGAACGCAACTTCATTGGTTAGCTGTGATAGCGGTGGTCGGCTGATTGTTTGGAATCCAGACGACGCAACACAAACAGCTAGGTTGGAAACCGCTTTGTCACTGCGGCGATTGGCGGTTTCAACAGATGGAAAAATGATCGCTGCGACGGACACACAGCGTAAAATACATGTCTGGCAATTGGCGACCGACGAAAAACAGAAACGATCGCTGAAACCAACCACGCACGAATCCGTCAAAGCAATCACGGACGCAAACTCAGTCGTTTTCGCCAACAAGCCCACGCCGCAGTTGATTGTTGCGGCTGATCGCGGTGCGTTGGTGTTCAACTTAACCGACGGAAAACAGGTTCGTAAAATCGACCACGCAGGTCCAGTGGATGCGGTTGCGATCAGCCCCGACCAGTCGTTGCTGGTTACAGCAGGCCGAGATGGAAAAACAATACTCTGGCAAACAGCCGACGGCAAAGCGGTCCGCACGATGGAGGGTTCGCCAGAATCCACGCGATTGCTTGCGTCCGCAAAACGTGACTCTCAACGCCAAAGCGCCACGGTCAAACGTATGACCGCGTTGACCGCCGTATTGGAAAAGGCGGTGACGAAAGAAGACGAAGCGATCAAGAAGATCGTTGAAGTGCGTGACAAGGCCACCAAAGATCTCGCAGAAAAGAACAAAAAACTCGTCGACGCAACCGCCAAGGTCGCGACCACCGAGACGCTGATTGCAAAAGCCAACGACGATACGACCAAATCCAAGGCGATGACCGATGCCGCAAACAAGGTCGTCACTGATTCAACCGCTCTGGTCCAAAAACTGAATGCCGAAATCGTGTCTCAGAACACCGCGTTGGCCAAGGCGAATGAAGCAGCATTGACCGCGCAGCAACAGGTCGCGACGGCGCAAAAGTTGATGACTGAAGCAAAGGCCAAAGCTGACAAACTGATGAAAGACGTCGAAGCCAAGAAAGCAGCGGTCAACAAAGCCAACGAAGCGATCAAGAAGGCCAAGGCTGATGTGGAAGCCGCCAAGAAATCTGCAACCGCCGCAAAAGTTGTTTTGGACAAATCTGCAAAAGACTTGGAAAACCAAAAAAAGGCGGTCACCGCCGCCGAAGCGGAGAAAAAGAAGGGCGAGGCAGAAGTCGCCAAACGCAAACAAGCTCTTGCCGCCGCGACTCAGGCCCAACAGCGTGCCAAAGCCGCCGTACCGGCGCACGCGTTATTGGTCGCTGCCGCAACGCGACGCGACGAACTACTGCAGCAACATCTGGCAAGTGTGCAAAGTGATATCGCTGGACCCGAAAATGCTTGCGTCGATGTTACGTTTAGCCACGACGGCCAAACGGTCGCAACGTTGAATGCTGATCAAACAGCCAGGATCTATCGAGTCGCAGACGGGTTGCCCGTGAAATCGCTTGCCAGCGGTGCTTTGCATTCAGGTGTGTTGATAACCAACGACGGAAAAATTTGTTCGTTTGGGCCGTCCAGTCGCAGTGTGGTTTGGCCTCTGGAATCCGCCTGGAAATTGCAACGCACGATTGGTTCTCACATCGATGGTGGCCCTGCCAAAATCTCCGACCGAGTTACCGCGATCGACTTTCGCCACGATGGCATGACGATCGCGATTGGCAGTGGCCCGCCAAGTCGCCACGGCGAAGTCATGATTTTCGCAGTCGACACCGGAGAGTTGGTGCGGGACTTTGGCGAAGTTCACAGTGACACCGTTTTGGGTTTGCGGTTTTCTCCCGATGGACGATCGATTGCTTCGTCGGCCGCCGACAAAACGGTTCGCATGTTGAATATCTCAAGCGGCAACGTCGTCCGAGCCTTTGAAGGACACACGCACCATGTGTTGGCAGTCGATTGGCAAGACGACGGGCAAACACTGGCGTCCGCAAGCGCTGATCAGAATGTGAAAGTTTGGAATGCGGAGACCGGCGAACAACGAAAAACGATCACGGGATTCGGAAAAGAGATCACCGCGATTTCGTTTGTCCAGCAGACCAGCGAAATTGTCACCGCATGTGCCGACGGCCAATTGCGACTGCACAATGCACTGAATGGAAAATCCATACGCAACTTTAGCGCCCAAGGCGATTTTCTGTACGCTCTAGCGGTGACTTCCGATGGCAAGACTCTGATCGCGGGCGGACAAAGCGGCGTATTGCGAATCTGGAACATCAAGGACGCAAAACTGCTTCACGAGTTGAAGTAGCCAAGGCGC
>CAZZDZ010000255.1:0-8179 GCA_964652675.1 uncultured Pirellulaceae bacterium
GGCGGACCGGGTCAGGGCGGACAACGTCAAGGTGGTGGCCGACCAGCTTTAGACGACGGAGTTAGCATGGCAGACCCAGCTCTTCTAAAAGCTCTGAAAGAAACGCCCGAAGAAGTAAACCCGCGCGATCTACCTGATCGTCCACGCGACATTCGCTTTCGCAATGCCATCGAAGTTGGCAAAGTTCTGCCATCGGAAATAGAAATTTACAACACTCAAAAACAACGCATCCCGCTTCAGCAATTATTCAACGGCAGGTACACGGTTGTTGTCGCTGGCTGCCTGACTTGCCCCGCATTCTTGACCGCTTACCCAGAAGTCGAAGCTGTCTACGCTGACTACAAAAACAAAGTTGACTTTTACTTTCTCTACCACGTGCTGGCTCACCCAGAAAACCGCGGCTTCATCCAGCCGATGACGATCCAAGAGCGGTTCATGCATATCGACGAAGCCAAAAGATCGCTCGGCACCAAAGTTCCTTGGATCGCTGACTCGATGGAAAACGAGCTGAAAGAAGCGTACGTATTTGCATCCAATCCCGAATTCATTTTTGCCCCAGACGGGACCGTTGTTCATCGTGAACCCTGGACGCGCGGAACATCCTTGCGAGCGCAGCTAGAAAAACTCGTCGGCCCCTCCGCTCAAACAACTTCTATCGAACAACTTGGCCTGCCAGAAATCGAACGTGTTACCGAAGGCAATCGACAAGGTCTACTGGAGCGTGTGAGCGTCCAAGGCATGGCGGTTCCGGTGAAGTTTCAATCGATGAAATCGGATCTTGCTTGGTACGCCAAGATGCGTCCAGAAGTCAATCAGCAACTGTCGCGAACCGGTAGCGGACAACTGTATCTGGGGTTTCACCTCGATCCAATCTATCCGGTCCAATGGAACAACTTGGCCCAACCACTGACATTTGAAATCGCCGGAAATGGTGTTCAAATCACCCCATCCACCGGACAAGCTGCCCGACCAAGCGTGGAAACCGACAGCGATCCACGCGAGTTCTTGGTCGACGTCAAAAACTGGAACGAGAATCAACCGCTGACGCTGACGGTCAACTACGTCGCTTGCAACAAAGCTGACAACTCGTGCACTCCCATTCGCCAACAGTACCAGGTTTTTCGCGAGACAGATCCTGCCGCGGGCCGGGTGAATGGGCGATCGCACAAAGCGGGTGGCGCAGTCGGCGGCGGAGCTCATGGTGGCGGACCTAATGGCGGTGGTCGTGGACCCGGCGGTCGACGCCACCAATAAGAGCGAACAGAAAGAAAAGGAGATTCTTAATGAGACCGCTAGCCGACACGCTTAACAACGCTGCTGAACCAATGCAAACAGGAACCGGAAACGCGACGAACGACGATTGCCCCTTGGGCGCGATCAAAGCGCTTTGCATCCAGCTAATGCGAGCGCACCGAGACCCTGCGTCGATCGCGCTGGCGACAGATATTACAGAGGCGTACGCGCAATTAAGTTCTTCTCAGCGAGTGGAATTCATGATGATGCTGAAGAACGATTTTGCGGTCGACCCTGCCGCGATTATTCAGGCAGCCAAAGACTACGAATCCGATCCAAATTTCAAAAACCAACAGTCGCTCGCACGTGTCATCGAAGCACCTCGACAAAAATTATTTCGCTGTATCAACACGGCTTCAGATGGCTTGCAAACCCTCATCCGAATGCGACAAGACTTGTTGGGATTCTCGCTGCCGATTCGAAACACGTTGCGAGCGGTCGAAGAAGACCTAAAACACTTGCTGCAGTCTTGGTTCAACAGCGGCTTTTTGCAGCTTTGGCAAATCGATTGGAAATCACCCGCCAGCTTGCTGGAAAAACTGACCGAATACGAAGCCGTTCACCAAATCAGTAACTGGGACGACCTGCGTCGTCGACTGCAGGCGGATCGCAGATGTTTTGCTTTCTTTCACCCATCGATGAAAGAAGAGCCATTGGTTTTTGTCGAAGTCGCATTAACCAAGGGAATCGCCGGGAACATTCTTTCGTTGATCGATCCAGAGTCGGAAGTGGTCGATCCCACTACGGCAGACACCGCAATGTTTTACAGCATCAGCAGTTGCCAGAGTGGCCTGCTTGGGATTTCGTTTGGCGGATTGCTGATCAAACAAGTTGTCAACGAGTTGCAAAAGAATCTGCCGAGCATCCAAACATTTTCGACATTGTCACCGGTGCCCGGATTCTGTCGTTGGCTTGGGCAACAGTCACCTGACGAACACGAATCGATCGCGCCTGTCATTGAAATGTTGCAGGCGACGATGCGATCGCAACAGCCAATCGATTCATCGCTGCTGGACGATCACCGTGACTCGTTGATGGTTTTGCTGGCCGACTATTTGATGACCGCCAAAATCGAAGGTCGTCCGGTCGACTCGGTCGCTCGATTCCATCTTGGCAATGGTGCCAAATTGCATGCGATCCACTGGATGGCAGACGAGAGTCCAAACGGCCTTAAAAATTCCTTGGGCATGATGGTCAACTACGTCTACGACTTAGATCAAATCCAATCCAACCGAACCTATTTCCTGCAGCATCAAGTGATTGCTGCGCACCCGTCTATTCACGCGTTGATTCGAAGCAAAAAGTAGTTTCGAATCCAAACACAACGCCCAAACCTTTTGAACTTTACAGACCAGGCTTTCAGAAATGCTTAATGACGATGAAAAAAAACTATCCGATCAAGTCATCAGCAAGATAAATTGCGACAACGAACGTTCGCAGCTAGTACTCACCAGTCTTGTGAAACACTTGCATGCCTTTATCGGTGACGTGGAACTGACGGAAGCGGAATGGATGCACGCCGTTGATTTCTTGACTCGCACCGGACACAAATGTGACGGGCAGCGGCAAGAATACATGTTGATGTCCGACGTCTTGGGCGTTTCGATGCTGGTCGATTCGATCAATCATCGGTTTACATCCGGCGCAACGGAGTCGACCGTGATCGGTCCGTTCCACGCGAGCGCCGAAGAAATCGAAAACGGAACGTGCGTTGCCAAAGGTCCAGAATTCGAGCGTGCGACACCGACGCTGGTGCGAGGCAAAATCACTGACTTGGATGGCAATCCAGTCCAGGGCGCCAAGATCACGTTTTGGCAAGCCGATGACATTGGGCTTTACGATTCACAAGACGAAAATCAACCCGAAGTCAACTTGCGCGGCATTTTGACTTCTGACGAACAGGGACGTTATTGGTTTCAAACGGTCAAACCAACCGGTTACTCGGTTCCCACCGACGGACCTGTCGGCGAGTTTCTACGCGAGTGCAATCGTGAAGCACATCGTCCGGCCCACATCCACTTTATGATTCACGCGGAAGGATTCCGGACGTTGGTCACCCACGTTTATCCAACCGGTGAAAAATCGATCAACGACGACGCTGTTTTTGGTGTCAAAGATTCTTTGGTGATCGAGTTCGCGGAAAGCAATTGCGACGAGACCGCGAAAGAGTTTGGGGTCAACTGTCCGTTCTTGGACGTTGTCTTTGACTTTGTGCTGGACAAACAAACGGATGTGGAGTCGCCCTACAAAATCCTGAAAGTCCAAGCGTAAACAATCAGTCGTCACACAAGACAACCTCTTTTACAAAACAAACTACACAATTCCAATTTGGAGCAACGATGAACGAGTCCGGACCACACTACAAAGAAGATCAATACTGGGTTAGCCCCTACAACTTTCATCCCGATGTCGTCGGCGAGCTGAATTTGCCAGAAAAAGTGGAGATTCACGACGCGACCTTGCGTGACGGCGAACAGACTCCAGGAGTCGTCTTTACCGTCGAAGACAAAGTGGCGATCGCGAAGAAGTTGGATGAAGTCGGTATCGATCGAATCGAAGCCGGCATGCCAGCGGTTTCGCCACAAGATGCCGAAGCGATCAAGCAGATTTCTGCTTTGGGCCTGGACGCACAGATCTACACGTTTGCTCGTGCGATGAACGCGGACATCGACAAAGCGGTCGAGTGTGGTGCTCAGGGTGTGATCATCGAAGTACCCATCGGATTTCCTAAGCTGCATTACCAATTTGGTTGGACTTGGGAAAATGTCTTGGCAAAGAGCGCCGATGTCATTAACTACGCCAAAGACAAAGGACTCAAAGCGGTCTTCTTTCCCTACGACACGACGCGTGCTCGCGAAGACGATTTGACTAACCTGCTAAACGGCATCATGAAAGTCGCCGAGCCTGATTCGATCGGAGTGGTCGACACGATGGGCTGTGCGACGCCCGAAGCAATCAAGTACATGGTCAAAATGGTTAACAGCCTGACCGGAGTGCCCGTCGAAATTCATACTCACAACGACTTTGGAATGGCGGTCGCCACCGAACTGGCTGCGGTCACCGTCGGAGCAAACTGTGTTCACAGTTGTGTTGGCGGGTTGGGTGAACGAACCGGCAACGCGGCCGTCGAAGAATTGATTCTTGGCCTCGAGTTACTGTACGGCTGCAAGTCGAAATACAAACTGGATAAGCTGCCCGAACTGGGGCAGTTGCTGGCTGACTTGAGTCGCATCCCGTATGCTAACAACAAGCCGGTGTTTGGTTCGCGCAACTTTACACGCGAGTCTGGAATCGGCGTGAACTTGGTTGTCGAAAAACCGCTTGCGATGTTCGGGACTCACCCATCGCTGACGGGTCGCCAGGGGGACATTGTCCTGGGTAAAAAAAGCGGCAAAGCGTCGATCGCTTACAAGCTGAATGAGCTTGGGATCGAAGGCGTCGACGATGAACAAGCTGCCGAGTTGTTGGTGCAAGTCAAGCAAGCGGGAATCGCCAAGCGTGGTCTTTTGACTGACGACGAATTCCGCGCCTTGCTGGACGGTGTTCTCCAGGCAGCTACTTAGAGCAGTGGATCTTCAAGTCAATGTGGCTGCGGTTTCAGAAATCGCAGTTGCATTGCACGTATCGTCTTGCAATTGACGCACGACGCCCCATCCAAAATCCCCCCATACAAAAGATGTTCTATGAATTACGGCATGATCGCCGGTGTCCTGTTGTACGAACTGCTGGTGATCGGCGGAATCGGATACTGGCTTTATCGCAAAGGACAAGGCAAAGAGCACGCGGAAGGTGAATTTGCACTTGGCGGACGTGACTTACCCACACCCGTGTTGGCGGTGACACTGGCACTGACCGTGCTGGGAGCCGCTCACATTCTGGGCGTCTTTGAAATGGCCTGGGGATTGGGGGCGGCTGCGGTCTGGTTTAGCATCGCGCACGTGATCTTGTTGGTGCTCGTTTGCACCACGACGGGACTTTGGTTTCGCCGTCTTGGTTTGACAACCGTCCCGCAGGTTTTGCAAAAGTTCTACAGCAAAGAACTTGAACTGGTTGTTTCTTGCGTGATGGCTGGCGTCATCTTTGGAATCCTGACCTTGGAAGCTCAAGGGCTTGGCATCGTCATTGCGGCGATGACAAAGTGGAGTATCCAGCAAGCTGCGATTGTTGGCAGCGTGATTGGTATCTTTTACGTCGTTCTCGCTGGCATGAAAGAAGTCGGCTGGATCAACTTGATCAACGCCGTCGTGCTCTACATCGGTGTCATCCTAGCGGTGGTCTTCGTTGCCGCTTCTTTGCCGGGCAAGAACTATGACAGCGTGGCAAAGTACTACGAGACTCCGGTCAAGGAGGAAATCAAGCTAGCAGAGGGCGAAACTGCGCCGGCACCAGGACCGAACGTCGAAGTGGGTGCAGATGGAAAATCCTACAACCTTGTCGACCAATCTTTCATGCTTAGCATTTTCGGGACGCGAGGGATCCTGATGACATTTGCGTTGGGCGTCACCGTAGCGGTGGTGTTTAGCCAAGGTATCAGTCAGATGTTGTTGCAGCCTGCGATGTCTGCAAAGAGCGAAGCGTCTATACGCAAAGCACTTTGGATCGCCGCTCCGGTCAATGGACTCTTTGGAGTGTTCGTGGTGGTGTTAGGATTAACAGCCAAGGCGCACCCGGACTTTGGGGTTGCGGTGGGGGGTGACGGAAAAACCGCGGCGATGAATATGCTTGTCGGTGTGCTGCCAGGTTGGTTATCGACGTTGTTACTGGCATCGTTTTTGGCCGCGATTCTGTCGACTTTTGCCATGACATCGCTGGCGCCCGCAACGATTTTCAGTATGAATATCTACAAGAACTTGTTCCGTCCCGATGCAAATGACAAAGAGGTCGCAAACGTCACTCGTGTCGCGATTATCTTCTTGTCGGTCGTCGCAATGTTCATTGCCGCTTCCTTGCCGCCCATTCTCGCGGCGATCACGTGGCTGTTCTCTTGGTTGATTCCCGTGTTCTGGATTGTGATCTTTGGGTTCATGTGGAAACGTAGCACGCCTGCTGCTTTTCTAACGTTGGCATCCGCCTGGATCGTCAACTCGCTGTGGTCGTTCACATCGCTACCATCCATGTGTGGTATCAATGAAAAACCAGGTGACTTCAACGCCTATGTAACCTTGGCGGTCACTCTGATAGTGGGCATCGCCAGTACGGCATTGATGAGCGGAAAAGAAGGTTACTTCCGTTCCGATGAGTATCAGGCCAGAGTTTCCAGCTAAACCATTTAATAAGGAAGACGAAGTATGTTCTGGAATATTTTTCTAAACAGTGCCGGCCTGATCCTTGCGATCTTGGTTTTCGGGACGGTGCTGTCAGCCATTTTGTCAAAAAAGAACCCGCCTAAATCGTAAAAGGTCCGTCACGTGATATTAAAACTAATTGCCCAGGAACCGCCGTCCGTCACCGAACAGTGGATGGCAGGCGTTGTGGGAATGATGCTGGTGTTTGGCGTCGTCGCGCTGGTCGGATACGTTCGACAACGCAGCCGCGAAAGACGTCCGACCGAATAGACAATGTGGTCAAATGGTGAGATGGGTATTAAGTTTGCCTGTCGCTGAAAAACTTTGTTTACCAATCACACAACCATGGAATCCAAGATGAAACGCGTCCCTGTTTTAATCGCCGCCGTTGCTGTTTGCTCTCTGATTGCTTTGATGTCAGTTAACGCTGACGACAAAAAGGCAGAGCCGAACATGAAAGCTCAGGTTGCACACCTTGTTTTCTACACGCTTAACGACGACACGCCAGAAAATCGCGCGACCTTGCTCGGCCGGATCGACAAATACCTGTCCGGCCACGAAGGCGTTGTGCATTTTTCGGCTGGCGAGATCGCCGAAGACATGAATCGTTCTGTTAACGATCGGGAATTTCATGTGTCGATGAACTTCGTGTTCGCAAACCGAAAAGCTCACGATACTTACAATGACCACCCCAAACACGAAGAGTTTAAAGCGATCAACAAGGGACTGATCGCCAAAGTTCGCGTGTTTGATACGTACTTGGTTTCCAAAGCGTCTAAGTAGTCGTTGATGTGAGGCTTCCTTGCTGGCTGCATTGTTGATTGGTGAATCGAATGGCAAACGCTGACCGAAAAGTTGCTCTCGTTACGGGCGGAGCAACCGGGATTGGACGTGCCTGTGCGCTGCAATTTGCGCGTCACGGATTCGATGTCGCGATCAACTATTCACGCAGCGAAACCGAAGCACGTGAAACCAAGCAGTCGCTACAAGACGAAGGTGCCGATGCGATTGCGGTCCAAGCCGATGTCAGCCAAGCGGACCAAGTTGCCAATCTTATCGCTACCGTAAACGACCATTTCGGTCGACTTGATGTGTTGGTCAACAACGCCGCAACGACGAACTTCATCGACGAACGTGATCTGGACGCGATGACCGAAGACAAGTGGGATCGTATTTTTGCGGTCAACGTCAAAGGATCCTTTTTCTGTTCGCGAGCCGCCGTGGCTTTGTTGCGTGAAAACGGTGGCGCGATCGTAAACGTCAGTTCCGTGGCAGGGATTTCAGGAAACGGTTCGTCGATCGCGTATTCGGCCAGCAAAGGCGCGATAAATACACTGACCAAAACACTTGCCCGAACGCTCGCGCCAGCGATCCGCGTGAATGCGGTTTTACCTGGGCCAGTTGATAGCCGATGGTTGCGCGAGTCGATGACGGACGAAGAAATCCAGGAACTGGCGGCAGACTGGCCGCTTCCGCGTCCGGTTCATCCCAATGATGTCGCTGACACGGTTTTCTATCTTGCAACACAAACGCAACACACAACAGGGCAACTGCTGGTCTTGGACGGTGGGCGAACCATGTAACGGTTTTACCAGCACGCA
>CAZZDZ010000255.1:8279-9458 GCA_964652675.1 uncultured Pirellulaceae bacterium
ACGCATACTCAGTGTCTCAAAGGCACAAGGTCGACGAAATGATCATGTGATGTCTACAATACGTACCTTTTGCGAATCAATTTGCGTATTTCTAAAGCTGCTCTGTGGTTGACAATTCTCCTTCAAACGACGTTTCCGATTCTGATCTGGAGGCGTTGAAATTCTCTGAAGTTGCGTCGGGGATCTATCGTCGTTTTGATCCGACGTCGGTTTGGATGGCTCTACGTCATGCCGTAGGTAATGAGTTGTTCAATCAGAATCCGACGATCATGCTGATGTTCGTTCGGATCGCAGAGGTTTACCCCGCTGCTTTGGAGTTGTTGCGAGAACAACAGCCCGCTGCGACTGGCGCGCTACGAAAGGCGATCGATTTGACCATCGATCCGCCGCAAGAAATCCGCGATGCAAAATACCTGCCAGATTCAATCCAGTCGCCCGGCGAAATGGATCTGTGTTGGGGCGAGTTTCTGGTGACGGGAAAAACGGAGGTCGTGCAAAAAATCGTTTCAGTGCTAGATCGAGACGATCAAACACGCACATTCTTAGAGCAGCAGCTAGCGGATCAATCAACAGAATTTCAGCTTAGCGAATCAGAGCACAGCGAACTTCAGCAAGTTGGTATCGGGATTGGAAAACGCTCCGCGGAGCTTCCTTGGGAAGTCATGACGCAAGGTGACACGGATCTTTTTCTTTGGCTCGGCATCAAAGACAAAAACAGTTCTTGCGTAAAAGTGTTTGATGCGATGGACGACGATCTAAAAATCCACTTGGCCAACAAGGGAGCTGCACTTTGGTCATTACAAGCAAACGCATCACAGCACGGTGTCATTCGCATGTTGTGCGAAGAAGCCGCTAAGGCGCCAGGCGGGTTCGGGCGAAAGCTGCTTAATCCTTGAGACACGGGCAACTCACTTTTTTCAAAGTAGGTCGAGCACTCTTGACGCGCCCGACAAAAGTAACCCGACAGCGTTCGTTTGGTGTTCCGTTTCTTCTTCGTCCTCAAACGCGCAGAGACCGTGCGGCCTTTTAATCACTCTCCCTCTAACGCTGGGATTTTTTAGGCCGGAGGCCGACACAATCCTAGCTGGTGGCGTCAGCCACCAGATTGAACCCGAATTCGGAATAAAAGGGCGGAGCCCGACACATTGTGTCGGGCTCCGCCCTTTTGCATTTGTTGTT
>CAZZDZ010000256.1:0-4257 GCA_964652675.1 uncultured Pirellulaceae bacterium
GCCTTCGATGCTCGCGATAAAACGGACAAACTTTCCCGGGAAATCTATTCTGCAAAACGCAGCAGGAATGCAGAGCAGATGGCGGCGAAAATCAACGAAGTAGAGAAGCTTGATCCTGGATATCCCGATTTGGCGGTATGGAAGCTTGAACTGCTTATGGTGCGCAAAGACTGGCCGGCAGCACTGGCAGCTCTTAACGAAATGCCCTCGAGCAGTTCTAAAAATTCCTTCCTGGCGATGTCTAGCAGTTTGATCGTTCGCAGCGCTGCGGACGCCTACCCGATGAATTTCACCAAAGCCTTTACCGTCCCCTACGCTCAATACATCACGGACGGAGGGGACAGGATTGGCCCAACCCATTTTGCGAAACTAGCGATCCTTAACTGGCGGACCGGCGACAAGGAAAACGCCCTTGTCAACGCCGAAAAAGGCCTACAAGCCGCGATCAACCACAAAGCAGGAGCAAGCGAATTCCGCACGATCGCTTTCAAGCGCTTTGTAAAAACAGTCAAGGAAGGTACCATGCCAAAGCTGTCTGACGTAACTTCGTGGCAGAGAGAGGCAATGCAAGAAGCGGCAGCCAAAGAGAAGAAGACGCAGGAAAAGGAATGAACGCGCGCACCTCTTGCAACCCTTTGAATTAAGAAAAGACTGGTTTTTATGAAACGACGATTGCCTTGCCTTCAAGCGTTACTGCTTGTTTGCCTATTAGTACCCAGCGCCGCGGCTCAAGATGACTCTCCGAATCGAGATGTTAGCGAATTGAGCCCGAAGGAGTTGCGGACTTTTGATGAGTTCAAGCGGCACTTCGCTCTTGCAATGCGTGATTACTCCAAACGATATCGAGCGGCAGCTGCAAAAGACAAAGGGAAAGTGGCCAAAACGATACCAACGGTTGTGGTTTATCATCCACTGCTTTCAAAGCTCGTCGCCGAAAGTACGGCAGAGGATGCTGAAAAAATCCTGAGTTGGTGGTGGCACGGAAATCGAGGCAGAAGGGATGCCGAGAAGATGAGCCAGCTTTTGATTGATCATCACATCGAATCAGAGATACTGAAAAAATATGTCCCCAGGATTGGTTGGAATCTGGAGCCTGAAAAAGCGGAACCGCTCCTTCGCCAAGTACTGGAGGCTTCGGATGTAAAATCAGTCAAAGCGACCACGTCTTTTTCGCTTCTAGAACTGCTGATAACAAAAGCTGAAACGGCAGAAGGCAAAGACGCAGAGTCGCTACAGGCCGAGATCGAATCCCTCTCTAAGTCAATCAAGACAGAGTATGGAGAATTTACCGACTTGGTAGATGTGCCTTTTTCGAAGCGATTAGAGGGAATTGAATTTGCCAAGCAGTTGGTAGTTGGCAAACCAGTTCTGGAGATTGCTGGATCTGATTTAGACGGTGTCGACTTTAAATTGAGTGACTACCAAGGCAAGGTGGTGATGATCAGCTTTTGGGGGCAGTGGTGAGGCCCTTGCCGGGCCTTGATCCCACACGAGCGGTCGCTCGTAAAACAACTATCTGACAAGCCATTTGCTCTGATTGGCGTCAATAGCGACGGTGAAATTGAAGACGCGCGTAAAGCGGTTGAAGAATTGAAAATCAATTGGCGCAGTTTTTGGAACGGTGAAAACGGAACCTTCGGGCCGATCGCAGTGAAATGGAACATCGATAGTTGGCCTACCACCTATCTGATCGACGCAAAAGGCATCATTCGCTACAAGGACGAGCGAGGTGAAGATCTCGACAAAGCGATCGAGAAACTTATGGCCGAAGCCGGTCATGAAGTTGAGTTAACACGAGAAGAGAAAGAAGACTGAGGTAGGGGCAAAGCAAAACTTTCGGCGGATCGAATGTGGCCGATCGCTCCGTGGTCGATTCTCAGCGCTCCGACCGCGGAGCGTTCGGCCACAATGAACAGGAGATTCACTTGCTGGCGCTGCGTGCTGGTAAACCCTATTTGGCTACCGAACGCGGCACTTGAATTCGATCAACAGGCTTTCGCCTACCTTCAATTCTTCTTTCAGCTTCCATTCCAAGCGATGGGAGCGACTGGTGTTCTCGATCGTGCTAAATTCGGTTTCTCGGTCCGTTTTCTGGCTGTCTTCGACGTACGCCAATCGTGAGATTAGGTTGTCGTTAATGACGACGTTGTTGACTGGACTGTCGCCTGCATTTTGTACGCGGATTGCAAAACCAACTTCTTCGCCAGACTGAGCGTGTTGCTTGTCGGCCATCTTGACGACACGCAAACGGCCTTCGTCTGGGAATTCGTAGAGCGTGAACCCTTCTACTTTCACGTCTTGGATCAGCACGGGTGCTTTCAAGTCCTCGATCGCGACTTCAAGCGATTCTTCGGTCGTCCAATCCACCGCTGCCAATGCCGCTTCGCTGATCAAAGCGAGCTGATCTTCTAGCAACTCGCTGGTCTGGAGGGCCGACAAGGCGGTCAACAATTGAAAGACGTTTTCTTTTTGGACAGGGGTCACGTCGCCTTCCACTGGCACACCTCGGTTGCGGTCGCGAATCGCGTCGATCCGTTTGGCAACATCGGCGTGGGCAAGTGCAGCGGAATCCCACATTTCCAATCCGGGTACTTGCAAGTCCACTCGTTCTGGACCGACCGGTCGATCGACTGTGTTAAGTCCAACGATCTTTGCACCCGCAACTGCATTGGTGACTTGTCGGACCGACGAAAATCGGGGCGAGTAAACGCAGGTGCGGTTGCTGGGCTGAATTCGGATATCGCCTGCGTCGGTCGTGTAGTGAACGACGGTGTCTTCGGGTTGCAGTCCGACCACTCTGTCTTGTTTGTTGAGGTACGCACGAGGTGAATGGTCGCCGCCATCGCAAATGAATTCTTGAGGATCGACACCGAAGGCGTTCCATCCGGCTGGCGTTACTTCTGCGTATCCTTGAATGCACTCGGCCGTTTCGTTGGAGCAGCTGTCTCCGCCGTTGCCGCCGCAAGAATTGCATCCGCACGCGGCGCTGGCCGCAGCACCAAAGATTCGACGAACTGGAGCATAATGAAAGGGACCATTGGCAAAAGGACCATTCGCAAAGGGGCCACTAGCGACGCGGTCGTTGGCAAATTGCCTGTTGTCAAAGTGGCTATCAACTAAGATCGGACCACCTGGCAGGATTGAACGGCCTGTCGCTGGACGACCGTTGGACGAACAGCATGATCCGGTGCAACCTGTTTGCGCCACACCGGCATTGTCTGTGTAGCTGGCTTGAACGACGCCAGATGGTTCTCTGGCAACGGCTGCTTGGTGATTCTGAATGCCGGACGCAAATCCAGATTGCGGCAGCGGCGATGATTGGGCTCCGGGAGTCGTCATCGTGTTGGGCGTCCCGGGAATCTGTGACGTCTGCGGCACACCAGGCATTTCGGAAATGCGTGGCGCGCCGGGCATTTGAAACCCATCGTGCTTGGGCGCGGATGACTTGCATCCCACTGCCATGAAAAGGCAACCAATGACGATCGTCTGAATGGTGATAAATTTTCGCTTCATCGATCGACTACTGTTCGCTTTGGTAGATTGGTGCCCAACTTGGGTATCCGAAATAGAATTGCGGAAGCAGCATCTGCTGGGTTGGCGGTGCAACGGTTCCAAGTCGCACGATGGCGACTGGGCGACCGAACTTGTCAGCGATTCGCAACGCGTCGTCTTTTTCGCCAACATCCAGCACGCCGGATGTCTGTGGGTCTTGCGACACCGCGATCGCTGTTTGTGGGTCTTCTAAGTAAACGACTCGAGTCACCATTTTTCCGGCCAGCGCCTCTTCCAAGTCGTCTTGGTCAAGCGTGATCGGAATGGGATAAGACGTCGCCAAGTTGGCTGGCGGATAAGTTCGATCGATCAGTTCGACGGTCGGATACAGTTCTGCGCCTTCGGCCTGCGGGATCCCAGTCACTCGGAACCGATAAACCTTGCCAATCAGAAGACCGGCCATCAAGTTCTCTTCGCCTTCGGACACCACGTCGCCTAGTGGCAACATAAAACGCGTTCCATCAGGGCCGTTGAAAACGACTGGCTGGTAGTAGCCAACAACCGGTCCGGGTTGGATCAAACGACTCTGGCCAACCACGCCGGCTGGCATGTCTGCGCGAAGCAACGGGTGGTATCCACCTGTTGGGAGCGTGGATGTTTGTTGAGCATTTCCACTGACAGCCCAGGTCGCAACGAGTAACAGCGCCGTAGCGATGATACGCATCAAACGAATGGATCCAGGTCCTAAACAAGTCGATCTGAAAC
>CAZZDZ010000256.1:4357-9446 GCA_964652675.1 uncultured Pirellulaceae bacterium
GAAACGGGTCAGTCCGAAATAGTTAGATCTGAAATAGACGGGCTGCTGAAGATTGATCACCGATGGTACGCCGTCGAATATTTGGGGGAGGAGACGATCGTGTTTGAAAACTGTTGTTTAATCTAGGACTGCAAAAACGCGGCGAGATGATTTGGATCTACGCCGCGTTTCTTGATTCATATTCACCACCAGTGGGCGAGTCTCACTTTACGTCGAGGCTTTTAGGGGCGACTGTGAGGAGTCACTTGCTGGCTTCGGTGTTGGTAAATCCCGCGGCCTGCTGGAACACCAGGATGGATGTTCTGTTCCGTAATCCGGACTCGGCTAACAGGGTTTGGATAGCTGTAGCCAGGTTGGTGACGGACATCGATCTTCACCTTGTCCACTGGGCGAGGAATATGCGTTGGCGTGTGGTTTCTGATCACATGCTTTGTCAGACTCGCTGGTGCTCCCAATGGAATGTGTGGTGGTCCAGGCAACCCGATCGGAGTTCCCGTGATTGGAATTCCGTAGTGGGGTGCGTTTACGCCGGCGACCATGCCAGGTAGTTGTGGTGGAGTCGGTGAGCCACCGCCGCCGCCTTCAAACGGTCCACCACAGCCTTCGGTCATCGCTGGAGCGAATGGGGCTGGCAGACCAGCGATCGGTGGGCTGAAGAAGCCGCCGCCACCAGCGATTCCGCTTGTACCATCCATCTCGATGTCTTTGTCACCCAGGCGGATGATCGCAAGGATCGAACCGCGACGGTCTGCTTCGACAATCGGGTCGATGCCCGGATCAAGTCGCGTGCTGACTAAGGTGTCGATGCCGGCCAAGGCTGGACCTTGGAAATCGGGATCTGGTAGATAGATGACTTTGGTCACGAAGTTGCCAGTGACAACTTGGTCAAAGTCTTCTTCGGTGTATTGGATTGGAATTGAATTGTGTGCCAAGTAAGCGCCGGTGCGCGGATTGGTGTAGGCAAGTTCGATTGTTGGATACAATTCGACGCCTTCACGTCCTGGGATGTTGGTTAGCTTGACGCGATACAGTCCGCCTTGGGGAAAGTTCTGTCGAGCAGGGACGATCAACGGTTCGCTGTCAAACGCGCCGCTTCCGCTCTGGTCGTAACGAACTTGCATGCCTTCGGGGCGACCGAATGTGACTTGTGCGGTGGATGGAGTTCCAACCATCACGCCGCCTTCGATCGGAAGATATCCGCCGGTCTGTTGCACAGCTGAACCAGCGTCTTTTGGATCGCTTTCGTAACTTGCTTGCAATACACCACTGCCAGCAGCTTTTTTGGCGGCGGCAGGCTCAGACGAATCGTTTGATCCCAAGGGATAACCAGTTGGATGACCATGAATTCCTGCTGGAACCTGGCCATGTATTCCCCCTGGGAACTGCCCATGTATTCCCCCTGGGAACTGGCCTTGTGTTCCGATTGGAACACTGTGCGGCGGCACTGGATTGTACTGCGGTGCTCCCAGAACGCCGGGGCCAGGGCCTCCGACACCAGGACCCGGATGCCTCAGGTGCTGTTCGGGTGGCAAGTTGTGTCGTGTCGGAGCACAACCAGTGGCAAGAACCGCTATGGCTGCCAACATTGACAATTGAGTGATGAATCGTTTCATCTTTTCCCCCGTTCCTTCGGTGGTGCCCAACGTTGGGCGTTAGGTCTCAAGCGTAATCGGATGTACGTTTTTGTTTCAGAAGCGATCTGACTGGACGTGTTACGGGCCAAATCTCTACGATCCGCTCGCTAAGCAAACCGGCTCCGTAGTGAGTCATCGGCATGTACAAGCCGCATCTTTGAAAAAACCGGCATAACCGGCACATGAAGACCGATCGTTACCGACAACCCACCCAACAGAGTCGCGTGAAACTCGTTTTCGCGTGGTTTGCCAGCGCGCTGTCACACTTTAAGTTGACTGTTTTGTTGCTAGCGTTGTCCCCGAACGGATTGATGACTGCTTTTGCGCAGACAACTGGCCCAACCGGACAAACGTCAGCAGCAGAATTTGCCGAACGCATATCGGCAGCAACTGACAATGCCCAGCCATTCACCAACAGAGCGACAGGGTTTCCAGCAGAACAGAAACCCTCGCGCTTGCCCGAGCCAATCTCGCAACCGCCAGCGCCGTCGCACACTCAGCGACCGCCAGCTACTTTTCGACAACCGCCTACTTTTCGACAACCGCCAACTTTTCAACAGCCAGCACCCAAAGCGACGCAACAACCAACAACAAGACCAACCACACAGCCAATCGCTCCGCAGCGACAGCCCGCTGCATCACCCAGGCCTCGCCAACCTTCGGCTGCAGTAAAGGCTGCTCCGAAACGGACCACTCAGCAATCCGCCGCGCAGGCAGCCGTATTGATTCGCAACGTGATCAATCGTATTGCCAACGGCGCAGCCTTTGACGCCAAAGTCCGCCAGCGAGTTTGGACGGCTGGTCGCGAGATCGTTGGCGTTGGCACCTATCTACAAGCCGGCCAGGGCACGGGGCGGTTTAACTTGCAACTAACGATGCATGATGGCGACGGAAAACACACGCTGCAACAAATCAGTGACGGCCGACTTGCGTGGACACGTACTATCATCAGCGACAACGTTTCATTGCGTCGCGTGGATGTTGGTCGTCTAAGCGAATGGGTTCGCGAAGCCAATCGCGGCAAACCCGCCGAAGATATCCCTGTGCGACTGCTGATCGGAGCTTGGACGGAGATCCTCGATACCATCCAACGCGACTATGCATTGCAGTTGGGAACTAGCAAACGGGAAAAGCTACTTGTCATATCAGGAGCGCTTCGTGATGACGCTCGAGAGCGGATCCAAAGCGAATCGGGAGCCAAAAAATGGCCCGAGTTATTCCCAACGCACGTCAAAATCGCGATTTCCCCGGCCGCGGATCCAGAGACGGGATTTGGCGAAGGACTACCGGTCAGGATGGAATTTTGGAGTGATCCGGTTGCCAGCCCTCAAGCAAGCGACGTGGTCCGCCGCGAAGGTCGGTTGGTATCGCTGATCGAACTTTATTCGATTCGGCCCATCACGCCCCCTCCGGTCGAGCGGTTTCGCTACGAAAACCAGGATGCACGGGTGAATTTCACCAACGAAACCGAGCGATATCTACGGCGCTACAACATTCGATTGACGGAAACCCAACGCAAACAGATCAGACGTTAAGTCGGCCGCATCTCAGACACCGCCAAACATGTTAAAACTGAGTGGCGACGGAGTTCTTTGATAGCTCCCCCAACCCGTCTCTCATCTAAGAATTCGTGTCCGTGTCTTCCCAATCCTCTTCGTCTTCTTTGCGCAGTTGGGCCCAACTGGTCCGGTTGCCCAACGTTTTTACCGTTCTTGCCGACGTCGGTGCCGCATTTCTGTTGGTTGCCTATGGACCTCAGCCGATAGGGCGTTTCGTCTGCATTATTCTCTCTGGAGTATCGCTCTATTGGGCTGGCATGATTCTGAATGATGTCTTTGACATTGATCGGGATCGCGAAGAACGGCCAACCAGACCGATTCCTGCGGGCGACATTTCTCTTGGGGCGGCCAAGAATGCTGGCTGGAGTTTGTTAGCGATCGGAATCTTGCTTGCGTTTGTGTCCGGTTATTTGCCTTCGACAACCCACCCATCGACTTGGTTGCCTGGTGCGATTGCGCTGGCGTTGGCGATCATGATCGTTGCCTACGACGGCCCGTTAAAGAAAACGTTGTTGGCTCCCGCCGCGATGGGCAGCTGCCGAGTGTTGAGTTTCTTGCTTGGTGCCGCTCCGTGTTTACCCATTCCTGGCAGCGACACGTTGTTTCCCCAATACCTGCTGGGCATCGCAGCGGGATTTGGGGTTTACATCATGGGCATTACGACAATGGCACGCAAAGAAGCGGTTGGTGGGCGCAGCCCGAACTTGCTGACGGGCTATCTGGTCACGATGGTTGGTTTGGCACTGCTGGCTTTTGCTCCCAGCATGGCAAAAGGGAACTTTCAGTGGTGGATCAATCCTGATAAGCAATTTCCATTGTTGATTGGTTTGATCGCTTGTCCGACTTTGCTGCGTGGTCTGCGACTGCAAGTTGAACCAACACCGACGAACATCCAAAACGCGATTCGCGCTGGCATTCTTTCGATCATCCCTCTGGCAGCTTCGTTTGCCTTTCTGGGGGCTGGCAAAATGTGGGGATTGATCACGTTTGCTTTGGTTGTGCCAGCAATCGTCTTGGCAATGCGGTTGCGTGTCACATGACTCCTGGGTTTCACACGATTAGCTTGTTGTTGCACGACGAAGTCACCGCGGCAAACGAATTGGCCAAGATCGGTTTTCAATCGATCGCGATTCGACCACGCCTTGGCGGATTGGATCCCAACAGCCGTCAGTTTGTTGCGCAAATCATGGAATTCATGAGCGCGGCCAAACAATTGAACCATCAAGTGGTCTTCGACATCGACGCCAGTTTCTATCACAGCCCAGGAACCACTCTGGGGCCCAGTCTTAGCAGTCGCGATGAAGCGGAAGCGAACGAAGCCCAGGCATGGATCGAAAAGTGGATCGAGGTTGTCAGCGAACATGGCTGGTCTGGATCCAACTTGATCACGTTTGCGACGGGCACCATTGCAGACGCCGATGCCGAAAGTGAGTCTGACGAATCGTTATTGGATAGATTGGCATCGCGATTGAATTTGCTGGTTGATCGAGCGACCCAGTCCAACGTCCGTTTGGGTGTGCGGCCAGTTGCGGGACAGACGATCGCCAAAGTGTCTCAATTCGAGCGATTGAGAAAGTGGCTCAGCTGCGACGGCCCCTTATTACTTGCAGCCGATGTCAGCGAGATGATCCTGGGGGGCGAAATTCCGATTGGCGAACGTTTATCGCGCAACTCTCAATCGCTTTGTTGCGTTTACGTAGGTGATCCGCTGCAACCGCCATGCTCACTTGTCCAACTGGACGTTTCGTTGCTAGTGAAATCACTGAAGCGTTGTGAATTTCGCGGTCCACTGATTTTTCGCATCCCCGGCCGCAGCGAACAGGGACTGGCCATCGCAAACGATGCCTGGCAATTACTTGCCGAGTGCTAGCCAGAGCTCAGGGTAGCGGAAGTCGT
>CAZZDZ010000257.1:0-6697 GCA_964652675.1 uncultured Pirellulaceae bacterium
ACCCCCAACCCTCGGTTCCGAAGACCGATGCGCTATCCAGTTGCGCCACTGGTGCCCTTGTGGGAAGGGAGCCTATTGTAACGGCTTTTATTGCAGCGGCTAGAAGTGGTTCTCGCTCATTTTCATTACTTTTTGCGAATTTGAAAGTGCTTCTACCACTTTGTATGCAAGATAACCCCTACGAACTGGCGATGACGCAGTCGACTTGAATGGCGCCAACCCTTGTTTTTGGCTTTGACGCAGAACTAAACTTTGTCTTGTGCTGGATCGCAACATCCTTCAATTCATCGCTCGAGACTATTAAGAATAGAACGTGACGCAGCCTGTTGGACGTAATTCGAAGTGCCCCTGTGGAAGCGGACGAAAGTACAAGCAATGTTGCTTGAAAAACAACGTCCAGTACGAAGAAGACGACGTCGGAACGATCCGTAAATCGATTCCGATGTCCGATGAAATGGCAGCTATGTTCGATGATCACTTGGAGGATCTGCCGGATGAACTGGGGCACGACTTGACGCCCGAAGACCCTCTGTTTCCTAATCAGCATCTTGAGCACATCGAACACGGTATCGTGGAGGCGATGAAGTCGACGGGTATCGATCCGGCTTTGGTTTTTGCTTTTGAGGAAACGGGAATGTTGATCAGCGACGAGAATCGTCATTTGATCAGCGATGAAGACCTTGCAAAATGGGAATCCGCGGTCAGCAAATATCGAGAACAAAATAAGCCCGAAACGATGCCCAGCTTTCATTTGGTTGACGATTCGGTTTGCTGGAGTTGTGAAAAAAAATTGCCTGAGGGCGCGTCACGATGCATGCACTGCGAAGCGGCGGTGGAGGACGCACCGACTCAGGAAGACGCCGCCATGTTGATGGAATTGTTGGGCGAAATGGATCCGTCGCTCATGAACGAAATGCGCCAAATGGCACTGGAATGTGAAACCGGCGAAGACTTTGTCAATCGATTGATGGTTGGCGAGTGCCCCAAGTGTGAAAGTGACAATACGGGTAACTGCGAGAATGACCCTGAAATCGACGACCCCTGTATCGGAAGATGCTTTGATTGCGGCCAACTGTTTTGTTGTGATTGCGAGGAACTGTTTGCAGGCGCAAAACTGAGTGCCCAGCACAATTGTCCCGTTTGGGAGGACGAAGAAGACGAACCGTTTTAAAAAACTCTCTCTTTCGGCACCGCCAACAGTTTCTACTCCGGTGGCGCCAGGTACCAACTAAGAAACACAACCGCGATCCAACCTGGCAAGAAGATCGCTGCAGCGTCGCTGAATCTCCCAATCGCCGGGCTGGTTAAGACGACAAAGCCTAGCTTTGTCACCAGATAGGTGAACGTTACGATCGTCAACGCGCGCAGCGAAATCGAATCAGCATATGATTCGACCGAAAAACCGCTGCCCACCGCACGGGCAATGAGTAACAGGATTGACCCGGCAATCGCGGCTAGAAAAACCGGATGCATCACGATGTTCGCTGCGATCGCCCAGGCGCCACGGCGTGCCGCTTTGGCCAGCCATTTCATATACCGCATTGGATATTGTTTGACGATCGTTTTGTTCATATCGGCAATCGTCCGGTGAACGGTCGTGTTTTTCTGATTCACCGCGACGCTTTTGGCCGCTGGGATAAGGACGTGGTAGGTCATGTTGTCCCAGCGACTATCGATCGTCATCGTCGCGCCAAAATCGCCTTTCGCAAAACCAACATCCGCGTCGTATTGAGTCTTGTATTGGACAACCGCCGATCCTACTTCGCCGCTTGCACCAGGCAACGCCTGTAGTTCGTCGTCGTTTAAAAGCTGAACCAAGATGCCGCCCAAATTTTGATGCCCAAACGGCAACATACCGAAATCACCCACCGCAGCGAATCGAAAGAACATCCAGCCGAACAGCGGTATCAATAAAAGGCCAGACATTTGTATTGCTGGCCAGATGGCCCCGCGCCAAGTTCCGTCTACCAACTTGCGCAGCAAAAGTGTGGCAACGAACAACCATGGAATCAAAAACAAATAGGCCGGCCGTAGCATGATCGCGACCACTGACAGCAAGATCACCGACCAACGCGATTCGCCGCGCCGTATCCAACGCAACAAACAAGTCACCGTCATCACGCCGACCGATGCTGCTAGCGCGTCACTGGAAATCGTTGAAATGTTGTCCGTCGCGGTACACCCAATGGCGATCGTGAAACCAACGATCGACGCATGCGTCCGCCCCATGCCCCATCGAATCAATTCGCGAAACATCGCCCAAGCAGCGATGCTATGCACAACCACTTGCGCTGCCGGGACGAATTTTAAGCCAAAGGTAAATTTGAAAAACAACAACCAAATCGGATACCCGGGCGTACGAATCGCTTCGCCGATACCAGTGAGCGACCCAAACGGGTATTCCAAATAGCTATGCGTGTCTGGAACATGGATGGGCGTCAGACGCCCGGTCAAAAACGCGATTAACAAACCGCCAACAATGAACAGTGGCAAGTAAGCGCGTGTGGATCGATATTCAAAATCGTCAAACAAGAATCTACTCTGCTGAGGTCATTCAAAACTGAAAATACACGAACGGCTGAAATCCACGTGGTGCGTAGATCAACAGCGCCCAAATCATCATCGTCGTCGCGATCGGCGAATACCAGGCGCTCGCTGGTAAACGCATGGCCTTGCGTAGTTTGGTCCGCCAAGCGGCATGTTCGGCCACCAAAATCAAAAGCGCTGCGATCGCCAACGGTGGGTACCAACTGATCCCTTCGCTGAATGTGACCATCTGACCGAGCATCGCAAATGCTTGACCCAAATCACCGCGACATCTGAAAAACACCCAGCCGACCACAACAACCAGCATCGTAGCGAACCATCCCAACCACTTGGGAACTTGACCGGATAATTTACCCGCTCGTTCAACCGCCAATGCCCCGCCATGCCACAATCCCCAAATTAAAAACGTCCAAGCCGCCCCGTGCCAAAGCCCACCAAGTGCCATCGTGATGATCAAGTTGCGATACGTAACGAATTGGCTGACCCGATTGCCACCCAATGAGATGTAAAGGTAATCGCGCAACCAACGCGACAGCGTGATATGCCAACGATGCCAAAATTCGGCCATCGATGTTGCCAAATAGGGATGCCGAAAGTTCGCGGGGAACCGATAGCCAAGCATCTTCGCGGCACCGATCGCCATGTCGCTGTAGCCGCTAAAGTCATAGTAAATCTGTCCGGTGTAGGCGAGAACGGCGATCCAAATGGTCACGCCGCTATAGAGGTCGGGGTCCGCAAAGACGATGTCGACCATTTCACCGAGTCGATCGGCCAACAGAATTTTCTTCACCGCACCGCGCAAGAACATCTGTGCGCCGCCGTACATCCTTCGCTTAGAAAATTTCGGAACGCTGGCCAACTGTGGCAGCAATTCGCGGGCGCGGACAATGGGTCCTGCCACCAACTGCGGAAAGAACGCAACGAACAACGCAAAATCAAGAAAGCTCTCAGTCGGCTTTAGTTTTCCACGGTAAACATCAATCGTGTAGCTGAGCGTTTGAAACGTAAAGAACGAAATGCCAACGGGCAAAATGATCCCCAACGTTTCACCACTTAGGCCCAAAGCTTGCAAAATCGGTCGCGCCGAATCGATAAAGAAATCGCAGTACTTGAAAAAGCCCAGCATGCCTAAATTGACGACTAGGCTGAGCATCAACCAACGTCGTCGAATCGCTTTATCGTTGGACTCGTCAATACTCTTGGCGACCGCAAAATCGACCACGGTCGACAACGCCAACAAAGAGCAAAACCGAATGTCCCAGTAGGCGTAGAAGTAATAACTGGCGATCAAAAGAATTGCATTGCGGCTGGCCCGCGTCGACACCATCCAAGTCGCAGCCAACACGACCAGAAAGAAGATCGGAAATTCCAGTTGAGTGAACCACACGGCAGACTATTCCTGTGGTTCGACGATGTTCGCAACGATCGGCTTGATCTCGCCCGCAATCGCTTGGTAACCCGCCGCGTTGAAGTGGCCTTGGCCGATTTGGCCATTATGAAATCCGTGTGGCGGCGTGCCATTTTTTGCGAGCCGTGCCAAAGCTTCGCTTGCGTCGTGAAAGATGATCCGATGACTGGACGCGGAGCTCGCCAGTCGCCCGATTTCCATTTGATCGGTGTCGCGCAGTATCTCACCTATGCTGGGCGGCAGGTCGCTGTCTTGTTTGGCAGCGATCGACTTGGGCGCGTAAACGATCGCGATCGGTTTGCGGGTCGCGCCGCGTAGTAAACCCAGCGGTTGGTCCCAGTCTATGAGTTCTCTCTGCTGTACTCCCTGAACATCTTTTTCATCGACAGGCACAGCACAAAACGATGTAACGGGACCGACGCCGAATCGCAACTGACGAGCGTTCCCCGTATTGTCGGTCATCAAATTACGAACGCCTTGAATCGCAAACGCTGGCATGTATTTTGCGATCGAGGACTGAAAATCATGGGTGGCTGCACTGGGCATTTCGTGGCTGTCATCAGCCTGGGCCGAGTGCAAATCTGACAAGTCAACGATTAGCAATACGTGAGCATCAACGCCCAAGTTTTTTTCTACCGCAGGTATCTGTTTCAGCCAATCATGTAAATCATCACCGCTGCGAGCTAGTGGCAGCACAGCGGCGCGATTGGGAACGTTCAATTTGGCAAACAACTTTTCGTCATCGGCCACACAAACGCCTTCGGCTTGCGAGTCACCCCACAGTGCAATTCGCGTCAGCGTTTCATCCGGCAATTCCCTGCGACCGGGCATGCCGTGTGGCCCGATGCGCGTTGTCGCGTAACCTTCGCTGCGCCAGCGATAGTTGGCATTCGGACTGGGCACAGAAACTTGCCGTGCCTCGTCGAATTGATCGGGCAGATAACTACGCACAAACAGCGGCGATGTAACCGCGATCAACAGTGTGCCAACGACTGCGCCGGCGGCCCAGTTTTTAATCAGTCGTTTGGCTGCTGGCGACATGGGTGACGGGCGATGTTTATTCGGACAAAAATTTCAGGCACATCGGTTTGTCGACCGCAAGCTCTGTGCTCTTGCTAAGCGCGCCGGTTGCCTGGTCGATTGCAAACACCACGATGTTGTCTGTCTGTTGGTTGGCACACAAAAGAAATCGACCGTCGGGCGAAATGCGAAAGTTCCGCGGGTGCTTGCCGCCGCTGGGGATCGCCGACGTTCGTTTCAGTTTGGCGGTTGTCGCGTCATAGTCAAAAACCGCGATCTCGCTTGGCCCACGATTGGTCGCATAAACCCACTTACCATTGGGATGAAACAAAATTTCTGCCGAAGCACACGGGGCGTCTTTCGGCGTGCCGTCCGCCATCGTGCTGATGGTCTCGATCAGGGTAATGGTTGGCGGGGCGTATCGAAACGACGTGATCGTTCCGTCCAATTCGCCCAACACCAGAACGTATTTTTCGTCAGGTGAAAAAACGAAATGTCGTGGTCCGCTGCCCTTTGGCATATCGATCGCCGCCGGTGTGCTGGGCCTCAGTGAACCCGATTCAGTGATGTCATACAAATTGACTTTGTCGGTTCCCAAGTCCGCTACTGCAACGCGACGACCTGTTGGGTCAAAGCGACTGCTGTGAGCATGCGGTTCACCTTGGCGACGTTGATTCACGCTGGAACCAACATGTTGGACGCTACCACTCGCTGGTCCGATGGCTCCGTCCGGTTTGATAGGAAACAGTGCCGCACTGCCACCGCCGTAGTTGGCGATAGCCGCCCATTTGCCGTTTTCGCTGACCGACACAAAACACGGTCCGTCACCGGTCGCGTCCTGTTTACTTATTTGTTTCAGGCTGCCGTCGGCTTCGATTGACCAAGCAACAAGGGCTGCACCGTCCGCGTTGCTTTTCGTACTGCGTTTGAGTTCACAAATGCTGTACAGCGTGTCGCGATGAATCCAGATGAACGTCGGCCGCTGTGTCGTGGCAACACGAACAGGATCGGTCAGGGTTCCTTTGTCCGTGTCGAACTGCGTCAGGTAGATTCCATCGCTTGCGGTGCCAACATAAAGAGGCAAGTTTTCTGCCAACAAACTATTTTCTGCCAACAAACCATGGTGGTTGGCAACGGCGAAAGCTACGAGAAAGAGAATCAGGTGACGCATGTTCGAATCACGATTGGCTAAGAGGTTTATTTTCCGTCTACTCTTCGGTGACTTTCACGGTCGTCATGATGTCATCTTTTTCGATTTTGTCGACGACATCCTGACCTTCAATCACTTTGCCAAACACGCTGTGCTTGCCATCCAAGTGCGGTGTGGCACCGTGCGTGATGAAAAACTGCGAACCGTTGGAGTTGGGGCCCGAGTTAGCCATGGACAAAACGCCTGGTCCGTCGTGACGTAGGTCTGGATGAAACTCGTCTTCGAACTTGTAGCCGGGCCCGCCGGTGCCGTTTCCATCAGGGCATCCGCCTTGGATCATGAAATCTGCGATCACGCGGTGGAATGTCAGGCCATCGTAATATTCCTTGCCGCACAGGGTTTCGAAGTTCTCGACCGTCTTGGGTGTTTGTTCTGCAAACAGCTCGATGCGAATGATGCCTTTGGTGGTGTCGAAAGTAGCGACCTTCATTATCAATCTCTATCTTGGTATTGGTGTAGACTTACAATTCAGCTTGGCGAGCGTCGAAGTGTGGTTACGGACGCTTGGGCCA
>CAZZDZ010000257.1:6797-9440 GCA_964652675.1 uncultured Pirellulaceae bacterium
TGTCATAGTCACCGTGTCATAGTCGCCACGTCGTAGGTTCCTTGTGAAAGTCGCCGTGTCATGGTCAACCCGATTCCAGCCGTCTCAATAGCCAGCAGCTTTATCCGATGAAGATGCCCATTCTGCTTTTTTCGATGCTTTCGATCACGTTATTGTCCCTTGCCACGTTGTCACCTGCATTTGGGCAACCCCCTGCAGCACAAACCGGCACCGAGGCATCCAAAACCGCACCGGCCTTGATCGCTGGTCGCAGCATCGCCGACTACCAGCAACAGTTAGCCGACACCAATCGGATCGTTCGCTTGCGGGCCGCGAAATCACTGGGCGCGTTTGGCGTGAGTGCTGGCGAAGCACTGACCAAGGCGCTTGATAACGAAGATCGCGCGGTCGCCTACACAGCTGCTGTCCATCTAGGTCGGATCGGCGGCGAACCGTTAAAAGCCGCCACTGAGAAACTCACTGCATTGGCTGACAACAAAGATTCGCTTGCCCTGCGAATGGCTGGATCGTTTGCGCTATGCAAAGCGGGCAAGATCGACGAACGACTTGGTGTTCTAACCGACACGTTGTCCTATCCCGATCGTGGCACCGCTTGTAGCGCTGCAGAACTGATCGGCATGTTGGGCGCCGAAGCCAAAGCCGCCATCAAACCACTCCAAGCCGCGTTTGAAAAACACAAACCCGGCACAAAAGGTGGCGACTATCACATCGGTGGCGCAGCGAACAATGCACTTCGCAAAATCCGTGGTGAGTAGACCTTGGTGAATAGACGCTGCAGCGTCACAACGCTTTCTTTCAACATCATTCGTTTTTGAAAACAAACCATGTCACGCACACTTGCAGTCGCTTGTTTCACTTTTTTGGCCTTCGTTGGTTCCGTGACCATCGCAGATGACCGGCCAAACATATTGTGGATCTCTTGCGAAGACATCTCGCCCAACTTGGGTTGCTACGGTGACCCGCACGCGATCACACCGAACTTGGATCAGTTGGCCAAAGATGGTGTTCGGTTCACACGCGCTTTTACTCCCGCTGGCGTCTGCGCGGTCGTTCGCAGCGGCGTGATCACGGGGATGTATCCGCCTTCGATCGGATCGCAACACATGCGCAACCGCATCATCCCACCACCGGATGTGAAAGCGTTTTCCGAACGATTGCGGGCGGCCGGCTACTTTTGCACCAACCGCTCCAAGACGGATTACCAATTCGAATCGACCGCCAGCATGTGGGATCGCAACGGCAAAAATCACAAAGACTGGCGAGAACGGCCCAATCCAAAGCAACCATTTTTTAGCGTCGTCAACTTTACCGTGTGTCACGAGAGCCAAGTCCGGCACGGCGAAACACGTCATGCCCAAGTCATCAAAACGATCGGCGCCGAAAACAAACACGACCCTGACAAATGCGCTGACACGTTGCCCGCTTATTTCCCCAAGACACCGGCGGCCCGCAAAGACTGGGCGTGGTACCACGACAACATCACGTTGATGGACAAAATGGCCGGCGACTTGTTAAAGAAATTGGAAGACGACGGATTGGCTGACGACACGCTGGTTGTTTTCTGGAGCGATCACGGGATGGGGCTTCCGCGTGGCAAGCGCTGGATCTACGACACGGGTACTTTGGTTCCCGTGATCATGCGATGGCCAGACAAATTAAAAGCTGGCAGCGTTCGCGAAGATTTGGTCAGCACGATGGATTTACCACCAACGATGTTAAGTGTCGCGGGTTCGGAAGTGCCAAGTTACATGCATGGCCGGGTTTTGATCGGCGACGCAACTGCACCCGAGCCATCCTATTTGTTTTTTCATCGGGATCGCATGGACGAAGTTTACGAGTTACAGAGAGCGGCAAGGGATCGTCGTTGGAAGTACATTCGCAACTATGAACCTGAGAAAACTTACGCGCAGCGTTTGGACTACATGGACGCGATGCCAACGATGCGAGATTGGCGACGGTTAAACGCGGAAGGCAAGTTGACGGGTGGACAAAAAAATTGGTTCGCCGCTACAAAACCAATCGAAGAACTTTACGACACCGAAAAAGATCCTTGGGAATTAACCAACTTGGCCGAACTGCCACAGTACGCGGATCGATTGGCGCGGATGCGAAGGTCGACCGAAAATTGGCAAGAAGACATCGGCGACATGGGCTTGATTCCCGAAGCGGTGATGATGGAAGAGATGAAACCCGGCGGCAAGGCTCCGCGCGCCGAAGCGCCCACGATCCGATTGATCAGAGACCGACTTGCGATGGATTGTGCAACTGACGGTGCGTCGATCGTTTATCAAATCGAAACGCATGACGGCTGGAGTGATTGGAAACTGTACACCAAGTCGTTCGATGATCCCGGCGTCCCGATCAACGCCAAGGCTTGCCGAGCGGGCTACCGAGACAGCGAGTTGGCAAGAAAAAGACCAAAGTAGCCGTCGATCTCCGAGCGACGCAGCCCGACTTTGTGGCACCCAATTGAATCCCTATGGATCGTACCAACAATATTCCAATCGACACGTCCTCCCGTGATCTCAATCTGTCTTCGCTGAGAGATCGATGGCTACTTTGGCAAAAACTTACTTGAACCGCAGGGCATTGCGATGAATCGATTATGTTTGGTCATTTGCTTTATCACAGCGTGCTTGATTG
>CAZZDZ010000258.1:0-7659 GCA_964652675.1 uncultured Pirellulaceae bacterium
CCGCGCCGCGTGGGCGTCATGGTGATGAATTCTCGCAGCGCCCAAAACGACACCAACCCGAATAGCACGACGACACCGATGCGGTGAAAGAGAAATCCGATCACAAAGATCGCAGCCATCATCCACCACACGCGTAATTTGTGGTTGAAACGATGCAAGATCGCGGATTTGACGCCCAGTTTTTCGCGTCGCGAAAGCAAAAATCCGACCAGCGATGCGATCCCCAGTGCCAGGACAATCACGACCAACAGGATGTAAGTATTGGCGCTCAGCCATTCGGTATTGGTGACGATCGTCACCGTTGCCGCTTGGAGAGTGGTGGCCAATTGATTCATGTGGTTTATCGCTGCAGAGTCTTTCGGGCAGGTTCTTAGTTGTCCGCGCTACTTTGGCATTTAAATTATCGCCGGGGTTATCTCGTCTACGCTTGGCCAGCACCCAGACGCTGGACAACGGCGCTGCCCATGGCTTCGGTTCCGGTCGATTGGCCACCGTGGGCGATATCGGCTGTCCGCAATCCGTCAGCGAGTACTTGTTGGACTGCGGCTTCGATGGCTTCGGCTTCGGTGTTCATGTCCAGCGAATGGCGTAACATCATTGCGGCGGCCAAGATCGTCGCCAGCGGATTCGCGATTCCTTTGCCGGCGATATCGGGGGCCGATCCGTGGATCGGTTCGTACAAACCGGGTCCGCCGTCGCCCAACGATGCGCTCGGCAGCATGCCTAACGATCCGGGCAACATCGACGCTTCGTCGGTCAAAATGTCTCCAAACATATTGCCGGTCACGACAACGTCAAAATCTTTCGGTCGATTGATCAAGTGCATCGCCATCGCGTCGACCAACACGACATCATATTTCACGTCGGGGAATTCTTCGGCCATCACTCGCGCGGCCACTTGTCGCCACAAACGACTTGGTTCCAGCACGTTGGCTTTGTCCACACTGGTCAAACGATTGTCGCGACCTTGAGCGGCTTTGGCAGCCAACCTTACGATTCGCTCGACTTCGTAGACGCTGTAGATCATCGACTGATGAGCGGCTTCGTCAGCACCGCTGCCGTTGCGGCCCGATTCACCAAAGTAGATTCCGCCGGTCAGTTCACGCAGAAACAGAATGTCGGTGCCTTCGATGATCTCGCGTTTCAATGGTGACGCGTCGACTAATTCGCTGAACAAACGAATGGGCCGCAAGTTGGCGAACAGCCCGAGTTCTTTACGGATCTTTAACAAGCCGGCTTCTGGCCGAGTCTTTGCGGACGGGTCGTCCCACTTTGGGCCTCCAACCGCGCCCAGCAAGATTGCATCGCAAGCTTTGCAAGCGTCGATGGTTTCTTGTGGCAGTGGATCGCCGCATTGGTCGATCGCGATTCCGCCGATAATGTGCGATGCGAAAGTAAACTCGTGACCAAACTTGCTGGCGACACTTTCCAGAACAAGTTTTGCTTGTTGAACGATCTCGGGGCCGATGCCATCACCGGGGAGCAGGACGATAGAAGCTTTCAAGGCAGTCGATTAGGTGTTAGAGGAAATGTGTTTTGAGACGGTAATTTACCCCAAGACCCCGTCGGCCCCCAGTGGCTCGGAACGGAGTCTGGCTGGGAACTCCGTTCAGGGCAAATCATTGTTTGAAGCTAGAGGGGGTTAATTGCACGCAGCCCCCGCATGTGATTCTCCCGTAAGCGTCGAGGATTCACTTGCTCGCGCTGCTTGCTGGTGTTTGCGACCAACCCGCTTAATCGGCACATTCGTGCTGACCGGGGTGGCAAAGCCTGACGATTAACTCAGTCGGCGGCGTTGGTCGGCACGCGGCGTAGCTAGATGGAATGCTTTCACTATGAGGTCTGATCGCCTCGATTGTCTCGTGAATCCTCGATTGAAACGTCCCCAAGGCTTTCCATGTCTATCAATCCAACACCAAACACATCCGCTTCGACTCCGCTTGGCAGCATCCCTGCCGTCGTCGGTCCTGTCGCCACTGGTTCGGAGAGCTCGGACGACACGACGCTCAACGTGTGTGCTCGGGTTTTGCACTTGGTCAACGGCGAACATTTTTCGGGCGCTGAACGAGTCCAATCGCATTTGGGGCGTTGCTTGCCGAATTACGGCGTGGCGGCCGATTTTGCTTGTGTCAAACCTGGCAAGTTCGCCGAGATGGTCAATGAGAAAGCTGGCCAGTGGGGACGCAGCTTTGATACTTCGATGACGAACCGGTTTGACCTGCGACCCGCCTTTCGGATCAAACGATTGGTCAAAGACAATGGCTACGATTTGCTGCACGCTCACACGCCGCGAACTGCCATGATCGCCGCGGTTGCATCGAAGCTGACCGGGTTGCCTTGGGTTTATCACGTACACAGTCCTGCGGCACGCGATTCGGCGAAACAATTGTCCAATCGAATCAACGCGATGATCGAACGAACTTCGCTGCGATCGTGTTCGCACTTGATTACTGTGTCCAACAGCTTGCGAGAAGATTGCATTGCACACGGCGCCGATCCGGAAAACGTCAGCGTCGTTCACAACGGCGTGCCAGCGATTCGACCAGAGCGGACCGCCAAGCCGTCGGCCGGTGGGCGATGGGTGATCGGAATGGTCGCGCTGATGCGGGCACGCAAGGGACTGGAAGTCGTCTTGGACGCGTTGGCGGAATTGGAAAAAGATTCTTTGGATGTGGTCTTGCGAGTAATCGGCCCGTTCGAGACCGAAGAGTACGAAGCAGAGATCAATACCAAGATCGCAGACCTGGGCATCGGGCACCGAATCGAACGAGTTGGATTTACCAACAACGTTCCCGCTGAATTGGCCAAGTTGGATGCGATGGTGTTGCCAAGTTTGTTTGGCGAAGGCTTGCCGATGGTCGTCTTGGAAGCGATGGCCGCGGCGTTGCCCGTGATCGCAACCAAGGTAGAAGGAACCCCTGAAGCGGTCACCGACGGCGTGGAAGGATTGCTTGCCGAGCCACGAGATCCGGTTAGCTTGGCGGTTAAAATCCGCGAACTGGTCACTGGCCAGCACGACTGGAATACGATGGCAGAAGCCGCTTTTGAGCGACACGCCAAAGATTTCAGCGACTTTGCAATGGCACGCGGAACCGCAGAAGTCTACCAGCGATTGCTTTCGTAAATCCTCGTAGCGAAAGCGACGGATAACGTTAGTCATTCTTGTTACACTAGTGAACGCCCTCAACGGGCTTTACCCCACCTAGTCGTTTCAAGAACAGGCTCGCCCCATGCTCCGACATTGCTGTCTTCTCGTCGCAATCGTTCTTTCTGTTGTCGCCTCTGGTGACGCGTTTGCCAAACAGAACATTTTGATGATTGCCGGTAACCCTTCACACGGTTACGGATCGCACGAACACTACGCAGGCTTGAAAGTCCTGCAAGAAGCCATCGAGGCGAGTTCCGACAACGTCGAAGTGACGGTTGTCAAAGGTTGGCCTGACGAACAGAAAATCGCCGCCGCCGATTCGATCGTAATCTATAGCGACGGCGGCAAACGTCACGTTGCGATGCCTCACCGAGACGCGCTGCGCAAACGGCTGGCCGATGGATGCGGGTTTGCGTGCCTTCATTATGCGGTGGAAATGGTTCCCGGAGAAAGTGGCGACGACTGGGTGGAAATGTTGGGTGGCCATTTTGAAATCAACTGGAGTGTCAACCCGCACTGGGTTGCCGATTTCAAAACGCTGCCGGAACACCCGGTCACGCGCGGTGTCAAACCGTTCGCAACGAACGACGAATGGTATTTCTACATGCGATTTAGCGAGAAGGGAAAGGTGACGCCGATCCTTTCTGCGGTCGCGCCACCGGAAACAATGAAACGTCGTGATGGCGCCCACAGTGGCAATCCCCACGTTCGCAAGAGCGTCGAAAAAGGTGAAAAACAAGTCGTCGCGTGGGCGTACGATCGTCCTGGCGGTGGCCGGTCGTTTGGTTTTACCGGTGGCCACCATCACTGGAACTGGGCGAACAACGATCAACGTCGCTTGGTAGCCAACGCGATTCGCTGGACCGCTGGCGATGAGATCCAAGCGAGTGGATCATCGCTCGGTGAAAAGGTCGTTGACATGGACCGTTTGTATGAAAACCAAGACTATGACCCAAAGAAAAATTTCGACCCTGCAAAGAAAGCACAAGAATTTAATGTGCCAATAGGCAGCGGAAAGGCGCCGCCACGAAAAGCAGAGCCGATTCAATCAAGCAAAACAAACAAGCCATCCAAGAAACTATATGCGTCTCCAGTCATCACCCCAAACACAAAAGGTCATCGCGTCGCGATCGATACGTCGATCAAAGGCGTACGAGATTTGTTCTTGGTAGTCGACGATGGCGGCAACGGTTACGCCTGCGACTGGGCCGATTGGATTGACCCGATGATCCATAGCAAAAACGGCAAAAAATCTTTAGTTGAACTGGGCTGGGTCAGCGCCAGGTCTGGTTTCGGCAAAGTCAACAAGAACAAAAATGCTGGTGGCAAAAGCTGGTCGGTTGATGGCGAAAAAATTGGCGATGCTGCGATCGGAACGCACGCCAGCAGTGTGATCCATTTCAAAATTCCCAAAGGCTATGACCGACTGACTGCCACTGGTGCTTTGGATACCGGTGGAACCAGCCAACAAGCTTGCGGCGATTCGACAAGCGTTCGGTTCGCCGTCTACGGTGGATCGCCGCCCAGCAATCATGCCAGTCCAGCAGTGGCGCCCGAAGCCAGTGATCAACGCGATCCAAAAAACGCGATCACAGGGATCGAGATCGGCGAAGGACTTGAGGTAACACTCTGTGCCAGCGAGCCACACTTAAAGAGTTTGACGAACCTAGACATCGACGATCGTGGCCGGGTTTGGGTGTGCGACGTGATGAACTATCGACGAAACAATAACATGCGTCCCGAAGGCGACCGGATTTTAATTTTGGAAGACACCACCGGCGACGGTGTGATGGACAAAGTCAAAACGTTTTACCAAGGCCGCGACATTGATTCCGCGATGGGCATTTGCGTGCTTGGCAATCAAGTCATCGTGACGGCGACGCCAACGGTTTGGCGATTCACCGACACCGACGGTGATGACGTGCCAGACAAAAAGGAAGCGATATTCACCGAAACCGGGCAACCACAACATGACCATTCGGCGCACTCATTTTTGTTTGGCCCCGACGGCATGCTGTACTGGAACTTTGGCAACACCGGCAAACAGGTCAAGGATGCCAATGGCGAAACGGTGATCGACATCCACGGTCGACCCGTCGTTGATAACGGCAAACCTTTCTACGGCGGAATGCCGTTTCGTTGTGATATGGACGGCAAGAACTTTGAAGTTTTGGCGCATAACTTTCGCAACAACTGGGAGACCACCGTCGATTCGTTTGGCACGTTATGGCAAAGCGATAATGATGACGATGGAAACCGGGCAACACGAATCAACTTTGTCATGGAACACGGTAACTACGGCTATCGAGACGAACTGACCGGTGCAGGATGGCGTAATTCGCGGATCACGATGGAAGACGAAATACCGCTTCGCCACTGGCACCTGAATGACCCGGGCGTTGTCCCCAATATGTTGCAAACCGGCGCGGGATCGCCGAGCGGAATTTGCATGTATGAAGGCCGATTGTTGCCCAAACGTTTTTGGGATCAAGTCATTCACTGTGATCCGGGCCCGAATGTTGTGCGAGCGTATCCGGCCAAGCCCGATGGTGCGGGCTACTCGGCCACGATCGATCCGCTGATGACCGGGACGGTCGATAAATGGTTTCGACCAGCCGATGTTTGTGTCGCGCCCGACGGATCACTGTTCGTAACGGACTGGTATGATCCGGGAGTCGGCGGTCACGCTCAAAAAGACAGCAACCGCGGCCGACTGTTTCGGCTTGCTCCCAAGGGCGCGAAATACAAAACGCCCAAATTCGATTACTCGACCGCAGCGGGCGCCGTTGCAGCGATGAAAAATCCAAACTTGTCCGTTCGCTACAAAGCCTGGACGGCGCTCAATAAGATGGGTGCGGCCGCAGAAAGTGAATTGTTGAAGCTGTGGGGTGATGAAAATCAGCGATTCAGGGCACGTGCACTTTGGTTGTTGGGCAAGATCGATGGGCGTGGTGAACACTATGTCAAAACGGCGCTTGCTGATTCAAATTCGGACATCCGAATTACAGGCATCCGCTTGGCCAAGCACTTAGGCATGACAGCGTCACAAGTTTGCGGATCGGTCGTCAATGATGCATCGGCCGCCGTTCGCCGCGAACTGGCGGTAGCGATTCGATTTGAAAAATCAGACACCATGCCCACGACTTGGGCTCAGCTAGCCGAATCATACGACGGCAAAGACCGCTGGTACTTAGAAGCACTCGGGATTGCGAGCGATTTGCGGGCCGCAGAGTGCTACGACGCATGGATCAAACGAGTTGGAAATTGGGACACCGAAGCCGGACGCGACATCGTTTGGCGGGTTCGCGCACCCAAAGCCGCCGAAGCGATGGTGGCGATTATCAAAAATCCAGGTCTTAAACTGGAAGACACCAATCGCTATTTTCGTTCGCTGGAATATCACGACCCCAAAATCCGAACCGAGGCGTTGAAGAAACTGCTGCCATAGACTGCAACGTTGTTTCGCACCCTCATGTTCTTTTCAGATTCACTGCCTGATTTACATAGACCAAAAATGTCCTGCCAAATTTTTCCTGTCGTCACGATCGTTTTGTTGTCCGTCTTTAATACTCAAGTAGCCTGCGCCCAAGATGCGCGAGCCGACGCGGTCGTTGTTCGCGCGGTAGAGCGGATGGAAGGTTACGATTTCAACAGCAACGCAAAAGTCAAAGCCGCAATTGCGCGGCACATTGAGCGTAGCAAAGGAACCGCTGATTTTTTGCGATTGTTAAAGAAGTTCAAGCCGGAAGGGATGGAGCAACAAGTTCAATCGTTGTTATTTGGCAACGATAATTCAGCGGCAGTCGAAGCGGCAAAGATGATGTGCGATTTGCAAAATGGCCCAAGCGATTTGCGTTCGCTATTGGGAGCCGAAGATACGGCAAAGGCGTCCCGGGTTGCCGAGGTACTGGGTTTTCTTGGAAACGGTCGGGCGCGCCGAATGTTGGGAGACTACGCGAGTGACGAAAAGATCGCTTATGACGTGCGGCGTGCTGCGGTCGTTGGATTGACGAAAACCAGAAGTGGCGAAGCAGCATTGCTGGCGATTGCAGAATCGAAAAAACTGGTAGGTGATACGCGATTGTTAGCCGGTTCCCTGCTGGCGCGTGCAAATGACGGTAACGTGAAAGCCAAAGCGATGAAGATCCTTCCGCAGCCCGCCACAAAAGACCAGAAACCGTTGCCGCCACTGGATCAACTGGCCAAGATGACCGGTAGCGCGGAAGATGGGTTGAAGTTGTTTCGCGGAAAAGCAACTTGTGCTAACTGTCATCAAGTTGGGCAACACGGAAAGGAAGTCGGTCCGAATCTATCCGAGATTGGCAGCAAGCTTTCGCGTGAAGCGATGCTAACGTCCATCCTGGACCCAAGTGCCGGTGTCAGTCACAATTACGAAAACTACAGCGTCTTAACCGATTCAGGGCAAGTCATCGTGGGAATCAAAGTCAGCGAGACCGAGAGCGAGGTTGTGATTCGCACAGCAGAAGCGATCGATCGCAAAATCCCCCGAA
>CAZZDZ010000258.1:7759-9417 GCA_964652675.1 uncultured Pirellulaceae bacterium
GGGATCGCAGGTTGCAAACGAGCCCCCAAGGCGTCCGACAAACGGTTGCCCATCTATTGGGTCGCTCAGCGTCTTGCCGACATCCATTCGCCGCACGTCAACGACGCTTCGGAGCATCAGTTTCGTTGTGTGGTCAAACCGCGTGTTGAGTTGCCGGATCAATTTTTGCAGCATGTCGGCCTTGATCGGCGAGCCTGGGATCATGCTGTTTCGCCAACGGAGTTTCGTGATCTTTGGAATCGTTTCTTGCGACCTACCGACACGGTCGTTGTCTATCACAACAGCACCTTTGGGTTGTTGGACAATACGGATGTCCACCCTGAAAAACGGTTGGTTCTCAAGTCAGTGAACTTTGATCCCATGCGAAAACACAGGACGTTGGATGCCTATTTGCGTGAGAACGAGATCGCGACACCAGCAAGTTTGCATCCTGGGCGGGCTGGGCAGAGATTGGCCAACGGAATCGCAATGGTACGTCACTTAAGTGAACTGGGCGCTGAAGCGCGACGCACAAGTGCGTAAACAGTTCGCCACGCCTGGTTTCGTATCGACTAGAATACGTCTGGGCTATGAAGTGCGTTCCACGCTTGTAAATGTCTCCCGCCAAATCTCCCGCCCCACTTTGTTACGGTTTTAAGCATGACGCTCAAGAAGAACTCCAATCGCCGCCGTTTTATCAAGCAATCGGCCGCCACTGCGGTTGCCACGTCGGCGACCGCGTATTTTCCGTGGTCAGAAAAAGCGTTTGCGAACGAATCAAAGAACGATCGACCCGTTATCGGCGGAATCGGATTGGGTGGAATGGGCTCGGGTGACTGCCGTGGTCACGCAAGGTTTGGAGACATCGTTGCGGTTGCCGACGTTGACCAAAAACATGCCGATCGCGCCAAAGCAGACGAGCGAATTGGCAAAGGCAAAGCGGATTCCTATTCTGACTATCGCAAAATTCTTGAGCGAAATGACATTGATGTCGTTAGCATCGCAACACCCGATCACTGGCATGTAAAAATCGCGATCGAAGCGTTGCAAGCCGGCAAGCACGTGTTTTGCCAAAAACCGCTGACGCTGACTTTGGAAGAAAACCAGTTGGTGCGAAACGCTTGTCGCAAGTTTGACAAGCAAGTCTTCTTTATCGGAACGCAACAGCGTAGTGATCGCAACAAGTTCTTGCGTGCAGTGAACATGGTTCAGAAAGGACTGCTGGGCGACATCAAGCACATCAAGGTTGGTATCAACGGTGGAACGAAGGCGAAAGCGTTCAAGAAAGCTGACGTCCCAGCGAATCTGGATTGGGATAACTGGCTGGGCCAAGCGCCGTTGGTGGATTACATCCCGCAGCGATGTCACGGAAATTTTCGTTGGTGGTACGAGTATTCCGGTGGCAAATTCACCGACTGGGGTGCACACCATGTCGACATTGCGACTTGGGCGATCAACCAAAATGGTGATGGCATGGGACCGGTCACGATTGACGGCAGCGATGCGAATCACCCCGTCGAATTCAAGGATGGGTATCCGATAGTGGACAACACTTTCAACACCGCTCACGATTACAACGTCGTATGCAAGTTTGACAACGGCATTCAAATGGACATTGAAAGCCGAGGCGATAATGGGATCCTGTTCACCGGAACAAAAGGGCGAATGTTTGTCAGCCG
>CAZZDZ010000259.1:0-9391 GCA_964652675.1 uncultured Pirellulaceae bacterium
TAGCGTCTGATGCCAAGAATTGATTCTTTGATTATCCGCCAAACGAATAGCATCACGCCCATGATGACTAGCAGGCCCAAGCCAAACCACATCACCCAGGGCCCCATCATCATTAGGTTTCTTGCAAGCCAGTTTGTGTAAAACGCGTCCCAATAGAGGATCGTTAGCAACGTTCCTGCGCACAAGTACGGGCCAAACGGAACCGCTCGATTGCGCGTGACGGCGTACTGAATGATCACAATCACGATGGCGGTAAACGGCGCCAGGAAAAAACTGATCAGCGAAGCTTGCCAACCAAGAAACGCGCCGATCATCGCCATCAGGGTGACATCGCCAAACCCCATCGCTTCGACACCCAGCGAGACCGAAGCGACAATTCGGATCCCCCAGACAATCCCGCCGCCGATCGCCAATCCGACCAGCGCCGAAAAAAGCCCCCACCAATACGTGCCGCCAATCGCATGGACAATGGAGATACCAATCAAGCCGACAACCCAAATTGCGACGAGCAGGATCCAAGTTCGATAGCGGACCAGACCAGCAAAGAAAAACTCGATTGCTTTGGCAAATCCTTTTCGCAAAATCACGCGACGGTCAGCCAACGCAAAACACCATCCGCTCCAAATCGCCAGCCCGGTCATCAACCCTGTTTGCCCCGCCCATTTACCAACCGGTGCCCACGGCAAAGTCACCCAGGGATGTTCAAACGTGATCGGCAGAATGACTCCGCCACCTGCAGCGGCCGGAACAAAACCTGGCAAGAACCAAGTCAGCGAGCAAGACGCCAGAATCAATGCGATGATCGTTCCGGGAATCGTGATGATATCCGGAATGGTTTGTTCGTCGAAATCGATAAACGTTGCGGCGACCATCAGGACAAGCAGGATCGCATGTCCAAAAAAGATTTGCGTCCCCCAAGGTTCAAACTGCGCGGCGAACCCAGCCGGCAAACCCGCCGGTATCAGGTCACTCGATAGAGCTTCGTACCAATACAGCGCCGGTAGCGCGATCCCCATCGCCAATTCGATCAGCAACGGACGCACCCAAAAACCGCGACCATGCTGTTCTTTTTCGCGACGAAGGCCCAGCCAACCCAGCACAGGGATTCGGTCGCGCGATTCCCTTGGCGGCGCATCGGCGTGTGGTGGAGCCCACGGACTGATCGGCCGCGGAAAATAACTCCACGTATAAATCAAGTAGTTCGCGAAAGCACCGCCCGCTATTCCAAGCAAAGCCAACACGATCATGCGAAGCTCAATTGGCAATTGCATCCAGAGATTGATCACAGGCAAAACCGCGCGGTGAAAACGTGTTGAATCGAATGAAGCTTGGTCAGGCGGAATCGTACCGAACCAAAACGAAGCGTTTATAGCCTGGATCGAGCGGTTGACCCAAAAAACCACGTTTTTGACGAAGATAGTTCGCCAATCTTCTCTAGCAGTTTCGATTGACGCTGCAGAAGGCCGCCATTAAGCTATTGATAGGTGATTTGACCGTCCATTAAAGTCTTTTTACCTCCCCGCCTGCCCATTCTTGGGCTACCTGCAGCAGTGCTTGCGCTACTGCTGGATCGGCTTTTGTAAGACCCATTGTTTGTTACGGGCTGCCGCACATTTGGTTCGCCCCAACGTTTGGGTCGAATGATTTTAGCTGAACAACCAACATCGTCATTTCGCGCCCACAACACGTCCAGTCACCGGTCGTGTCCGAAATTGCGAAGTAACCCTGCCTACGAGTGTGCTTGACCTGTGCTGATCAAACTTTTTCCGCGTTTGAACGTCGTGTTGATTGCGTTACTGATTTGTGCCCCGGTGGCCAATTCAGTTTTTGCTGATGACCAGAAAGCTGACGACCAGAAATCCAAAACGGATAAACCGGCGGCGGAAGAAACTGTCAGCTACCACAAACAGATCGAACCGATCTTGCGAAACAATTGTTTTGGCTGTCACCAAGGCGCCAAGCAACTTGGTTCGTACATGATGACAGATTTCGCGTCGCTGCTATCCGGCGGAGAGTCCCAGCAAGCAGCCGTCGTGGCAGGCAAGCCCGAAGCAAGTTACTTGATTGAACAGATCACGCCGGTTGACGGCCATGCCGAAATGCCCAAGTCGCCCGCAAAGGCTCTGGCAGAGTCCGATATTGAATTGATCCGAACGTGGGTTCAGCAGGGCGCCAAAAATGATTCGCCCCAAGACTCTGGCCCCAGGTACACGTCGGACACTCCGCCAAATTACACCGGCGCGCCAACGCTGCCATCGATCGACGTTTCTCCCGATATGAAAACGGTCGCGGTTGCAGGATTTCACGAAGTCATTTTGTTGAACGCAAAGAACGGCAAACAAACGGGACGACTGGTTGGCTTAAGCCCTCGTATCAACACGGTTCGATTTTCTCCTGACGGAAAACAGCTTGTTGCGGTTGGCGGCACGCCGTCGGTTACCGGCGAACTGCAACTTTGGAATGTCAAAACCAAAGACCTTGCTCTTTCACTTCCTGTCACCTACGACACAATCACCGGAGCCAGTTGGTCGCCCGACGGAACCAAGATCGCTTTTGGCGCGACCGACAACGTGGTTCGTGCGATCGATGCAAAAACGGGCAAACGAGTTCTCTTTCAAGGCGCACACGACGACTGGGTTCGCGACACCACGTTTACCGCAGACAGCACGCACGTGATTTCGGTTGCTCGTGACATGACGACCAAGTTGACCGAAGTCGCTACGGAGCGATTTATCGACAATATCACGTCGATTACACCAGGGGCATTGTCTGGCGGACTTAGCAGCGTTTGTGCGCATCCAGAACGCAACGAAATTTTGGTCGGTGGCGCTGATGGCGTGGCGAAACTCTATCGAGTCTTTCGCGAAACGGCTCGCAAGATCGGTGACGACGCCAATTTGATCCGTAGCATGCCCAAGTTGCCTGGACGGATTTTTTCCGTGCAAATCAGTCCCGATGGATCACGCATCGCCGCCGCTGCTACGTTGAAAGGAAAAAGCGAAATCCGGGTTTGGCACTACGACTTTGATGGAAAACTACCGGATGACTTGAAGAAAATCATCGCCAAGCGGCTCAGAGATCGAAACGCGGACGAAAAGAAAAAGGTTGCCGCGCATCGGGCCAAGCCGACTCCAGAGTTGACAAAACACATTGTGGAAAACGCAGCGGTCTACGCGCTGCGTTTCGGCAAAGACAACTCGCTGTTCTTCGCCGCAGACGATGGCGTTGTTCGTCACTTGGACCCAAAAGGCAAGTTGATCACAGAGTATCCCGCGATCACAGTCGACGAAAACTCCAAAGTGGCCCGGCTGGATTTCGACGCAAGAGCTTGGAACAAGCAACTTGCCAAAGCAGACAAAGAGTCGCTCAAAGAGAAATCGCCCAATCCAGCGTCGATTGCAAAGTTGCGAGTTCAACCGACGTCGATCGAGATGAATTCGCCCTACGCTTACACGCAATTGGTTGTCACGGCGGTCGGCAAAGACGGTTCGACGATTGATGTGACCCGCCTGGCCAAAATCAAGGTCCCGAATTGGGCGACGATCACCAAAAATGGTTTGCTGCGTCCGGCGTCTAACGGCAAAGGCAGCGTGACGGTTTCGTTTGGCAAGCACAAACAAAAAATTAACGCGATTGCCAACAACGTAAGTTCGAACGACAAAGACGCGTCGTCCGGTGCCGTGGATTTTATCCGCGACGTGAACCCGATTCTTTCTCGGCTCGGTTGCAACCAGGGCACTTGTCACGGAGCACAAAAGGGAAAAAACGGATTCAAACTTTCGCTACGCGGATACGATCCCATTTACGATCTGCGTGCGCTGACTGATGACTTGGCTGCCCGGCGAATCAATCCCGCTGCCCCCAACGAATCATTGATGCTTCGAAAACCCTTGGGGACAAGCCCGCATCAAGGCGGTTCGTTGATGAAACCTGGCGACCCGAATCACACGATCTTGCATCGCTGGATCGCAGACGGCAGCCAGTTAGACATGACAACGGAAAAAGTCCAGCGGCTGGAAGTGTTCCCGATCAATCCGATTGTGGAATCAACCACGGCCAACCAACAAGTTCGCGTGGTTGCACATTACCCGGATGGGACCAGCCGCGACGTGACACAAGAAGCGTTCATCGAAAGCGGTAACACCGAAGTCGCATCGGCGGCCGCCGGCGGAATGCTGACCGCATTGCGGCGCGGCGAAGCCCCAATTCTCGCTCGCTACGAAGGAGCATATGCGGCGACAACGTTGACGGTGATGGGAGACCGCAGCGGTTACAAGAAAACCAAACCCAAAGCCTGGGACAAGATCGACGAATTGGTCGCTCAGAAATGGGATCGCGTCAAAGTATCGCCCAGCGAGTTGTGTGACGACGCGACATACCTGCGCCGAGTCCATTTGGATTTGACAGGGTTGCCGCCAAGTAGCGAACAAGTACGCCAATTCATCGCGGACAAAACACCCACGCGAGAAAAACGTGCCAAGTTGGTTGATCATTTGTTGGGCAACGATGCTTACGTGGATTTCTGGACCAACAAGTGGGCGGACCTGCTGCAAGTGAACCGAAAGTTCTTGGGTGTCGACGGCAGCACGAAATTCCGCGAATGGATCCGCGTTGCGGTGGCCGAAAATCGACCCTACGACAAATTTGCACAGCAGATTTTGACAGCCAGCGGATCAAACAACGAAAATCCCGCCGCCTCCTATTTCAAAGTCCTTCGTGAGCCAGATGCCACGATGGAAAACACGACGCACTTGTTCCTTGGGATTCGTTTCAATTGCAACAAGTGCCACGATCATCCGTTCGAGCGTTGGACTCAGGATCAGTACTACGAGATGTCAGCGTTCTTTGCGCAAGTCAAACTGCAGAACGACCCGGCATCCGGCAAACGCAAAATCAGTGGCACTGCAGTCGAAGGGGCGAAGCCGTTGTTCGAGAAAGTGGTTGACGCCAAAGACGGTGACGTTAAACACCCCAAAACCAACCTCGTTGTAAACCCCGATTTTCCGTTCGCCGTCGATCACGAAGCCACAGAAGGCACGCGCCGCGAAAAGCTGGCCAAGTGGATGGCCCATCCCAACAATCCCTACTTCGCTCGCAGCTACGTCAATCGTTTGTGGGGTTACCTGTTGGGCGTGGGATTGATTGAACCAATCGACGATATCCGAGCGGGTAACCCGGCGACAAATCCCGAATTGCTGGATCACTTGACGGAATCTTTCGTCAGTTCGGGATTCGACACGCAAGACATGCTGCGAAAGATCTGCAACAGTCGCACGTATCAGTTGAGTGTCAAAACAAACGACATGAATCACGATGATACGCAGAATTATTCGCATGCCTTGCCCAGACGTTTGCCCGCCGAAGTGATTTACGATGCAGTCCACAAAGTCACCGGTGCAGTCAGCGCGATCCCTGGCATGCCAAAAGGAACGCGGGCTGCGGCGATCACCGATTCGGGAGTGAAGCTGGCGGACGGATTTTTGCAAAACCTGGGTCGTCCCGCCCGAGAAAGTGCTTGTGAATGCGAACGTAATTCAGATTTGCAGCTTGGTCCGGTGATGGCATTGATCAGCGGCCCAACCATCGGGACCGCGATCGCCGACCCCAAGAACGAACTGCAACGACTTGTTCACGATCACAAGGACGACAACAAACTGGCCGAAGAAATTTTCCTCCGCGCTCTTGGTCGACTACCGCGTGAATCGGAACTAGCTGCTTTTGGCCAAATGACGGGGTTGATCAAAAAGGACCACCAGTCGATGGTCGACAAATTGCTCGACAGCGAAGAGCAGTGGAAGACGCGTCGTGTGGAGTTGGAAAAGACCCGAGAGAAGCAACTTGCGTCACTCAAAACGCAAATCACCAAGCGAACCGAAGAGATCAAACCCGAGCGTGAAAAGCTCGAAAAAGAGCGTCAGGAGCGAATCAAGAAAGCAGAGGCTGTCGTTGCGGAAGCGAAAACAAAGATTGTTGCGAAGATCGAAAAGATGGCCGCCGACATCAGCAAACTGCCCGAATGGCACCCGCTGCAAGCGACCAAAGCAACGGCAACCAACAAAGCCGTCCTGAAACAGCAAGACGACAGATCAATCTTGGCCAGCGGCGCCAAGGGTAAAGGAATCTACAACCTTGAATTCAAAACGAACTTGAAAAACATTACCGGATTTCGGCTCGAAGCGTTGACCGATCCGACTCTTCCGGCGAAGGGTCCAGGGCTTCCTAGCAACGGTAACTTTGTCGTGACAGAGTTCGAGATCAAGGCGGCGTCAGTGGCCGATCCCAAAAAGCCCAGTGCTGTGAAAATAGTAAGTGGCAAAGCGGATTTCTCGCAACAAGGCTTCAGCCCCAACGCGAGTTTCAACGGCAGGAAGAACGATCAAGGCGGATGGGCGATTTCACCAGCAATGGGACACATCCACTGGATCACTTATAAGCTGGAAAAGCCAATCACAAACGAAAAAGGCAGCATCATCAGCATCGCGATGCACCAATTCCACAACGCGGCCGACCATCGACTTGGTCGGTTCCGCATCAGCGCAACGACGGCCGACGGCAACATTCCACTCGGGCAACCCGAAGCCTTTACTGCGATCTTATCGATTCCCAAAGAGCAGCGCAGCAAGGAATCAACCGATCTACTGGTCGCCCACGCAAACTTGACCGACAAAGGTGTCTTGGACGCAAACAAAAAGTTGGCTGAAGCCAAGAGGGCTGTTCCGCCAGACGACAAACTGGTTGCACTGCAAAATCGTCAGAAGCAGTTGGAGAAACCGACGCCGGACGACGCCAAGTTGGTACAACTGCGTCAAGACGCTAAAGCGAGTTCCAAACAATTAGAAAATTTACGTTTGACTGCCGCCGAAGATTTAACTTGGGCACTGATCAACAGTCCCGCATTTTTGTTTAACCATTAATCGGAAAGGCTTCCTAACCAGTCAAGAACCGGTCGGTCAAAGACAGGAACAACCGCCTGGAAACCTATCCTACTGAAACCTATTTCACTTTTTTTAACGCATCATCCGCCAGGGAACCGTCGCCATGCTTTCTTTCAAAGGCTTTAAGGCAAAAGACCTCTGTGATTCGCACCTTGAACCGACTCGCCGTGCATTTTTGCGCGTCGGTGGTTGTGGCATGCTTGGCCTATCGCTGCCGAACCTGTTGCAATTGCAGGCCGGTGCGAGCGAAGTTTCCAGTGGCGGTCCCGGTTGGGGCAAAGCGAAAAGCATCATCTTGGTTTACTTGCAAGGTGGACCAAGCCACTTGGATTTGTGGGATCCAAAAGAAAACGTGCCGGACAACGTCAAGAGTTCTTTTAAACCAATCAGCACCAAGATTCCCGGGATCAAGTTCACCGAGAACATGCCCAAGCTGTCGCAAATCAATGATCGTTTTACGATGATCCGGTCGATGTCGTACACGCCCAACGGTTTGTTCAATCACACCGCCGCCATCTATCAAATGATGACGGGATACACGACCGACAAAGTCAGTCCGTCGGGACAATTGGAGCCGCCATCGCCCAAAGATTTCCCGAACTTTGGCAGTAACATCATCAACATGCGACCGGTCGACGAACCGATGCTGCCGTTCGTGATGCTGCCACGTCCTTTGCAAGAATCAAATGTGGTTGGCAAAGGCGGCACGGCAGGATTTTTGGGTAAAGCCTACGACCCCTACACGCTTTATCCTTCTGGCGACGATCTGGATATGAACAAGATGGATCGCATCAAGATCGACGATCTGAAATTGCGTCCCGAAGTATTCAGCGTCCGATTGCAGCGACGCGCGTCGCTGCGAAACTTGCTGAACGAACAAATGCCCGACATCAACAAAGCGGTCGAATCGTTCGAGCTAGATAACTATTACGATCGCGCCCTTTCGTTGATCGTATCAGGTCGTGCCCGTGAAGCGTTTGATTTGAAATCGGAGTCTGAAGACACCCGCGACAAATACGGACGCAATACGTTTGGCCAAAGTTGTCTGTTGGCACGACGATTGGTCGAAGCCGGAACGCGAGTGGTGGAAGTGATTTGGCCCAAGGTTGCCAATAGCGATAACCACTCCTGGGATCACCACAAAGATCTTGGCAAACGAATGAAGACGCAATCCGCACCGATGCTCGACGGCGGCTTATCAGCATTGATTGAGGACCTGGACGAGCGCGGAATGCTGGACGAAACTCTAGTCGTTGCCGTCGGAGAATTCGGCCGAAGTCCACAACGCGGCGTCAGCACCAGTGGCAACAATAACACTGACGACGGGCGGGATCACTGGCCATATTGCTACACAGCCGTGATGGCAGGCGCCGGCACCAAACGCGGATACGTTCACGGCAAGAGCGACAAAACGGCATCAGCACCACTAGAAAACCCAGTGCATCCGTCCGAATTGTTAGCCACGATCTATCACAGTTTCGGGATCGCCCCCGAAACAATCGTCTACAACCACCTGAAACAGCCACGCGAACTGGTCAAAGCAGAAGCGCTAACTCAGTTGCTTTCGTGATACGACGCAAGTTTAGAAAAGTGTGACACCAGATTTCACTCTCCCTCAGAGGCTGGGATTTTTAGGCCGGAGGCCGACACAACCCTAGCTGGTGGCGTCAGCCACCAGATTGAATCCGAATTCAGAACAAAAGGCCGTAGGCCGACACAATTACTTTTCGCTAACTCAGGGCAGGCCAACGCTCTCGCTACGCGTGAGGGTAAAGCAAAAACGCAAATTCAACAGCCGCTTTGGTTTTCGCTTCGCTCGCCTAATTGCGTATACCGATCAAGACGGGATCGTGGTCCGAACTGCGATACGGGTTAGGTTCATACAGCTGCTTAGGGTTGTATTCTTCGTTGTAATCCAAGAACCTTGGTTCGTCAGCGTTGATATGCCACGTTGCGACGCCGGTTACATCTTTGGCTAACGCATCAGTTGCAAAAGCGTGGTCCAGACTGCCACTCTGGGCATAGTAAACATAGGAATAATGCAGACTGCTTTCATCTCCGCCTGGTTTGCCGCCGAATCGCTCGTGAAGATCCACTAGGCCTTTGGCCCGCAAGGCATCGATGGGGTCTTCTTGTTGGTAAGCGTTTAAATCGCCAATCACAAGCACGCGAGACGGATCGTTGCCATCAAGATCATCGATGTATTGGCAGATCGCCAAGGCCTGTTCGCGTCTCGCTGCATTGTACGCGCCTTGGCCATCTCCTTTGTTCTTGTTGGCCGCGTTCGCTTTGCTCGCTCCCTTTGATTTGAAATGGTTGACGATGATGGAGAAAGGCTTGCCGCCTTTTTTCGATTCGAATGTTTGCACGACCGGGGTTCTGGCAACGTGGAACGCATCATTGCGAATCATCGCAACCTCTCCGGCTGGCGAAACACGGTCGGCGCGGTAAATGAT
>CAZZDZ010000260.1:0-3517 GCA_964652675.1 uncultured Pirellulaceae bacterium
TCTTCAGCGGTTTCGCGATGGTGTTGACGCTGATGATTCCGGCTCGAACGATGCTTGGCTTGGAAAAGCTGATCACGATTCGCCACTTGGACAACATGTGCAAGATCATCTTGGCGACCGGATCGATCGTTGGACTGGCTTATGGAACCGAATTTTTCATCGCGTGGTACGGCAAAGTCCAAGCGGAACAATTTGCGTTCACCAACCGTGCCTTTGGCCCCTACTGGTGGGCTTACTGGACGATGGTGACGTGCAACGTAATCAGCCCACAGTTGTTCTGGTTTAAGAGATGCCGAACGACGCCTTGGTTGATTGTGTTGATCACGATTTTTGTGAACATCGGAATGTGGTTTGAACGATTCGTCATCGTTTGTACCAGTCTTTCACGCGACTACCTGCCAAGTGCTTGGGCGTACTTCTCGCCAACTTGGGTGGACTGGTCGATGTTGATCGGGTCGTTTGGGTTGTTCTTTACCTTGTTCTTGTTGTTCTGCCGACTGATGCCGGTGATCAACATGTCCGAGACAAAATCGACTTTGGCCAAGCAGTACCACATGGCGCACAACAGTGCTGACCATGATGGCGAAGAGCACTAAGAAGACAGATTGAATTTAAAAACAGACAATCAAATGTCAGAAAACGATACAGAAAAAAAGATTCACGGAGTCACCGCCGAGTTTACCTCGGTGGACAAGCTGCTCAGTGCATGCCGCCGAGTGCGTGACGCCGGATATGTCAAAACCGACGCGTTCACTCCGTTCGCTGTCCACGGGATCGAAAAGGCGCTGGGGATCAAACCCACCAAGTTGCCTTTCATCGCGCTGGCGGGAGGATTGACCGGCACCACGATCGCATTGATCATGCAGATCTGGATGAACGGGATCGATTACCCGTACATCATTTCAGGCAAACCGTTTATCTCGCTGCCCGCTTTCATGCCGGTTGCGTTCGAGCTGACGATTTTGCTGGCTTCGTTTGGTGCGTTCTTCGGAATGTGGGCGCTTAACGGACTGCCAAAGTTCAGCAATCCCATGTTTACCGATCCACGTTTTGATCGTGTGACCGACGATACGTTCTTTTTGTTCATCGATTCCAGAGACGAACGTTTCGACCAAGCTGGCGTCGAACGCTTGTTTGCCGAAATCGGTGGCGAGCATATCAATACGGTTGTCGAAGACGACTCGTCGACAAAGGTCCCTAGTTTTCTGTTGCTCGCATGGGGAATCAGTATCGCTGTGTCGATCGTTCCCATGTTGATCCTTGCCAAAATGCGAGTGACCAACAGCAGTAAGCCTCGATTCCACATCTTTTACGATATGGATTTTTCGCCTGCCCGTGACGCTCAACAACAGACATCCATCTTTGCTGACAACCGCAGCATGCGTCCCGATGTTCCTGGTACCGTTGCCCGCGGTCAGTTCCAAGGCGACATCAGTTTCAACACAGGGATTGTTCAAGCCAACACGCCTCGTGCGGAACAATTGGTCGCCGCTTTCTTGAACCCACAAGACGACACCGACAAAGTAGCCGATGGCGACGAAATACCTGCCGCCGCTGCTCCAGCCAAGAGCGTGATGGATACAACCGATTGGGTCAAAGAAAACCCGCTTACGGTCAACGCAGCGTTGCTTGCCAAAGGCCAAGAGCAGTTTGGGATTTACTGTAGCGTCTGCCACGGCATGAACGGTCGTGGAAACGGCTTGGTGAACCAACGTGCTCAGAAGTTGTTGTCGCAAACTTGGATTCCACCCTCATCGCTGCACCAAGACGTCTTGTACGCGGACAAGTATCCCGACGGCAAATTGTTCAGCACGATCACAAACGGTATTCGCAAGATGCCTGGTTACGCGGGACAAATCAAAGCCAAGGATCGCTGGGCGATTGTTGCTTACGTTCGTGCGTTGCAGCAAAGCCAGAACTCTTCGATGGACATGGTTCCCCAAGCCGCGCAAACACGAGTCAGAGAAGAGGTCGCAGAAGTCAAAAAGCGATTGAAGGAAGAAGCCGAAGCCGCCAAGAAGGCTGCGGAAGAAGCAGCGAAGAAGAAAAAGAAATAGCACGTTCGGCAACGATCCGAACGAAACAATACGCGAACCATTCGCACCATTACTCCTAAACGTTTTTAAAACAGATGTCCGAACACGCCCCAGTGGTAGTCAAGCCGGCCGATGACCAGGCCTTCAAGCTGCCCACATCCCTTGCTGGACTCGTACTCCCGCTTTGTGCCGGTGGATTCATCGCATTGATCATTGGCTGGAGCATTGGTTTCAGCCTGGGACCTAAGTTCGCCATGTCGGCGTACCTAGCTGCGTTCATGTACTGTGCAACGATCGCATTGGGATCGATGTTCTTTGTTTTGATCCAGCACTTGGTTCGCGCGGGCTGGAGTGTTGTCGTTCGGCGTATCGCCGAATTGATGATGGTGATGGTGATCCCGTTGGCAGTGTTTTTCACACCAATCATGGCATCGCTGTTCATGACCGACAAAGCAGACAGTGCTTTGTATGTTTGGGCCACCAGTGACTACGCTCCTTCACATCATCTCGATTCGATCATGTGGGAAAGCAAAACGGCATATTTAAGTGCACCGTTCTTTTGTGTCCGTGCGTTGTTCTACTTTGCCATCTGGGTCGGACTAGCAATCTATTTTTTCCGCGGCAGTGCCAACCAAGACAACACCGGCGAAAAAGCGGTCACCGACCGAATGCAATGGTGGAGTGCTCCGGCGGTCATGTTGCTGGCCGGCACGATGTCCTTTGCGGCCTTTGACTGGGTGATGACACTTTCACCGATGTGGTTTTCGACCATGTTTGGTGTGTACATGTTCGCCGGGGCGATCTTGTCAGCGCACTGTGCGATCGCGTTGGGGGCTTACGTCTTGCAAAAGAAAGGGGCTCTGAAAGATGAGATCACCGTCGAACACTACCATGACCTTGGCAAGTTGATCTTTGGATTCATTTTCTTTTGGGTCTACATTTCGTTCAGTCAGTTCATGCTGATTTGGTACGGCAACATTCCTGAGGAAACGGAATGGTTCTGGTTGCGTCAAAACGGAACGTGGGGCTGGGTCGCTGTGGTGCTGATCCTGTTGCACTGGTTGTTGCCGTTTGTGTGCACGATGAGCCGTACGCTTCGCCGCAAACCCGGCTATGTCGCTTTTTGGGCTCTGTACATTTTGGTCATGCACTTTATCGATATCTACTGGATGATCATGCCCGAAACCGGACCGACTGCTGGCAGCGTGATGGGTGTCCTTAGCAGCGTGCTTTGCGTGGTTGGGATGGCCGCCGTGATGCTTGGCCTGATCTTGAAAGTGGCCAGCGACCATCGTGTCGCCGCGGTTCGAGACCCAAGATTCCGCGAATCGATGGCATTTGAGAACATTTAGCACCGCCGAAGAAAACGGCGAACAACACTAGCTTTCAACACATTTTACAACAGCAAATCAGATGGCTGATTACGACGATCTAAACACGAAACGCATTTTCATGGTCGGAATTCTTTCGATTGTGGTGAC
>CAZZDZ010000260.1:3617-9368 GCA_964652675.1 uncultured Pirellulaceae bacterium
AAAAAACACGACGAGAAAGAGCACAACGAAGAGAAACATGCTGAGTAGAAACACACTAACGCAATCTGATAGGTCGAAGCGTTTGGCTTCCACGGTCAGACACTCCCTCGCATTCGCAGTCCTCGTGACTGTGTATGTCGGTGGAACGTGCGCGGTGGCTCAGGATATGGTTCGCGAAGGTGGCAAGGTTGAACTGAACAATACGATTCCGTTCGAACAGCGTGGCGTATCGGTTGACCAAAACTTGGGTGACGAAGTTCCCCTGAACTTGCCACTGATCGACGCCAATGGCAAACCAGCCAAGACCGGTTACTTCATCGATGGCAGGAAGCCAACCATTGTGACGCTCAACTACAGTAACTGCCCGATGCTCTGCAACATCCAGTTGACGGGGTTGACCAATTCTCTGAACAAGCTGGATTTGAAAATTGGACGTGACTTTCGGATCTTGACCGTCAGCATTGATCCGACCGAATCGACAAAGCGAATTGCCGAGACAAAACAACTGTACGTCAAAGAACTGATCAAGAATCATCCCAATGTCGCTGAAGGCTGGGAGTTTTGCACGGCGCGTCAGCCGATCATCACTCGTTTGGCCAAAGTCTTAGGTTTCAACTACAAGTACGATCGCGCCAACAAACAGTACAACCATCCAGCGATGCTGGCGTTTGTTTCACCCGAAGGTGTGATTTCGCGGTACTCGTTAAAAGTTGATTTCCCGCCCAAGCAATTGCGAATGGCCTTGGTGGAGGCGGGAGAAGGAACGGTCGGTAGCAAAGTCGATCAATTCATTTTGTGGTGTTACAGCTACGATCCCGATTCCAATTCGTACACGCCGATGGCGTTTCGAATCATGAAACTGGCCGGGGCAACCACGATCTGTTTGATGCTCGCTTGCTTGGCCCCTTATTGGGTCGGCCGCAAACGAGATCCGAACGAACAGCAGTCAGCCGAGTCTGATGAATCAGATTTGACCGACGAAAACTCGAATACTATTTCCGAATAAACAACAACATCTTATTGCCATGTTGCCTGGTACATTTTCACTCCTAGCCGACAAAATCGAACCCTACGCTTGGTTCCCCGAGCAGGCGTCATCGTTTGCTGAAAAGAATGACTCGCTGTACATGTTGATTACATGGATTTGCATCGCGTTCTTCGTGCCAATGATGGGGTTCATGTTTTGGTGCATCATCAAATACAGTAAGCCCAAAGGCGGCAAAGCTGAAAGCGATATCGCGCATCACACGCCACTGGAATTGGCTTGGTCAATTGGCCCTTCGTTTATCCTTGTGTTCATGTTTGTCATGGGCGCGCGAGCTTATTTGGACATTCGGACTCCACCTGAAGGGTCATACGAAGTCGGTGTGCAGGCGTTCAAATGGGGTTGGACCATGGACTATGGTCGAGGCACCTACAATCCAGAGCTTCACTTGTTGGTCAATGAACCAACGAAGTTGACGATGAAATCCAGCGATGTGATTCACAGTCTGTATATCCCCGCCTTTCGAGCCAAAAAAGATATCGTTCCAGGCCGTTACAACTACATGTGGTTTCAGCCAACCATCGCGAGCGAGAAAGTAAGCGACGAAGAACTGGCCGACGCGAAAGAGTGGATCAAAAAGAGCGGCGAAGCTTGGGACTATGAAAAGTACCAATTTACTCCTCAGGGCTACAAGTTTTACGATTTGTATTGCACGGAATACTGCGGCAAGAACCACTCGGAAATGCAGACAGTCGTCGTGGTCCACAAGACACAAGAAGACCTGGACGCCTGGATCAGCGAAGTCAGCGTCAGGCCCGACGGTAAATCTCAGGTGACATGGGGTAAAGAACTGTACGAACAGCGCGGCTGCAAAGGCTGTCATTCGATTGATGGATCGAAACTGAGCGGACCGTCGTACAAAGATTCGTTCGGGACCGAGCGTGCGTTGGCTTCTGGCGAGAAAGTCGCGTTTGACGAAGTTTACGTTCGCGAATCGATTATCAATCCAAAGGCGAAGATCGCGGCTGGGTACGCTCCCGTGATGCCAAGCTTTAAGGGCCAATTGAGCGACGATGACATAGAATCGTTGACCGCTTACATCAAGACGCTTTCGGCCAACACGCCCAAAGAGTCCATGGATGAAACAGACGGAACCCCCACAGAGAATCCTGCGGAATAGAACCGCGATTCACCAGAACAAAAGATTAGGCGAAAGCCTGCATTAGATACATAACTCCGACGCTTAAGCGTTTTTATAGAGGTAACTGATTATGTCTGCCGGATCACTTCCATCAGGTGCGAAACATCGCGACCCGGGATTTCCGACTGCCAAAGAAAACTACCTAACGAACTCCAAAGGGATTTCGACTTGGTTGTTTACACTTGATCACAAACGCATCGGCGTGATGTATTTGATCGGCGTGACTGTGGCGTTTGCATTTGCGGGTTTCTTGGCGATGCTGATTCGCTTGCACCTGTTCGTGCCCGAAGGATTGTTCACTGACAATTTGTTTGGTGCCAAAGAGAACGCCAATAACATCTACAACCAAGTGTTCACGCTGCATGGTGCAGTGATGGTGTTCTTGTTCATCATCCCAAGCGTTCCGGCGGCCTTGGGGAACTTTTTGGTTCCCGTGATGCTGGGGGCGAAAGACGTCGCGTTTCCGCGGTTGAATCTTTGCAGTTTCTATCTGTGGATTGCCGGTGCGATTTTCTTCATGATGGCGCTGGTTGGCAGCCAATTGGATACCGGTTGGACGTTCTATACGCCGTACAGTACTACGACAGACACATCGGTGATCGCGGCCACCATGGGTGCATTCATCCTTGGATTCAGTTCGATTTTCACGGGTCTGAACTTCATTGTCACGATTAACACCATGCGTCCGCCAGGAATGAGCTGGTTTCGGATGCCACTGTTCTTGTGGGCGACTTACGCGACCAGCATTATCCAAGTCTTGGCGACGCCCGTCTTGGGGATCACGCTGCTGTTGTTGATCGCCGAACGAACAATGCACATCGGTATCTTTGACCCCGAATACAACGGTGACCCGGTCACCTTCCAGCACTTCTTTTGGTTCTACAGCCACCCAGCTGTTTACATCATGATCCTGCCAGCTTTTGGCGTGATCAGCGACCTGATTAGTGTTCATAGTCACAAGCGAATTTTCGGTTACCGATTTATCGCATACTCGTCGATCGCGATCGCGTTGCTAGGTTTCTTGGTCTGGGGACACCACATGTTCACCGCCGGAATGAGCTCGCTGACCACGATCGTTTTCAGTGCGTTGACGTTTACCGTTTCGGTGCCGTCGGCGATCAAAGTGTTTAACTGGCTGGCGACGATGTACAAAGGGTCGATCAGCTTGACGACGCCGATGTGCTACGCGATCTCGTTTATCTTCTTGTTCACGATTGGCGGTTTGACCGGATTGCACTTGGGAACACTTGCGACCGACATGCACTTGCACGACACGTACTTTGTGGTCGCCCACTTTCACTATGTGATGGTCGGCGGAACGCTGGTTGCGTTCTTGGGAGGCGTGTTCCACTGGTGGCCGAAAATGTTCGGCAAGATGTACAGCGAATTGGGCGGACGACTTTCCTGCTTGATCGTGTTCCTGGGTTTCAACCTAACCTTCTTGCCACAATTCGTCCTTGGCAGCCGTGGCATGCCGCGGCGTTACGCGACGTATGATCCCGAGTTTGCATTCCTGCACCAGATGAGCACCATCGGCGCTCTGATGTTGGGAATTGGATTGGTCGTTGCTTTGATCACATTGTTGATGTCGTTGAAAAACGGCAAGCAAGCACCAGCCAACCCTTGGGGTGGTGCGACATTGGAATGGCACTGCACCAGCCCTCCACCGTTTTATAACTTTGAACGTGCACCATCGGTTGGCGATCCCTATGAATTCGGAAATGTCGAATGGGATCAAGAAAACGAACGCTATGTGAGCACTGAACCCGAACGCGAAGTCGTGCCCGGCGAAAAACCCGCCGATGCTCCAGCACACGCTGGCGACCACTAGATTCAATCACAAATCGCTGGCGAACCGTCAGCGGAATAAACCCTAACTTTTACTCGAATATCGTTACAAATTGATGGCTGATACCACAGCTGACGACCACGGCCACGACGACCATCACGGTCCCAAGTGGTTGGCGCACCATTTCGACACCCCTGAACAACAGTTCGACAGCGGCAAGCTGGGAATCTGGTTGTTCCTGGTTACCGAAGTCCTGTTTTTCAGTGGGATGTTCTGTGCCTATGCAATCTTCCGCATGCTTCGCCCAGAAGTATTCGAGGGATGCAGCCAGTTTTTGAACACAAAATTGGGCGCGATCAACACCGGCGTGTTGCTGTTCAGTTCGCTGACCGCAGCATGGGCTGTTCGTTGTTCGCAAACCGGCGAGCACAAGAAACTGACCGGCATGCTAGCCGCGACGCTTTCGTGTGCGATGATTTTCCTGGGCGTCAAAGCGATCGAGTATTCGCACAAATGGCACTTAGGTTTGTTGCCCGCCGGGTTGTTCAGCTACGACCCTGCTCATCCACACCACGAAGGCGGCCCGAACTACTTGTTCTGGATTTGCTTGCCGTTCCTTTTGACGCTGATTGGTGTCGTTGTTTGGTTGGTGATGAGCATTGTTCGCGGTAACAAGTTCCACGTTGCCTGTGCCAAGCCGTTGACGGTTGTTGCGGCTTGTTTCTTTGTCGGTGTCGGTCTGGGGATGGTCTTGGAGAGCGGTGGTGACGAATCCCACGACAGTCATTCAGCCGTTGCCCATATGGATGGCGATCACGACGATGGCCATCATCATGGTGACGATGAGCATGACGAGAAACATGCTGATCACGATCACAAAGATCATGTCGTCGCTGTCAGTGCGACGTCAGGTGATCTGGCTGTGCTGGAGCGTTTGGCAACCGACGCCAGCAACACTGGTTTGAAAGATGACGTCGCAGCACGACTTCGCCAGCAAGCTCAAGCGTCTGGATCATACGCGTACGAAAACGATGGTGGCGACGATTCATCCAACACGATTGCGACGGTCGAACAAGACTACCTGACGCCCAGTCGCGCCGGAGTGTTCTTTAGCATTTACTACTGCATGACCGGAGTTCACGCGATTCACATTTTGGGTGGCATTGGAGTGCTGGTTTGGTTGCTGGTTCGCAGCGTCCGAGAAGATTTCAATCCGCAGTACTTCGGGCCGGTCGACTACGTCGGACTTTACTGGCACTTGGTCGACTTGATTTGGATCTACCTGTTCCCACTGCTTTACTTGATTCGATAACCGGCTTGTCAGAACTCAAGCTCACAAAACACTTTTTACCAATTCGGTTTTAGATATGTCTGATCACGGCCACGGCGACGATCACGGTGACGGCCAACATTTCGCTCACCCCATGCCAGTTCCCATGCTGTTGGCAGTTTTCACTGCCTTGACAGTGCTGACGATCATCACGGTTGGCCAAGCCAGCTTTGATTTCGGCAGTTACGATGTTTTGATCGTGATGGTGATCGCGACAATCAAAGCCACATTGGTCGGCGCGTTCTTTATGCACTTGGCGTGGGACAAACCATTTAACATCATCATCTTCGTCGGCTCGTTTGTCTTCGTCGGTCTGTTCGTGATCTTTACGATCAGCGACAGCCAGATGACATCCAAAGATTTCATCCCAGTCGACGATGCAGTGCCAGTAACGGCGACTGCCGAAGGGGCCACAACGGCAGTCGAAGTCGAATAGAATCGACGCC
>CAZZDZ010000261.1:0-9181 GCA_964652675.1 uncultured Pirellulaceae bacterium
TACGGTCGATCGGTTCATATCGAACGATCACGTAGTCGTACGATTGCCCGACCCACGATCGGCGTTTCGCGAGGCGTGCAAATCGAACGTCACCACAATTACGGTGCGACGCCCAGTTACTACCCTGGAGGCAACCAAAACGTGGGGACGGCAATTGTAGGCGCATTGCTGACGCGCATTTTGAATTAGGACTGTGGTCAACAAAATTCGCCAGCCACGCAGCGGCGACAGCCTATAGCGTCGGGCATTAGCCCGACGCTGCAGGCCTCCCCCTGTAGGTTCCTTTTTTGCAAAAAGCGCACCTTCAAGAGTCGCCCACTATCCCAGTTGATCTACCACGCCATTGCTGTCGCCAAACTGGTCAACCTTGGCTCCCATCTGTCGCATCATCCAAACGTATAGATTGCACAGTGGCGTGCCGTTTTTGTATCCGATGTGCCGACCTGTTTTGATACGACCACCGGCGTTTCCAGCCATCAAGATCGGCAGATCATCGTGGTTGTGTCGGTCACCATCACTGATTCCGCTGCCGTAAATGATCATGCTGTTTTCCAGCAAAGTGTTTTCTCCGTCTCGGACCGATTTCAATCGCTCCAACAGATAGGCGAATCGATCAACGTGAAAACGGTTGATCTTTGCGATTTGCTCTTGTTTGTGGCTGCTTTTGCCGTGGTGTGAAAGTTCATGGTGGCCTTCGCTGACACCGATATCGCCATAACTACGATTGCTACCAGCATTGGTAAACATAAACGAAATGATCCGAGTGCTGTCGGTCTGCATCGCCAGCGTAATCATATCCATCATCAACTCGGAGTGTTCGGCAAGTCCTTTCGGTACACCCTTGGGCCGTGGGTAGTCTGGCACCCCGTCTTCGTTGAAACGCAGCATTTCCGTTGTGCCAAGTCGACGTTCGACATCGCGAACGCTGTACAAGTACTCGTCCAGTTTGCGTCGATCTACGGCTGGCAAAATTTTGTGCAAACGCTGGGCATCATCCAGGACAAAGTCCAAGATGCTTTTGCGGTATTTTTCGCGTGTGCTTTTGGCTGTCTTGGTCTGCTTGACCGAATCGCCTCCGAACAACCGATCAAACAATGCTCCCGGATCAATCTCTTTGGACATCGGGTTGGTCGGCCCACGCCAAGACATGTTGGACGCATACGCACAGCTATATCCACTGTCGCAGTTGCCCGCCTGCGCGCTCGCTTCTAAACCTAACTCCAGCGAAGCAAAACGGGTTGCGTTGCCGACTTGTTCGGCGGTCGCTTGGTCAACGCTGACGCCGTTCTTGATGTCGGCGCCGTTTGTTTTGCGTGGATGGGCCCCCGTTAAAAACGCCGCGACAGAGCGCGCGTGGTCACCACCACCGTCCCCGTGGGCTCGTGCCCCATCCAAAGTCAAACCCGATAGCACGTTGAAATCAGCCTTGTGTTTATTCAACCGCGCGATCGTTGGTGGCGCTTTATATTGGGCTCCCGTTTGGGCGGGTTTCCAATCTGGGATGTGGGCGCCATTGGGCACATAAAAGAACGCCATTCGCAGCGGGCTTTCGCTGTCTTTCGCCGCAGCCGCCAATAAACGCGTCGACGACATTGCATCCAAAGTCGGCAGCGCGACCGCCGTGCCCAGGCCACGCAGGAGTGTTCGACGTGAGAGAGTTCGAAGCATCATGAAACCTTTTTAGAACCGTAAGTCTATTCGCGGTTTCCCTGTTTTTGAAAGGGATCGCTGTGGATGATGGCGGCAATCAAATAGGCGAACCGATAGTTCTGGCCGCGAATGTCATCCACAATCTTGTCGACTGCACATTTATCATAGTATTCCGTTCCCCGGCCGATCGCATAGATCAACATTTTTTCGGCCAGTGATCGGACGAACTGCTCACGTCGTGACGACGAAAGCACTTGCCGCAGTTGTTCAGCTCCGGCAAACGCGGTGCCATCTGGTAATTTGCCGCGCGGATCGATTGGGTCTTTGCCATCGTGTGTTCGCCAAAGGCCGACGGCGTCAAAATTCTCCAACGCAAAACCAAGCGGGTCCATCTGGTCATGGCAAGATGCACAGGCCGGATTGTTACGATGCTGTTCCAAACGCTCACGCAGCGTGCCAACCAACTGGCTTTTCTCCAGCTCCGGCACGTTTTCGGGGGCAGGTGGCGGCGGCGTATTTAGCAAATTATCCAAAACCCATTTGCCACGTTTAACAGGGCTCGTTCGCGTTGGGTTGCTGGTCACGGTCAACACGCTGGCGTGGGTAAGAAGTCCGCCGCGGTTCGTCCCCTTCAACGAAACTCGACGAAATTCGTCACCACGAACATTCCCAATTCGATAGTACTTTGCAAGCGGTTCATTCAGATAAGTAAAGTCTGCGTCAAGCAGTTTGGTGACTGGCAGGTTGTCACGCATGACCCCCGCAAAAAACGTCAGCGTTTCGCGTCGCATCAGTTGCCGGATTTCGTCATTGAATGTTCGAAAAACCCGAGTGTCAGGTTCGACCGTGTCTAGATTGCGAAGCTGTAGCCATTGAGACGCAAAGCTTTCGACGAAACGATTTGCACGTCGATCATTGATCATCCGACCGACTTTGCCAAGCAGCTTTGCTCGATCACGTAGTTCGCCTTTGTGAGCCATCAGCAACAATTCATCATCCGGCATGCTGCTCCAAAGAAAGTACGAGATCCGTGTTGCCAATTCGTAGTCCGTGATCGGCGGCATCTCCCCTTTGGCATTGGGTTTGGCTGGCTGTTCGACGCGAAACAAAAAGTTGGGTGAAACAAGAACCGCCTGCATGGCCACTTGGATTGACTCTTCGTACGTACCACCGTCTTGGCGAACCTTTGACGCAATTTCAACCAAGCGTTTCACGTCAGAGTTGGTGGCTGGGCGACGAAACGCACGGCTTGCGAACCGCCCAAGCACCTTGGCCGCTGCGGTTGACTCGGGAACGGTTTTACTTGGCTCGACGAAAATCAGTTTTCGATGACTGGCTGGTAAATCCTTTTCAGAAACCAATTGAAACTTGCGTTCTTCACCACGTAAGTTGACGTGATAGAGATGAAAATTTCGGTCAACTTTATTGGGGACGTAATAGTCGTTGATAAAGCTGATGTCGATTTTGCGTTTTCCGCGTCCCATGCGAAACGTGACGCTGTAGTCCTTTTCGCCTTCGTTGGGAACTTTGATAATTTTCTTTTCTTTGCCGTACTTCACCTCGACTTTGACCGGTTCGTCGCCACCCTGATCGCCGCCCGCAGTCAACGTTAACGTAAACATGCCCGCGAACGGTAACTCCGATACTAATGTTGCGGTTCCATGGCTAGCCATGGTCAGTCGCCGCCCTGCGGGATTGGTCGCGCCAACTAGCGAATTGGCTGCACGATCTATTTCAAAAATCTCTGGCGGTGGCGGTGTGTAAATCGCTTTGCCCGTGATTGCCTCTGCAGCATCAAGGTATTTTTCCAGCAGGATCGGCGGCATCGAAAGAACGTCGCCAATGTTGTCAAACCCGTAGCCCACATCGTCGCCGGGAAATCCGGCTGCCAGTTTGTAGTCAACGCCAGTCAAATCGCGAATCGTATTGCGATACTCATGTCGGTTCAGTCGCCGCAAAGCGACTTTGCCAGCGTTGGGGTTTTGAACGCAGTCGACCGCATTGACTAAATCGTCCATCACATCGACTAATCGCTTTTTAGTCGCTTCGTCGATCTCTTTCTCGTCGGGCGGTGGCATCGCACCGATGCGAACTTGAGCCAACGCCCGGATCCAGAACTTACGATTCTTTTTCACTGCGATGGCAGACTTGTCTCCGACAAGTGATATTTCGTCGTCTTTGTCGTGGCATTCGACGCAGTAAGTTCGCAACAGCGGAACCATCACCGTGCGGAACTTGGTTTCATCCGCAACGGGATCGGCACAAGCCTGATCAGTCCAAAGCAACGCCATCGAACACAGAACCAGCAACGCCCAAACGACCAGCATGCGGCGCAGTATCCAGCGAGGACGCAGCGTCCAGCGAGGTTCAGAACGGTTGCAGCAATCCGAAGGCACGAGCGGCTTATGATCCAAAAACGAGAATGTGTTACGGTGCCCCGATCTCCTGCACCCCAGTCTTTCACATCTTAATCCCTCGGCAACAGATCCGTCATCTGGTCTTTCGTCGATGGCCGAAAGTCTTGACGATTTTCGCTACGCGTTTTATGAGGTTTAAGTGATTCTTGGGCGATTGATTGCTAGTAAGCCAGCGGTTCGCGACCACGCGGTGCACTTCGGCCTGATGTTTTCAACTGCTTTAACAGTTCTTGAAGCTCTTTGCGTTTGGCTTTTTCGGTGAAGAATAAATTCGTTTTCTCGCCCGGATCCGAACTCAGATTGTACAGCTGTCCGGTTGCCTTGGGGGCGGTCTCCGGCAGCGCGTACGGTTCCATGACTCCTTTTTCGTACGAGTTTCCGCCTGAACCGGTGTGATCGAGATATTTCCAATCACCCTGTCGGATTTGAAACTCACCCCGAAAACTCTGCGTCAACAGGTGGGGCCGAATCGAATCACTTTCATCTTGTGTTCCCAACATCACCGGGAGCATGTCGAAGCTGTCAACCGCATCGTCATCTTTTAATTTGTAGCCAACGACCGACGCCAGCGTGGCAAAGATGTCAGTCGTATTGGTCATCTGTTTCGTCACTTGTCCCGCGGGAATCCGTTTCGGCCACCGGGCGATAAACGGCACGCGATGACCGCCTTCCCAAGCATCACGCTTGGCGCCACGCCAGCCGCCAGACGCATCATGTTCATAGTCACGTTTCATCCAATCGTAGTGAAGTGTCTCGGCACCATTGTCTGCGTTAAACATCACCAATGTGTTGTCGTCGATCCCAAGTTCTTTCACCAAGTCCAGAACGCGTCCGACAATCACATCCAATTCCCAAACAAAGTCGCCACGTGGCCCGCCCTTGGTTGCCCCATTAAATTCGGTTGCCGGTAGCACAGGTGCATGCGCGATTTGAGTGCTCAGCACAGCAAAGAACGGTTCGTCGGGCGTCGTCTTTCGATGGTCGACGATGAATGCTTTTGTCTTTTCATAAAACAACAAATCTGCGTTCATGAAATCGTATCCCGGTGACATCCAACCTTCGTCGTTGTCCCATCGCCATTTGCCACCAGGATTCGGTAGCGTGTCACGTTTGTGGCGTTCACTGGCCGGAACGTCGACCATCCCATTGTGGATATAAACGTACAGCGGATCTGTGTTGGGACAATTCGGCGTGACAAACGACTCGTCAAATCCGCGCGCGTTGGGGCCATCAATCAACGGCGTGCTTTTTTCATAGTCGATCAACAGCGAATTTTTGAACCCGCCACCAAGTCGCTTGTTGTCTTTGTCAAACCAAGAAAGCCCCACGTGCCACTTGCCGAAAACACCTGTGCGATAACCCTTTTCTTTCAACATCTGCGCAATGGTCAACGTGCCGGGCTTCAGATAACTGGGGCCACCGGGGCCCTCAAACGCGCCTCCGCCACGACCAGTTGATCGGTAGATTTGCTGACCAGAAAAAAGTCCGTACCGAGACGGTGAACAGATTGTCGACGGGCTGTGTGCGTCGGTGAATTGGATGCCGTCTTGCGCCATCTGATCCAACCGTGGAGTCTGGTAGGCCGCGTCGCCGTTGTAGCATGAAAGGTCGCCAAACCCGAGATCGTCCGCATAGATGATGATGATGTTCGGCTTGTCCCCCATCGCATCACCAGCAATGAACAAATGCAGCGAAAACAGAACGGAGACGATCAGCCCAAGGCGTAAAGAGTTGAACATGGTTTGGTCGGGATCAGAAGAAGTCAACACGAGGAAACAACAAGACGGAAACAGCGAGAAATCAGATTTCACCAATATGAGTTCGGCGACGCTCTATCAGCCATCCGTATCCTGAACGCCGCCGACATTTTCGGCAATGTACCGCATCGCCCGCCAAGCGTGTGAACCCGACATGCGTAGAAAGCAAATTCTAACTATGATTCTGTGCCTCGACGCACACGATACTCCAACGTTTGAAGCCATGCCTACATCCGAACTTCTTCTCTCCCTGCCGCCTCGCATGTGTGAGCAGATTGCAGAGTGCGAACCCGAGATCGCGGAACAGGCTTTTTTTGCCCACGACCCGATCGACTCGCAACTAGGCAGCGGCGCGGGGACTGCGTTCTTGTTGCACGAGGCTTGGTTGCGATCCAACCAGCAAAGCAGTTCCACCGAAACGTTCGGCGATTGGATTGGCAAACGGCAGCGAATCGTCATTCATGGTGGTGGAGAAAGTCGGCGATTGCCTGCTTACGCGGCAGCGAGCAAATTGTTCATCCCGGTTCCCACCTTACGCTGGTCCCGAGGACAACGCCTGGGGCAAACACTACTCAGCCTCAACCGGCCCTTTTTGAATTCTGTACTCGATGCGGCAGGCCAGAATCCTCGTGTGATGATTGCCAGCGGAGACGTTTTGCTGCGGTCACGACAACTGCAATCACCTTTGCCCGACGCGGACGTCGTCTTGCTGGGCATGTGGACTTCTCCCGAAATCGCTCAGAACTACGGGGTCATGTTTGTCGATCGCAGTGACCCACAGCAATTGCGCACGTTTTTGCAAAAGCCGAATACGGATGAGATTCGAGAACGTTCGCGAAACACAGCTTTTCTGGTCGATATCGGCGTCTGGTTACTCAGCCAGCGAGCCGTCGAATGTCTGATGAAAAAATCCGGTTGGGACGAATCGTCTTTGCAGTTTCAAAATCAGATCCCCAACAGCTATGACCTGTACGGAGAATGGGCATTGCATCTGGGGACCGACGCCGAACAACCGAACGACGAAGTTTCTCAGTTGTCCTTTGCCGTTTCCCCGGTGAACGATGGCGAGTTCTATCACTTCGGCAAATCATCTGACGTCATTGATTCGATGTATGAATTGCAAACCCTGGTCAACGATCAAACCACTTTGGGCGCCGTTCCATCGTTGGCACAGCCGCGGCAGTTTATTCAGGATTCAACTTTCGCCGTTCCGCTGCGCCGCCAAGAAAACGAATTGCTGTGGGTCGAAAACTGTTCGATCCCGTCGACTTGGAAAATCCGACGACGGCACATGTTGACGGGGGTTCCCAAAAACAACTGGCAACTTGATTTGCCAGAAGGCGTGTGTTTGGACTTTGCCCCGATCGGCGAAACGGCGTTTGCGGTTCGCCATTATGGGTTTCATGCAGCATTCCGAGGACCGATCGGCGATGACACGACGCGGTGGATGGAACAAAGTGCCAAATCATGGTTGCAGCAACGCGGCATTCAACTCCAAGACGCTGGTATCCCTGCCGATTGCGACCTACAGGCGGCGCCAATTTTTCCGGTGATCGAAGAATCCGATTTGTCGGATCAGTTCATTCAGTGGCTGGTAGGACAACCACGTGACACGGCACAAAATGTGCCGCTGGACGCCACACAAGAGCATCGGGATCGCTGGCTTGGTTCGCCGCGAATGTCGGCGCGCCAGATCGCGCACTCGACCAATCTGACGCGAGTCTATTCCCAACGCGATCAGTACCGAATGGACGTTTTGCCCGTCATGGCGGAGCACGCAAAAAAGAGTGTCTTTTACAAACTAGATTTGGACCACACCGCTGTTACCTTTGCACAATCTGACGCCCCAATCCCGGCAGAATGTGATGCAGCCGATGATCTGATGCTGGCCGTTCACAATCGGATGTTTCGTAGCGAGGTCCTTAAAAACCGTGGCGATGCAGATTGGCAAGCGGAAGAGGAAAAGAGTTTTCGGTTGCTTGAACACGCAATCGTTTCCCGTTATCAGAATCAACGCGCGTTACCCGAATTCACGTTGGCGGCTGACCAAATCGTCTGGGGTCGAGCTCCAGCACGAGTTGATCTCGCCGGTGGATGGACAGATACTCCGCCGTATTGTCTGGAACACGGAGGCAGTGTGGTCAACATCGCTCTTGATCTGAATGGTCAGCCTCCGATTCAAGTTTTTGCGCGACGATCGCAGGAACGCACGATCACGCTTCGGTCGATTGACTTGGGGTTGGGCGAAGTTCTTTCGACGTACGAGGAAGTCGGAGGATATCGGGGAGTCGGCGGCGGATTTTCGGTGGCCAAAGCCGCACTTGCGATTTGTGGATTCCATCCTGATTTCAACGGGGGAGCTTTTTCGACGCTTGAAAAACAGTTGGACGCATTTGGAGGTGGCATTGAATTGTCAATGTTAGCAGCGATCCCCAAAGGGTCTGGATTGGGAACGAGCAGTATTCTGGCCGGAGCCGTGTTGGGGACACTCAATGAAATTGGCAACCTGGGTTGGGATGTGTTGGGTTTGGCGGAACGAGTCAGCGCGGTGGAACAGATGCTGGGAAGTGGCGGTGGATGGCAAGATCAGTACGGGGGACTGTTGCGCGGGGCCAAGCTGATTCAAACGAAACCCGGCATGAATCAGCTAGCGTCAATTCGTTGGTTGCCGGTAGAGTTCTTTACCGAAACGGATTTGAGTGACCGTTCGCTGTTATACTTCACCGGTATCACCCGTGTCGCGCACGACGTATTGGGCGAGATCGTCCGAGGCATGTTCCTGAATGATCCACAGCGTTTGTCGATTCTTGCTCCGATTGGCGAGAACAGCGCCGCTTGTTTCGACGCGGTTCAGCGATCTGACGTTTCGGCATTCTCCAGAGCGATCGCCAGAAGTTGGACTTTGAACCAACAACTGGATGCGGGCACGAATCCTCCAGAAGTCCAGGAGTTGATCGCGCGCATCGATCCGTATCTATCGGGTTTCAAGCTCACCGGCGCCGGGGGCGGCGGTTTTCTCTACATGATCGCCAAAGATGCCGAGCAAGCCCAACTGCTACGACATGAATTAGAAAACAACCCACCCAACCCCTTAGCACGCTTCGTAAAAATGTCGATTTCCTCAACAGGCCTGAGGGTTACAAAGAGTTAGCCCTTTGGTTCTCGCGGCTCTAGTGGGGCTAAGTGTGGCTCTTGCGTGTTTCCAAAAAAGCTATTTCAAATCAGCCAAATCGACAAAACTTCAACTGTCGTAATAGCGTTGCCGACAATAGTCTCTGATTCTCTTGATCGTGCCGCAGCCGCTGGATTCACCGGGCGTCGCTCAGGTAGACTACACGCGGTTAATTGTTCCCGTTA
>CAZZDZ010000262.1:0-9156 GCA_964652675.1 uncultured Pirellulaceae bacterium
ATCCAGAGCTTCTTGGTTGCTCTTTAAGTCAGGAGCGAATCCGCCTTCGTCGCCAACGGCCGTGTTGTAGCCTTTGCCAGAAAGAACTTTTTTCAAGTGGTGGAAAATCTCTGTTCCACAACGCAATGCGTCGCTGAATCGATCGAACCCAAGCGGCATCACCATGAATTCTTGAACGTCGACCGAGTTGTCCGCGTGTTCGCCACCGTTGATGATGTTCATCATCGGTGCTGGCAACAGTCGAGCGCCGGCACCACCGAGGTAACGATAAAGTGGTTGGTTGGTCGACTGAGCCGCAGCATGTGCGGTCGCCAGCGAAACGCCAAGAATCGCGTTCGCACCCAAGTTTTTCTTGTTTGGCGTACCGTCCAGCGCCAACATGGCCCCGTCGATCCCAGCTTGGTCGGTCGCATCTTTGCCCAATAGGGCTTCGGCGATTTTGTCGTTGATGTTTGCAACGGCTTTAGTGACGCCTTTGCCCATATACATCGATTTGTCGCCGTCACGCAATTCCCATGCTTCGTGAGCACCGGTGCTGGCACCACTTGGGACAGCAGCGCGACCAAATGCACCGTCAGTTAAGTACACGTCGCACTCGACGGTTGGGTTGCCGCGGCTATCAAAAATCTGTCGTGCTCGGATGCCTTCGATCAGCGTCATCAGGACCTCGGAATGAATTCGTTGGAGGAATATCGGGAACAGACCATTGCAAATCCGGTTATCGGGACTCGAATGGCCCAACGCCGCCGCAATCATAGGAAATACGGCTTCAGCGCGTTGTGCGTTTGGCAAGCATTCTGTCCAATGCAGGTCAAAGTGGCTAGCCGACACAGTCGGCGTTTATTGATTTCCCCGCTGGAAGGCGTTTTTGTCTGCCCAGCCGCCCTTATTGCTTACCAAATCGGAATCCTTACCAAGCTGATGTTCACTGGACTTGTTGAAACGATGGGCCGCGTTACCAATTTGGTCGACCAACCACCCGGCAAACGATTCGCAATCGACGCTGGGCTGGTCGCCGATGGAGCCAAGATCGGTGACAGCATCTGTATCAATGGCTGTTGTCTGACCGTGATTGCAATGGACGGCAACGTTTTGGACTTCGAGGCCGGTGAAGAAACACTGTCGCGCACAAATTTGGGCGAATTGGTTCAAGGATCACCAGTAAACTTGGAAAGATCGCTGGCCGTTGGCGATCGGTTGGGCGGACACTATGTCAGCGGGCATATTGATGACCAAGGAAAGCTACTAGAAAAACGCGACGACCCGCCGTGGGCACATTTGCGATTTTCAATGCCAGCGCGATTAGCATCCCAAGTCGCTGCCAAGGGCAGTATCGCGATTGACGGCGTCAGTTTGACGGTAGTCGATGCAGACAGCGACTCATTCACGGTCGCATTGATCCCCCACACATTGGAAGTCACCACGTTGGGAAAACGGAAAATTGGCGACCAAGTTAACTTGGAGACCGACGTGCTGGCAAAGTACGTGCAGCGAGCCTTGGAGTTTGCAGAAAAATAATGAGTGAGCCTTCGGAAGAACCCAAGCAACGCGCCCCAAAATACCCCGGCGCGAAACAACCACGCCAAACCGCGTCGTACCTTTCCAAGCGACTTGCGGCGGCCGGTCTCAGGCCGGTATCGCACTTCGGTCAAAACTTTTTGATTGACCTGAACTTGATCGACTTGATTGCTCGATCCGCAGAACTGCAACCCAATGATGTTGTTCTGGAAATTGGCACGGGAGTGGGATCGTTGACCACTCGATTGTCGGACGCGGCTGGAGCCGTTTTAACGGTCGAGATCGATCAGAATTTACATCGCTTGGCGAGCGAAGAACTGGGCGGGCGTCCTAATGTTCGTTTGTTGCAATTTGACGCGTTGAAAAACAAGAACACATTGCGACCGGAGATGATGGATTCGATTCGCGAAGCGATGAGCCGAATTGGTGACGAAGCAAGGTTTTTGTTGGTCGCCAATCTCCCTTACAACGTCGCGACACCTATCATCAGCAACCTTTTGCACGAGACTCCAGCGCCCAACGCGATGGTAGTCACGATCCAGAAAGAGCTAGCCGAACGCATGATCGCGCAACCGCGCACCAAGGACTACAGTGCCCTGAGTGTATGGATCCAATCGCTGTGCAAAGCACAAATTGTCCGCGTATTGCCGCCCAAAGCTTTTTGGCCGCGTCCAAAAGTGGATTCGGCAGTGATTCGATTGGATGTCGTGCCAGAGTGGCGAGAGAAATTCCCGGACCTCAAATATTTTCACCAAACCATTCGCGCATTGTTTTTTCACCGCCGCAAGTTTTTGCGGAGCGTCGTGATCAGTGCGATGAAAGGACGTTTGGACAAATCGCAAGTTGACGAAGTGTTAGGTGCCCTAGGCCACGACGCAACCGCCCGCGCCGAAGAACTAACTGTCGAGCAGATTCAAGAACTGGCTGAAGCTTTGCGCGTGGCAGAGCAAAAGTAATAAGGCGAACGGTTTCGTTGTCCTGGTCAAATGTAGCGGCTACTTGGACTGAAACGCCTGCGTCCGCGTGATTTGGTGGATCAAGTCCTTAAACCGATAGTCGCCCTGTGTTGCTGTTTCGACGACGCTTTGAATTTCTTTTTTGTCAGTGACGCCCATCACGCGGCCGCACGCGTAAGTCATCAGTTTCTCAGTCAAGCAGAACGCAAACTGCTCTTTGCGCTGCAGCAAGTGCTGTTTGAATTCGTTGATGCCTGCAAACGACTCACCGTTGGGCCAATCACCCGAAGCGTCCACGGCTAATGTTACCTGCTTCGTCTTTTTCTTATTCTTCTTTTGATTGCTAGTCGTCTTTGATGCGTAGTTTTCGCGATACTGTCCGATGGCGTCATAGTTTTCGAGCGCGAAGCCGAGCGGATCAATTTTGTGATGACAGGTGTTACAAGATTCAATCGTTCGGTGCCGCGACAACTCTTCGCGGATCGTTTTTGTGCCCCGTGTGTCAGGTTCAAAATCGGGCACATTCGGAGGCGGGGGTGATGGTGGTGTGCCGAGCATCCTTTCCAAAATCCAAACGCCACGCATCACAGGCGAACTATCAACACCGTCACCGGTGATCGACAACACGCTGGCTTGAGTCAGTATGCCGCCGCGATTCTGATTTCGCTTTAATGCGACGCGACGAATCCTGGGGCCGCTTACATTCGGGATTTTGTACAACTGAGCAAGCGGAGCATTTAGCATTGCGAAATCGGAATCGATGAAATTCACGATGCTAAGATTCTTCTGCAGTACTTCCGTGAAGAACGCCTCCGATTCTTGCCGCATCGAAGCTTCCAATGAGTCGTTGTATTGCGGAAAAACGGCTTTGTCCGGCTGCATGATTCCGATCTCGCGCAGACCCAGCCATTGGCCCGCAAAATTCTTGGTGAAAGCCGCAGAGCGCGGATCGTCCAGCATTCGGCTGACTTGTTGGCGTAAAATGCTTGTCTGTTTCAATTCGCCGGTATGAGCGAGCCGCAACAGTTCGTCATCCGGCATCGAACTCCACAAGAAATACGACAGTCTGGTCGCGATCGAGTAGCCATCCAAATTGCCGGGCGATTCAATCATGTAGATAAACTGCGGCGAACACAGCACCGCTTGCAGTGGAACACGAATCGATCCGAGGAATGACTCCCCAGACTGGAATCGTTCATCAAACATCGCCGCCAATCGGTCCAGCTTGGTATCAGCGACAGGTCGACGAAAAGCGCGCGACGCGAAGACTTGTAACACACGCCTGGCTTGTTTCGCGCCAGCTTTTTTATAGTCCGTCTTTCCCATCACTCGCTGAAATGCAGCCGCGCGTGGGCGACTGATCAGTTGTCGCGTGATCTTCTGAGCCGCACGGACGTATTTTTCCAGCAATGACGGTGACAAAATCAACTCTTGGCCAATATTGTCAAAACCATGAGCAACTTCGTCCTCGGGAAAATCTTCCTCCGCGTCGTATCGCACGCCGGTCAATTCCAAAACCGTATTGGTGTACTCGCTTCGGTTCAGGCGGCGCATCACGACCTTTCCCTCGCCCGCTGCTAGTTTTCGTTCAGCCAGTCGAACGGTTTTGTCCAAAAAATCGATGACTTGGCTGTACGTTTCTGGATTCGGTTGCGGCGCACTTTTGGGCGGCATCTCGTGAACATTCATTCGATGTAGAACTTCTGTCCAGACTTCGATCGACTCACGACTGTCTGGTTCAGCGGCAATGTCATCCAGCCGTAATCCCGACTCCTGCCGCTGCACGCCGTGGCATTGCACACAATAAGATTGCATAAACGGAGCAACCAAAGTGTGAAAGTTTGATTGCTGCATTGCGACCGGTGTTTGTGGCGGAGCACTCTCTGTAGCAGCATTAGCGATGGTCGATTCAGCCGCGTGATTGTCAGAGTCAGTCGGCGTTTGTGGCGCGGCGTCACTCTGAACCTTTGGGGGATCCGCTACGGGCTCGGCCGGATCACTCGTCAGCGGCTTTTGGGGTTCAACATCAGTGCGCAGAGGCGGGCTTGGTTCCGCGGGCTTTTCTACTTTTTGAACCTTGGCGGTGGTCTGTTGGTCGCTTTTGTTTGTGCGCTGAATGAATCGAAATGATCCGAACGCTAATGCAGTTATCACTCCCAAAACGATCAGTTGTACAAACGGAAAACTTTTCTTTCGTCGCGTTTTCGTGCTGTGTTCCAGTTTTGGGCCAAGGGGCGGGTTCGTCGTCGATGCCGAAGGCGATTCTGGGTGTGTCGCAGAATCTGCAGTCTTGGGCGGAGGCACGACCAAAAGAGAACCGCACACACCGCAAGCCGCTTGCACGGACATGATTACATCGCCATCGTAGGACGTATTGCAGCGGGGACACTGGAACCGATTGGCCATTAAATTGCCACTGAACTAAATTTCAACTGAACCACGACTATTCGAAAAGCGATCTGTCTGAACTCCCATTCGTCGCAGCATCGTAACGAACAAATTCGACAGCGGCACCGAACCGCGGCGGTGCGTTCCATGCTTCAAGCCGCCGCCAGCCAATAGAATCGGTAAGTTGGCAGTGGAATGCGTTGCGGCATTGCCCATGCCGCTACCTAGCAGCACCAGCGTGTTGTCCAGCATCGTCCCGCCGGGCTCTTTCTGTTCACTGAGAGCTTTCAGAAAAAGAGCGACTTCGGTGGTGTATCCAAGTTGTGTTTGGACCAAGCCGCGGACTTTGGCGGCTTTACGACCGTGATGCGACAGCGAGTGTTTTTCTCCGGGAATACGAAGCGTCGCGACACGAGTCAGGTCCGATTGCAGCGCCAAACCGATTAGCTTGAGCATCAATCGCGTGCCTTGATTCATGTTCACTTTTGCGTCTTCGGGGATTTCGATCTTTTGCTGCAGGGTAAGCGGCGAATCGACGAATCGGCTCGCACGCTCCAATTCCTTTTCGACTTCGCGGATCGAAGTCATGTATTCGTCCAGCTTGTTTCGATCCGCATCGCTGACAACACGCTCTAAATCTCGGGCGTCCTCCATCACATGATCCAAAACGCTCTTGGCGTCACTGATCGATTGCTTCGCAACTTTGGGTCTGGTGGTGCTTTTGAAAAGCTGGTCGAAGACTTGCTGGTGGTTACTGGATTGAGGTATCGGCAAACCTCCGGGACCAAAGGCCAAGTGTTGTCCCTTTTGCGTTCCCGCTTTCTTGGCTTGCAGATTGACTGATCGAAAGCGTGTGAACGGGCCTGTGTGGTTCGCTGCGACTTGGTCAATCGACATCTGTTTGCGTTTTTTCGGGTCGCCGACTCCCGTTAAGTAGTTGACCGTGCGCGGATGCCCTTTGCCAACGCCTGGATGGTCCAACCCCGAAAACACAGTGAACTGTTTTCGCAGTGGTTCCATCGGTTTTAGCAGTTGCGGCATCTTGTAGCTGGCGCCGGTGGCCTTGGGAAAGAAAGCAGGGGCATGAAATCCAAGGTGCGTTCCGATGCAAACCAACCGACACGGTTTCTTGTTAGCCGTCGCTGCTTGAGTCTCCATGACATCCAAGTGCGGTAACGCAATGCCAACACCAAGACCACGCAACAAATGCCTGCGGTCAATATGCCATCGTTTGGTCGACATCGCGTCCTCCCGTGAATGCCGGGATTTCTTCTCGGGTAGAAAAATCAAGGCGGGTTTTGGATTGTTGATTCCTAGTCTAACTGACGCAAAACGCAGACGGAAACTCCTAGTCGGCCACTTTCGAGATAACTTCTAGGATTCGTTGCTCTTCGTCTTGCAGCCATGTTCCTTGTTTCGAGACTGCCCATCGGTAGAACAAAATGACGACTGGCAGTTCAATGAGCGAGAGAATCAGATAAACGGGAGCTCCAGAGGTGTAACCAAACGTTTCGGATATCAGTTCACAACCCAACGAAGAGACTGCCGGCAGCATCGAAAGAGGAACGAATAGCATTGCGAGAAGCTGAAACAGCATTTTTTTAAAACTAAACTCGACTGGTTTCATCGACCCTTCGGCCAACCCGGTTGTCGCATAGATGGACGTGAAGTTGCCGATCAAAAAGTACAGTAGTTGTGCGATGACACACTGACAAAGCGTGGCCAGTACATGCGTGAATTGCGTTTTTACAATCAAAGCGACGATGATCACCAACGGGACGCTCAGTCCTGTCGCAAACGGCATCAAACCGATGTTTTTTCCGATCAAAATGTCTTTGCGTTTCAATGGGCTCAAAACGTAAGCTCGAAAACCCTGTCGGTCCAAGCCAAACATGTTCAACATCAACTGTGCTACTCCCAGCAACATGATGCCGATGGCTGCGATTGCATAAAATGGTCGGAACATCTCAGGAAGGCTCTCCTGTTTACCATTGAATGCAGAGAAGCCAAAGATGAAAAAGAAAATCAACGGTGTCAGCAGGGCAAGCTTCGATTCGGAGGCACGAATGGTTGACTGCAGCGTTGCCAGCGCGACAGCCGATTGCTGATCACTTAGCAGCGGAATTTTTTTCTCCAGCATCCCACCGCCGATAACCGCATTCGTCTTCTTTATCCCATCGGCTCGGTAAGATTTATTTTGTTGACCCGTGTAGACGGCGACGGTGCTGCGATACGCCAGTCCCAGACTTATCAGCCCGATCCCTGTCATCCCCAGCACACACAACCACGGAACAAGTAACGCGCCGCCCGCTGCCGCGCTCGCTCCGTAAGGCAACCAACCGATTGGCAAAAATGCGTTTGCGACGGTTGCCTTTTCTCTCAGGTTGTCGCTCTCTTTTTTTGACTCCGCTGCCCGTTTGGTGTGGTAGTCGAATTCGATTTTCTCGTTCAGCTGTGCAAATTTTGCAGCGTCGATTTCTCGGTTGCTTAATTTTGACGTCAGGTCAAGAATCTGTGAATCTCGTTCCGTTTTCAACTTTTGTTTTGTCTCGCTATTTCCGATCATTCGTGACGTGACCAGCTGTGGCGTCTGAAACAACAGCACGAAAAAAATGGTCATCACAGCAATCACAGTTCCACGCGTACGTTTGTTTTCCATTAACCGCGACAGGTAACCACGCAGTTGATAGGTGACGGCCGTCACCATGAACAAGAACGCAAACAACAGTGCAAGTACGACCAAAGAGGCGAAGCCGAACCGGTTAACGGACGCTACACAGAGCCCCAGCATTCCTGGGAGAAACAAAATGAGCACAAGGCTGGCGAGCGAACTGCTATAGTTCAATAAGAACGCACCACGCAACGATATCGGCAGATGCAAAAGGTTCTTTAGCGACATCATTTCGGACTGCTGCAATTCGATCATGAGCGACATCGACCAGCCGAATAAAAACGCGACAACGACTGCATCCCACACGTAGACCATGTTGTCCGGCTGGACCGAAGTGAGCAGTCGATTGCCGCCGCTGATCGCGAAAAGGAAAATGCCTAACGAGCCGATGGCAGCGAGTGCAAAAAAGATTGTCGTGAAGACGCGATTAGAAAGGCTGCTTTTCGAGAAGCGATTTTTTGCCATTTGCCAACGCATCCGGACGATCGCCAGGAAGTGATGCAAATTCACGAACGGGGTTCTCCCGGCGTATCAGAATTGAGATCCAGCGAACCAGAGCCATCTTTCAGCGGCTCGTTCTCTATTGGCCCGTCTTCTAGCCATGCCAGATTGATTTCTTCTTCGTCCGGCCGGCCGACTTTCTCCAAAAACCGCTGCTCCAGCGAACTTCCTTTTCGCAAGTCTTCCAACGACGTTTGTTCGACCAGTTCGCCATTGGCAATGATCCCAACGTGCGTGCAAACACGTTCGACAATCTCCAGCACATGCGAAGTGACAAAAACGGTTGATCCGCGACGCACATAAATCGCCAGCAGGTCCCGAATCACACGCGACGTGACCGCATCGACGCCTTCAAACGGTTCGTCCAGGAAAAGCAGGTCAGGATTGGGCAACAACGCAGCAGCCAACGCCAGTTTCTTTCGCATTCCATGCGAGTATTCAACGGTAAGTTTCTTTTCAACGTCGTGCAGTGCCAGCAGCTCCAGCAGTTCTTCGGTTCGCTCCTGAATCGTTGGCGCTTCCATTGAATACATGCGACCGATGAAAGTCAGGTATTCGCGTGCGTTCAGGTTGTCAAACAGAGCTAGGTTTTCGGGGACCACTCCTGTTTGCTGTTTGATGGCGATCGATTCCCTTCGGTCCCAAGGGTTCTTGCCAAGAAGCGAGATGCTACCGGATGACGGAACCAGAATGCCGGTAAGCATTTTGATTGTCGTCGATTTTCCAGCTCCATTGGGGCCAAGGAATCCGTACAAGCTGCCACGTTCGACGGCCAAGTTGACCGACTTTACCGCTCGCACGTCGTCAAAGTTGCGTGAAAGTTGATTCGTTTCGATCGCGAGTGTCATACTGGGTGTCTGTCGTCGTCCGTTTTGAAATCGCAGAAACGCGAACAAGTATCTTAACGGACGTTCGTCGTCTTGAGTTGCCCATGTGTACCCAAATCGCGCGAAACAGAGTGACTTCTAAAGGCTGATTACGACGATCCAGCAAGTAGCCATGCCAACAAGGGCCGGGTCAGCACAGGGCAAATCGTTGTTTGAAGCTAGACGATTTATTAGCACGCAGCGCCAGCAAGTGAATCTCCTGTGAATGACGAAGATTCACTTGCTCGCGCTGCGT
>CAZZDZ010000263.1:0-5804 GCA_964652675.1 uncultured Pirellulaceae bacterium
ACAACCATTCGGGTTCGGATTTCAACCCTTTGGATTCTACCAACCCTACGGCGCGCAGTTCGATACAAGATTGCGAACCCCTCCCTACTTTGCGCTCAATCCACCCGTCTACTACGGCTCACGATACACCAGACCTTATGGTGCCAGCCCCTTTGCGGCTCCACCACACGTCCGTAGCCCAGCTTCGTACCAATCCCAATTGGCACCACAGTTCCAGAGCACTCAGCGGCGAGCGACTGTTATCTCAAATCCGTACATCATTCACAGTGCGGCCGTGAAGGCAGCCGGAAATACGGTAGTACGCAAGGGAAAAGTCCAGACGAATCCCTTCATTGAGGAATCCAACTACCTAGCCGCCAAACAGTAACTGGGCGGTCTACGTGGTTTACAAAAACGACACAGGACACCTGTGATCTTCAACGGTCGCTGTGTCCTGCTGTGGTTTTACCCAAGCAAATTTATCCACGAATTGCGAGATATTCGGGTGCGAATCGTAGCAGAGCGCTTCATTGCGGCGATTGTAAGGTTATGATTTGCGTTCAGTTTTGGCCCGAGAGCAGGTCGCCGAACATCGTCAGTTGATCGTTCGCCGGGCGCCTGTAAAGCACGATATGAGTTTTAAAAGTGTCACAATCTAAAACCGATTTTTCATCGACCCTATCCATCAACGACATCGTTTTGGGCGCGTGGCGTCAGCGAGCGACTGCGTTTTGGGTATTTGCATGCATGGTCTGTGTATGTATCGCGGTCATATTTGTTTTGCCTAACCGGTACGTCTCCAAAGCACAGCTGCTTGTTCGTCTGGGCCCCAACTCCGTTGCGATGGATCCAACTGCGGACTTGAGCAAGACGGTTTCGCTGATGGAAAGCCGTTTGAATCAAGTCAATTCGGTAGCGGAGTTACTGAACAGTCGCGCCATGGTTGAGCGAGTAGTCGATCGTGTTGGTGCGGAGCGAATTCTGGAACCGATTGGTATTCTGCCAAGCATCATGGGCTCCGTGATGAGCCTGATCCCTGAAAAACCTCCGCGAATCGAGGCTGGGTACAATGAAAGTGAAGTTGACCGGTTGATCAACTTGGGTGAAGCCTGTGAGGCAATCCGAGCGGACTATTACGCAGCCGCATCCAAAGAAGCGTATACGATCAATATCGAATACGTCAGCAATTCGCCTTTCTTGTCGCGTGATGTCGTTGCAACATTCGTCGACGAGTACCCAAGGTATCACGTTGATGCTCACGGAGCCGGCGGATCAATCGAGTTCTTTCGCAAAGAAGCCAAAGATAGTCAAGCAACGGCCAAAGCTGCCGCAGACAAAGTGATGACGATCAAAAACGACAATGGTATCGTCGAAATCGGAACGGCAAAAGAATCACTGCAATTGCGTATGATCGAAACCGAGCGCGGTTTGAACACTGCGATTGCGGATTTGGCGGCCGTCGAAGCAGAATTGGAATCGTACGAAAACGAAATGGATTCCATGCCCGCTCGAATTGAATCCGAAAAGCTGACCGGAATATCCAAGCACTCAGGTGACCTGATTCGCGACCAGTTGTATCAACTGGAAGTTCAGGAAAAAGAGATGTCTACGAAATTCAAGGCGGACCATCCAAAAATGCTTGCGTTCCAAACGCAGCTTGCCGCAGCAAAGGACATTGCAAATGCGGAGATCGGCCAGGAGCCACAAGTATTGGACGTGGTCAATCCAAATCTCCAAGAATTGGATCTGGCATACCGCAATGCAATTGCACGCCAAGCAGGACTGAAAGCCAAGAAGGCCGCATTGGAAACTCAATTCGCTAGCGCAAGCAAAGAGCTTGTTGAGCTAAACGAAGTGGAAATGCAGCTTAAGAACCTGATGTGGGATGCGACCGTCGCCGAGACAAATCACTTGGCAACCGCAAGTCGATTGGCGAACGCCGAACAAATCGCCAGCTTGGAAGATTCAAGCCGCAACGATGTCAGCGTTGCACAACCGGCGACATTGCAAGTCAAGAAAGTCGGTCCAAAACGCGGTCTTTTGGGAGTCGTCGGATTGATGCTCTCGGCAATGATGGGGATCGCAATCGCGGCGGCCAAGGATGCTCAGATTCGCAACGGCAGATCCTTCGCCCGTTCAAGACAAGGTGATCAGTCGCTTGCCGATGCAGGCGGAGCGGATGCTTTGGTACCTGCAGATTCGTATTCGCAATCGGGGTCGGTTGTTTCCGGAGGCGATTTGGCACGCAGTAACCCACGATAGGTTTGTTTTTGGACACAGCGTCTATCTGGTACAACCTATCAATCCAGATAGGTTGAATTCGTTTCTTTTCTGACTGTTACTTAGTGGTGTAGTTTTCATAAAAGGCAGTAACGATGCAATTAAGTCGACGTCGCGTGTTTGGTTTGCTTGCTGCTTCATCCCTGTTTGGATGCGACCCGTTGCAATGCTTGGCTGATTCGATCAAGGGGATCAGCCAGCAAGAGTTCGCTCGGTTGCACGCGTTACTGAAGCCTGATTCAAGCGAATTGTGGCGCACCATCGCGTGGAAAACGTCTCTCCTGGACGCGCAACGAATTTCGGCCAGCGAGCGTAAACCGATGTTTATTTGGGCGATGGATGGACATCCGTTGGGATGTACCTGAAACAATGGTGTGCTCGACCGTGCGTCGACTTTCGCCAAGCCTGAAACCGTTGAACTTCTAAAGACAAAGTTCGTTCCCGTCGCGTTGGACCAAGCTTACCAACGTCGCCAGAAGGACGATGAAGGTGATTTCTACCGAAAAATTGCCGCCCAAGGACCTCGTGATCTGAATCAGACCACACAAGGTTTTTACTTGGCGACATCAAGGGGCGATCTGCTTTTGTACAACAACAATCGCGACCCCGAAAAAATCCTTCGGCTTATGAAAGAGAAGCTGACGGAGTTCGCCAGTTTGCCAAGCGAACAACAGTCGGCTAGTCCGATTTATTTAGACAAGCCCGACGCGCGATACAACCCATCGCCACCGGATGGTGGTTTGGTGATCCGCGTCCGCGCCAAAATCCTCTCGGGCTACAAGGAAACTTCTGACCCGATGCGAAAGATTTTTCAATCGGCCCTTTCGCGCGACAACTTGTGGATATCAAAAACGGAACATCAGTCGATCATCAGCTCGGTGCTGCCAGACTCTGTCGTAAAGCGAATTGCCCGTTTTCATTTAGTCGACAATACGCGGGGAGAACCTCCGATGTGGGCCAATGATGAAATTCGCAATGTCAAAGTGGAACTCAACGATGGCATTCTGACAGGAAAGGTTGAATTGCAAAACAAGTCAGGAGATCGCGGTTACGTTGCGTCATTGCGCGGAGTTGTTGAATCCAACGGACGCCAAGTGACACGATTTGATGTTGTTTGCAGTGGAGAATTTTGGGGGAACGGCCCTTACACGAAAAATCCTCCCGAAGGGAAGTTCCCGTTAGCGATCTCGTTCTCGCTAGCGGACAACTCCGATATCGCAGACAAAGTTCCACCCCAGGGATCACGCGGTTGGGTCCAAGGTTACATGGAGCCTTAGCCGGTTTCGCTTCGCGTAGCCGATTTGGTTTTTTGGCAGCGCGATAGGTGGGCTACTTTCTTTGTGTTCCAGCTAGAATTTCCAGCGGTATTCCAAACGGGTTCCGTAGATGTCTTCTAGACCGCGGCGCCAGCCGTACATTGTGTCGAAACGCAAAAGCGTTGCGTTGGAAAAGTTGTATTGCCATCGGGCACCAACTGCGAATTGGTCATCGGACACGTTCCGATTAAGGCTGCCGTGAGATGTTTGCCAGGCGGCTTCAAGAATCAACTGTCGGTCCAATTGATCTCCGATCAAATCAACCCCGATCGCACCGCCAGCGGTATCGTTACCGCTGTCATCCAAGAACGAGAATCCATTCAAACCATCGGATTGAAAGTTCAGGCCGGTGTTTCGTAGTACCCCTCCCGATCCGCCAGCTCGCGCAACGGACTGTGGACGGTCCCAACCAACAAAGAAGTTCGCGTAGGGAACCACGGTGAGCGGTTTGGCAGTAATCCAACTGTTTTCGACTAACAACAAGGTACCGTCAGCCGTTCGGTCGTCCCGGTCGCCGTCTTGACCGGCGTTCACGATCACACGAACACTGTTGCTGATCCGGTCAAAGTAACGGCGTGTATAGCTGAACGTGATGTTGTGGTAATCACGTTCGTCGAAGTTACGGTCATTCAGATACGCGTAGCCGGTTTCGATGTAACCATCGTAGGCTTCGATGAACCAAGCGGTTCCGAACGCTTGAGCGCTATGATTGCTGCTAAATGCGGGACTGTTGATTTGATCGAATAGTGCAAAGAACGTCGCGTCCGCGTTGGACCAGTTCAGCAAACGACTGCTGAACGCCGGAATCGCAAACGCGGCTCCGCTTGCTGCGTCTTCCAGCCAGATACCGTTTTGAAACACCAGCGGAACGAGCCCAGCCGTGAACGGCAAATCAAAGGGAGCAGTGCGATTCTGAGAGGCACCCAAAATCACACCCAAGTCGCCTTCAAAAAAACCAGTCGCCGGATTGAGGTCAAACTCGTTTTCAAGTTCCAATTTACCCTCGACCAATTCAATCCGCGAGAATTCGCCGTTCTTATCTAGCGGTCCAAAGAAGGCGTGAAACCGCTCGGTGTCGGTAAGACGCAGATCCAGGTCCAGATTCAAACGCGCGGAAACGTTGTCGGCGCGGCCGTTGGCATTGCGACCGCCTTGGATCCCGACGCGATAGTCACCGTAGATGTAGAATTGGGGTCGAACCAAGTTCTTGTGCCCAAACCAGTCGATCCCGCGCGGAGTGATTCCATTGCCATACCACTTGCGCGGATATTCGACCAAGGGATGCTGAGTGTAGACATCCGCTTTCGCATCATACGGCCATGCCTCGCGAACTGGATCGAAACTCACCGACGCGGGGTCAACGGGCATCGGTGAAAAATCGTTGTAGTGATAACTAGGGGCTTGGCCAGTTGCGTGATCGAACGTTTGCGGCAGTTCTTCTTTTATAGGTGGCTTATTGTTCAGGGTATCGGGAGATGGTTTTTTTTTTAAGTCGTTCGATCTCACAGGGGGTGACAATTGCGTGGGGCCCATCTGTTGCTGCCCGCCCAAGATCATCTGGTCCGAGTTGGCAGCCACCATTTTTCCCTGCAAAGGCGTCGACAATGCTCGGCCTGTTGCAACCGACAGCTTCTTTTTGCGTGGCGTGTTTGGGCCACGAAAATCACCGCTGCGCAGCGATTGCTCAACGGAAAGGTCAAACTGATAAGCGTCAAAACCGGTGACGGGAACTGAATTTGTTGGTGCTTTCACTGCACGCGAAAGTTCAAAGTCCGCCGCTTGTATCGAGTGTTCAACCGAACGACGAAAATAGCTCTCATCGAAAACAGTTTGCTGCAACGATTTAGTTTTGCGGGCGGCTGGCGGCGAAGTGTTGAAATCGCCGCTGAGAAACGCCTCCATCACTGAGCGTCGGAATTGTTCGGAATGAAATCGAGCGTCAGGTAGCGAACCAGCCGATGTCATCGAATCGCGCTGGCTGTGATTTTGCTGGCTGTGATTTTGCGCGGTGTGATTTTGCACATTACGAGCTTGCGCGCCGTGAGAACGATTTTGCTTTTCGGTGCGCCGTTTTGCTTGATTGATGCTGTCGACGGAAAATGGGTTGGTGCGAATCGGCGACATTCCGCTTTTGCCAACGTTGACCGGACTGACGGTGACAATGTGGTTTGTAGTGGGAGCCAATTTTGGCGACGCAGTAACGCTTGGTGACGCAGTAACGCTTGGTGA
>CAZZDZ010000263.1:5904-9088 GCA_964652675.1 uncultured Pirellulaceae bacterium
GACGCAGTAACGCTTGGTGACGCAGTAACGCTTGGTGATGCAGTGACTTTTGGCGACGCAGTGACTTTCTTTGTCGGAGCTTGTTCGACACGAATCGTTTGCAATGACTGCTTGACCGAACGTTGAAAAAGGTCAATCTGATATCGCGTTGATGGGCGCTTAAATCGCGGCCTGATCGGCGCGGATACTGCCCTTGTGTTTGTGTCGAATGTTTGCAACTGACGAATTGGCTGTGTGTTTCTCGATACATCAGTCGAAACGTCGGCAAATTCTCGACCACTTCGACTCAATCGCGACAAAGCACTAAAGATAAACGGATGAGTGCGACGTGAACCGGCGGACATATCAACAGCCGTTTCGGACGATGGTGGACCGGCAGACGCAAGGGTCGGTCCCGAATCGTCCAATGACGGTTGAGTCGGGCGCGGTCGGCCCAACTCTACTGATGTCTTCTGAGCCGAAGACTTCTTTTTGGCGACAACATTCGCTTTGCTTGGTGGCCAATTTGGTGATGCGTGCCACTCTTCTTCGTTGACCCACAGCCGAACAGCATCCGATTGATTCTCTGTTTGATGCTGTGGAATCGAATCGGTCAAGGCAGGTGTCAGTGCCCAATCCAATGGGCCAGAGAAATCCATTGATTCACCAGCTTCAACCGATGAATCGCTACTCGCGGTCGCCGCGGACGGAAGTCTAGTCGGCTGCTTTGTGACGGGATCTACGGGGGGCGTAGCAGGTTCGGCTTGGACGATTTCCATCTGGCCAAACTCTGGCTGTTGTGCCAGCGTGATCGTCGCAGTTACCAGGCACAAGCATTGTGACATGCACGCAGCGCTAGCGAACCACGAAAGGAAACGCTTGGGCGACGGACAAGCTTGCACTGCCGATTTACTAACCATATTTCTCGTGGCGAAACGCTTGAGCCGACTGAAAATTTCAGTGCGTGATCTTTCCGGATGTTGTTTTTGATTTTGCACGATTACTTTACCCAGAACGTGTGGCTACTTGGGCTAAGATCGAGCATGTTTTCATTCATGCGACGAATCATGTCGGGAGTCGATTTGATTTGACGCATAAAGTAAATCGGTTCGTAGCGACTTCGCATCCGAACAGTTAAGCGATAGGGACCTGGTTTGCTAATTGCGTGAGCAGGAATATGGTATTTTGCAATTCGGTGATCCAGTGGCGGGATCGAATGAGCTTCCATGCGAATAAACGGCGGGTGATTCAACACGGTGACTGGCACCGCCCCGGGACGCAAAAACACGAGCTGGTCGAAACTGAAATTCAGAGGCAATGCTGCTTCGCGATCCGTTCCGCGTAATCCGTTGTTGATCAAAAACTTGGTTTGAAGATTGAACAAGTCTTTGTCGCGCTGGATCCGGCCCAACGCAACTTCCGTCGAATGCATGTCCGCCAAATCACCGTTTCGATCAAGGTAGCCACTTTCCCAGACACGTTTTCCATCGGGATTGATCAACACAACGTTTAGCCAAAGCTGTGGTTGTGCTCCCAATGAACCGGTTGGCATGTTGTGCCCATCACTGACGTTGGAAACTTTAAAACCGATTTTCAACCGGCGCCCGGGCCTTGGTTTGTGGTAAAAGATCGGCGTGCTGATTTGCAAACCCGCTTGGTAAGTCACGATCGCGGACGCACGTTTCTCCTGCATGCGGTTCATGTTTGCATCGATAATCTTTCTGGCGTCTCGTCGATCGTCCGTTGTGCCCCATGGTTCGGGAAACTGCATGTTTGGCGCGATGTGTTTTTCAAAATCTTTGGTTCCCCAGCCGGAGCGATAGTCGAACGACACCCATTCGCGCGGAGTGAATTTGTTGGCGTCTGGGTTGTGGGGGAAAATTCCCGGGTGCGCGATCGAATAACCTGGACCCCAGAAATTGTGGTTCGATCGTTTCTTGGGAGTTCCGTAGGGTTTGCCGCTGATTTCAGCGATATAGCCTTCTTCGTAACCATCCGCTTTGCCCGGGACTGCTCCCATGTGACATTGCTGACAAGTTACACCACGTTTGGCAGCCGGTCCGCTTCGGTATTGAGCATGGACAACTTCCAGTGAGATTCCTGGGTGAACCGCAACTTGGTGACAAGAAACACAAACATCGCTGTTGGTTAGTGGTTCAAAGAATCTCGCCCCGTTGTGCATCGCCTGCCCGGGACGCTTGTCGTGAGAGGACAGTTTAAGTTTCAGTTCGCTGGCCTGCGAAACCGCCTGGGCGACTCGTAAACCATTGGAAGTACCTCGTATCGGTTGATGGATATCACCTGGTTCGATTCGGCGGTCACCGTTGCTACGCCAGTAGTGTTCGTTGACGCGGTGACAAGCGATACACGTTACCCCTTCGCGAACGATCGGAGGAGCTTCCAAAATACTGTCCGCTCGCGGTACTTTCAGTTGGGTTCCAACGGGTGAATGGCATCGTTGGCAAAAGTGACCGACCGTGCCGCGAGTGTATTGCTGCATCGATTGCTCGAACCGATTGAACATTGGCGAAACCGCCGAATAGGCGTGGCCACTGGCGCGCCACTGTTCGTATTGGACGGGGTGACATTTACGACAAGACTCAGCCGACGGGTAGCATTCTTCGGTCCAAAGGGACTCGTGCGGGTCCTCTTTCTTCTTTGCGGGTGGTTTGGCTTTGTCACCCGCCTTGGGCCCCATGCTGGAGAGCGGATCATCGGCGCCAGCGCCGCCGCCAAGTAGATCATCACCGCCACCGAGCAGTTCGTCGCCACCACCAAGTAGATCGTCACCCCCGCCGAGTAGATCGTTACCGCCACCAAGTAGATCGTCACCACCGCCAAGTAGATCGTCACCACCACCGAGTAGTTCGTCGCCACCACCAAGCAAATCGTCGCCACCACCAAGTAGATCATCACCACCACCTAGCAGATCATCACCGCCGGAGAGCAACGCTTGGGTCGCTCCGGCATCATCGGTCGCAAAGTTGCCCGGTGGTTTCAGCGCGTCGTCAGTCAGCACATTTGGGTTGTTCGCTGCAATACGTGCTGCTTCCAACGCCGCTTGCAAAGGCGATTTGGGAGCGGGGTACTGAGCCTGAGCGCGCGAAGTGATGCTGATCGCAAAAAACGCGAGCAGAATCGCAAAACCAGGAGTTATCCAGAAGGATCGATGCATCGATCGAAAGCACTCTACGCTAAACAGTCT
>CAZZDZ010000264.1:0-9075 GCA_964652675.1 uncultured Pirellulaceae bacterium
ACCAAACACCACATGAAAAGCGAAACTTCAAAACTGACGCATCGGGGTACCTCCGAAAATTCGCAGTCTCGAATTAGTTCACAACCTCTGTGCGCGACATCAGCTAGAAAGACAGACTGAGTTGGGTGACTTCAGGTATACTCACGGTTCGCCATCCACCAAATGGGATTCAACATGATTCAAGTTTTTGCCAAGACACAGGCCGGTTGCCGCCGGTTATTCCCATGTCATTTGCTACGCAGAGTATCGACACTTGCCGTCGCGACGTGCGCAGTCTTCGTTGCACAATTTGTTTGCACAGCAGCACTAAAAGCCGAGTCAGACGCACGCCCAAACATCGTTGTGATACTGGCCGACGACATGGGATATGGAGACTTGAATGCGTTTAATCCGCAAAGCAAAATCGAAACGCCAAACCTGGACGCGCTCGCCAAATCTGGCGTGTGTTTTGTCGACGCGCATGCTGGCGGCAGCACTTGTCGACCTTCGCGATACGCATTGATGACGGGGCGATTCGCGGCGCGAAAGGACGACTTAAGTGACAAGGTTCCGACCATTGTCCAAGGCCGTGCGACCGTCGCAAGCATGCTGCGCGAAAACGGTTATCGAACGGCAATGGTTGGGAAGTGGCATTTGGGTTTTGACCGCAAGGCAAAGAAAGCTGATGGCAAAGACGCGGACTTTGATTACGGGCAACCCATCACCGGCGGTCCGTTTGATCGAGGCTTTGATTCGTTCTTTGGCATGCATGCTTCGTTAGACATTCAGCCTTATTTCTACATTCGTGACCAAATGGCAACGATGCCAGCGTCGCAACAAGTGCAGGCAAACGATAGCGTCGCAGGAGACGAAGACTGGAACCACATCCAAGGCGCGTTTTGGCGCGCAGGTGACGTGGCACCAGACTTCAAGCACCAAGAAGTCACTCAGCGTTTCGCCGATGAGACCTGCAAAGTGATCGAATCACACGATAAACAAAAGCCACTGTTCCTTTATCTTGCGTTGCCATCGCCGCACACGCCGTGGTTGCCAGCGAAAGAGTTTGTCGGCAAGAGTTCGGTTGGAATGTACGGTGATTTTGTCATGACGGTGGACAAAGTTGTTGGACAGGTTCTGCGAAGCTTGGATACAGCCGGCATTGGCAAAGACACCATCGTTATGTTCTCCAGCGACAACGGTCCTGTCTGGTACCAGAAAGACGTCGACAGGTTTGATCATCAAAGCGTCGGTCCGCTGCGCGGTTGCAAAGCCAGTGCATGGGAAGGCGGACATCGTGTCCCGTTCATCGTTCGCTGGCCTGGTCGCGTGAAAGCAGATTCGCGTAACGAACATACGATTGCTTTTTCGGACGTATTCGCCACGTTCGCAGAAGTCGCCGGGAACGCGAACGCATCGAAAGAATTCGCAGAAGACAGCGTGAGTTTTTTGCATGCGATGCTTCATTCTGGTGAGACCAGTCCAACCGAAAGCACTCGTCCGCCGATCTTGCACAGCGCCAAAGTCATCCGCGACGGCGACTGGAAACTGATTAACACAAAAGGAAGTCGCGGCTTCAATGCACCAAAAAAGGTGAAGTACCCGATCGCACTGTACAACTTGAAAGAAGATCTTTCGGAGACGAACAACTTGGCAGAAAAGATGCCCGAGAAAGTGGACGAGCTAAAAGCGAAAATCGAACGCATCATCCCTTAGCACCGATAGATCTGCTTGCGTTCCAGCAAACCACAGTAGATCTGTTTGCGTTCCAGCAAACCACAGATGCGAAAAGGGGTCGTAAACACACGTGCACTAGATGTGAATGTTTGTGCACCGTGTGTTTCTGTTCGCACGATTATTTTTGAGTTGCGTTGCCAAGTTTCTGCGCACTCACGACTCGCAAGAGTGGTGAATTCGACTACACTTTCTCGCTCTTGTTCCTAGCTCGGCACACTTCTCATTGGAACTCAAAGGATGATTCGCCAGGGGCGTTCACGTACAGGCTTTCGCGTCCAAGTCGAAAGAGGCGCGGCGGAGAACGTCGGCGGCCCGCTATCTCCAGGGCACGCAGGTCATCGGGAGTCGGCAAACGGATTAAATCGTCCGATTGTGATTGTGTCGAATCAGCCACCGAATTTGATGCAAATGATTCAGTTTCTAAATTTCGCCGGAAGAAAAAAGTCCATCGACCGTTTCTCCTGGTGGGTTTGCGATTTCGGTTGGCGACAAGAACTCGCGCTTCAAGTCTGCCACCCAATCAACCAATCCAGATCCCACTGAACGCATCCCTTTGTGGGACGCAAAAATGGTTTAGTGGATGACGAATTAATTCCTTTTCGACACCTGTATTCTAAAGAATCACCATGAATATCAACTCGAACCGTCGCCTTTTGCTCTTCTCTATGGGCTTGGTCGCAATTTTGGCGTTCCCTGCAGCACAGTTTGCGCAGGCGCAGGTACAAGTCAGCCCCAATGAACCAGATAGACAAACGCTTAAAGTCGCATCGAAGCCGCGTCTACTTGTTGAAACGGAATCTTTCAGCAGTGAAATACGCGCGATCGCTTTCAGTGCTGACAGCCAGTATGTGGCCGCCAGCACTGATTCGGATGTTCGCATTTGGCACATTGCTACTGGGGAATTGTTTCACACCATTCGTGGTTTTTCGACCAGCGATTCCGGCGTGATCACATCGCTGGATGTGAACCCTGCAGACGGCTCGCTTGCGATTGGAGTGGAGACGTCACGAGGCGGCACGCTCAGAACGTGTGCGATTGATTCGTTGGATGACACGAAGTCAATTTGGGGGGATCCCAAGGATGCGAACGATCCGCTCTCCACGGTCACTTCTTTTGGCCAACGATCCGCACGTGCGTTGACCTACAGTAGTGACGGAAAGTATCTGGCATTCCTGGCATCATTCTTGGGGTCTGACGATCAAGGCAACTCAAAGCTTGGCCTACAGTACATATTCTTGGATCGGCAGACAGGGAAAGTTCATCACTCCAACCCCGCACAGGACTTGGACGACGGTGCAACGAGTCAGGATTTTGGCGCACAGAAATTTCGCCAAGCGGGAAGATTCCTTGGATCAGACCGTTACTACATCATGCCGGGGCTGAACGAGATCTTTGACGTCAAGACGAAGCAACCAGTCGGCTACGACGCTAGCCCCGACTTGCAATGGTTTGATCGGTTTCTCAATCGGTTAGGCCCCAATCTTGCAAACCTCTCTAACGTTGTGCTTTCTTCGGACGCAAACATCACCAAACGGAAGGGCGCGGTCGCCTATTCTGCCAAGCTGAACGGACGAGATCTTTATCAATGCGATGTCTTCATCGATGAAAATCCAAAACCAGCGATCAGCTATAAGGGGCTTGGTTGGTCACCGACGGCCACGCGACTTTCTGGCGATGCAAAGGTCTGTGCAGTGGGAGATGCCCTTGGACGGTTGCATGTTTTTTCCACTGACACTGGCAAGGCAATTTTCAAAACAAAATCGACGGTCCGCGCGTCCTATTCGGCCGCGGTGGATCAAAAGTCCGGCATTCTTGCTTTTGGCCAAACGCCCCACTCTGGTCAAGCTTGGAAATTCAACGACTACGCCGACTTGGATCGCGGATTCGATTTGCGAAATCGAAAATTGATTGACAATCCATCGGGTGATTTTCCGCGAGCCAAGGCCTCCATTTACGGCATCACAGCAAAGCGAAAAAAGGGACCGAAAGGGACCTTTGTTGAGGTTTCACTAGCAGGACAAGAGAGCTACACCTCCAGTCCGGCTACCAAAGCGTTTTTTACTCAAACGTTAGCCAAGGGCAACGATGCTGACCAGGTTCTTTTGTTCCGTGGTGGTGCCGGTTTCTTGGGGGCAGATGCCGTTCAAATCGGACCGGTAAAACAAGGCCGATACAGTGTTGGCAAAGGCGCATTGGTGGCGGCAGCCGAAACGGGCAAGACTTCGGCCGCTTCGGACATCACCCTGACTGCTGATGAAAACTTTGTGGTCGGGGCTTGGACCGATGGTGCGATATCGATTTATCGAAAATCAGACTTCGCTCCCCGAGACCTGGGGGCTCTGGGGTTTGAAATCGCGGTTCCAGATGCCGAAGAATTGATGAAAGATCCTGAGTTTGTCGCACGGATGCAAGCGGATCCGAGCAAGATGATGGAACTGGTGCAACAGTTTCGCGTGAACAAAATCACCGATCCTACCGTCGGCAAGCAAATTCGTGTTGGCGACCAAATACTGTTGATCAACGACCAGAAAGTACCGCTGTACCTTGGTGAGTTTTACAACGTCGAAGAAGGCAACGAACCAGGTGATGAAATTACCGTGCTGGCCAGTCGAGATGGAAAAGAATTCTCGGCCAAGCTCCAACTGATTGACGATGGTGTCGAAATTGGTGCCAACTATGTCTCGCCAATCTTGACGTTTGTGACAACACGCAGCGATGAATGGATTCTCTTCACTCCCGAAGGCTACTATGACGCTTCTTTGGGGGGACACGATTTGATCGGCTGGAAAGTCAATCGAGGTCCTAATGAAACCGCCAACTTTTTCACCGCTCGCCAGCTTCGCAAATCTCTGTACCGACCAGAAGTGATCGAAAACATCATTGCTGGGATCGTTCAAGGCGACGTCAACGCAACGACCATCAAAGTCGCCAGCGTCGGTGGATCCAAACCCAATCGCCGCAAAGATCCTGTGCTGGACATACGCGAACCGGAAAGTCTGCAGAGCATTCTGCCACCCGTGGTGACCGTGGACGGATTGCCCCAAAGCGGACAAGTCACAACCGACACGGTGTCGTTCACCATCAATGCCAAAACACAGAATTCACTTCGTGTGCAATCGATCGTTGTTTTGATCGATGGACGGCCGACCGTCACGGATGCTGCCAAAATGAAAACCGCCGACGATGGCAGCGTTACGCTAGCCCATTCGCTATCGATTCCCCCAGGCGAACACAACATCGCAGTCGTTGCAACCAACTCGGCCGGTTCGGCAACCAAAACCTTTCGCTTGTACCGCGAAGGCCCCAAAGAAGACCGCATCATGCCCAAGATGTACCTGCTGGCCATCGGGGTGTCTGACTACAAAGACGATTCGCTGGATCTTCGCTATGCAGCGAATGACGCAGAAGCATTCGCCGAAATGATGAGCAATCAAAAGGGAAAGTTCTACCGCGATGTGGAAGTCAAATTGCTGACCGACAAAGACGCTTCACGAGAAGGCATTCTCAAGGGCATGGAGTGGCTGCTGGATAATGCGACGCAAAATGACGTCGCCACTTTGTTCCTGAGCGGTCACGGCACGTTCGGACGTGGGCAACACTTCTATTTTTGCAACCACGAAATCGACTCTGACAGCCTTCGTAGCACCGGGCTTTCTTACAACGATATCGAAGACACGATTGCCAATATGCCATGCAACACGATCGTGTTTGCGGACACATGTCACAGCGGTGCGGTGCGCGGCACAAAATCTGTCCGACGCGATCCGTGGGCCGATTTGGTATCGGACGAAGTCGGCGGAATCCTATTCGCCAGCAGCATCGCACGCGACGAGAGCCTGGAGTTGGACGAATTCAAACATGGCGCGTTTACTCGCGCGGTCCTGGATGCGTTCGAGCAACGCAAAGCCGATATCAATGGCGACGGGTTCTTGGGAATCAACGAATTGACATACCACATTCCCGAACGAGTCAAAGAGCTAACCCAAGGAAGACAAAGATCTGCACACCATGTTCCATCCACCATCCCTAACTTCAACATCGCTGTCAGCGGCAAGGAATAGACAAGTGGCTCACTTTAACTTGAACCTATTCGGTCGAAACGATCGATCAAAAACCAGCCTATTTGCATCGCTACTCTTCGTAGCCGCATTTGGCACGCTGGCAACATCGCAATCACAGCAACTGTGTGCCGAAGATGCATCCACCAGCGCAGCGGCTCGCGATGTGCTAAGACGCCATTGTGTCCGTTGCCACAGTGGCGAAGGATCCGAAGGCGGAGATTTTGACGTGATGGATGTGTTGTCGCTGAAGGAAAGCGAATTGATCGATACATCTGACGCAGACGAATCGTATTTGCTTTCGCGCATCGTTGACGGTGACATGCCACCCGCATCGATTCGTAAACGTCGTCCAGTCGAAGACAGCGAGATCGAAACGCTGCGAAAATGGATTTCCGATGGTGCCGAAGACTTCCAAGGCGAAGCGGCCCGCGAAAGGATTCAAGTCGCCAACGTCCTGGACGCAGTCATCAGCGACTTGCGCAAGACGCCGCATGATCAGCGTCAGTATCTGCGCTATTTCACGATGCATCAGTTGCACAATACGCCGGGAATTCTCTCGCGCGACCTGACACTTTACCGTGCGGGACTTTCCAAAGCACTCAATTCGCTTTCGTGGCACCCGCGAATCGTTTTGCCGCGAGAAGTGAAAGTCACAGGAGCGGATGATGGTGTGTTGTATGCGATGGATATTCGCCGCCTGAAATGGAGCGATGAAATCTGGAATCGCATCCAACAAGCCTATCCCTATGGCGTTTCGTTTGTTGGTAGTGACGATGAAATCATGCAACAGCGCGCCGACGAACTGGAACACTTGACCAATGTCAGTATCCCACTGATTCGCGCGGACTGGTTTGTTTCCACCGCGACGCGCGGCAATCTGTATTACCAGATTTTGGATCTGCCACGCAATGAACAGCAGCTTATAAAGCAACTTGATGTGGACGTGGATGCTGCATTCGCTCAGCCACACAGTGACGTGATCGCGCGAGCCGGATTTAGCCGCAGTGGCGTCTCGGCACAAAATCGACTTGTTGAACGATTGGTTGGCAGCACTGGTGTCTACTGGCGTTCATTTGACTTTGGTCCTGACGCTGGCCGTGGAAATCTGAATCGATTTCCGCTGGGCCCTGTCTCCGCAAAATCAACGTTCAACCGATTTGCGTTTGTGCACGATGGAGGCGAAATCATTTTTGCGCTTCCCAATGGCTTGCACGCTTATTTGTTAGTTGACGGTGCGGGCGAGCGAATCACGCTGGGACCAATCCAAGTGGTCGCCGATGCGCTAAGAACGTCTGGAACACCTCTGATCGCCAACGCCGTTTCCTGCTTTGCCTGTCACAAGCACGGCATGATCGATGTGAATGACACGATGCGAAATGGAAGTGTCGTGGAAGGCGAAGCTCTCCGTCACCTTCGCAAGCTGCATCCCGAACGCGCTGTCATGGATGAACTGGTCCAGTCCGATCGCTCTGAATACTTGGTGTCACTGAAAAAGACGATTGGAACGTATGTGTTGGACGAAAAACATGAGTCCATTGAACAAGTAGATGAACCCATTGGGCACGTTGCACGACAGCATCGATTGGTGTTCCTAAACTTAGAAACCGTTGCAGCAGAGTTAGACGTGACCCCAGAAAAACTGGTCCAGCTAGCAGGCAGTCGCAACCTGCGGCGACTTGGCTTAGAAGGTCTAACACGTGATGGGCTTATCAGCCGATCGGAATGGGAAGCAACCGATAAAGGAGTTTCCTTGATGCAACAACTGGCGCGGCTAATACGTTTAACGCCCATCACTCCGCTGTAGATCACGCAAAGACTTTCGGCATACCGCATAAAGCCGAAAGTCTTGACGACTTCCACTACGGCCTTTCAACCAAGGTCAACTAACATTCCTTTTATCAGCCCTCAGCAAATCATGTTCTGTCAGCTATCTTCCAAATTGTGTCAAATCGGGTTCTGTGTTTTCGTTGTCAGTTTTGTGACGCCCACTGCGGTGAAAGCCCAAGGCAAAAAGTCTGCAAACAATCCAATCGTGTCGTTAGACGAAAGGTTAGATCAGCTTGCAAAGAAGATACTGGAGACGACTCAGGATAAACCGGTAACGCTTGGTGTGTTTTCTCCGACAGGTCTACAGGGAACGAACTTCGGTCCAGGCCTTCGTGGTCGATTGCAAACAGCGTTAGTGAGCATAAAGCGGGGCTGTGTATCGAAAGAGGCACAGTTCGTTGTCAAAGGCGATTATGCGTTTGCAAAAAATCGTGATGATCGTGACTTGCCTCGCGACATCAAGATCACCACACGCATCATCGATTCGCAGTTTGACGAAGAGCTGGTTCAGATCCCGATTCGAATCAATGATCCTGCGTCGATCGCGCAAGTGTTGGGCGTCACCGGAGCTCCTGGGCCAGCCGCACCAACGGCCAAAATGGAATCTTTGCAGCGTGAGTCAACTGGGCGGCTAAATGGCAACACTCGGATATCTGCTTCGCCAACGAGTACGGTCGAAATCGAAATCTTAAAAGGTAGCCGGCTAGACAGCATGCAACCGTGCCCAATCGAGATTCCCCAAACTGGATCGGGCAGCGGTAGCGGCCGAGTTCAATTGCAGAAAAACGATATTTATGCCATTCGGGTTCACAATAAATCGCGAACGGAAATCGCGGCGATCATTTCGATTGACGGGTTGAACACGTTCCACTTCAGTGATCGCAGCGAGCGAGATAAATCTGGCAAGCCGCTGTACAGTAATTACATCGTAGAAGCTCAGAGCAGTTCCGACATTGTGGGGTGGTTTATTCGCCTGAAAGGGACGGACAACACGCGACAGTTCAAGGTTTCTGGCTACGCGGACTCTGCCGCAGGCACATTGGGTATCCCAGAATCGGCGGACACGGGAGTCATCCACGTGCAGATCGCACGAACGGTCAATACAACATCCAAATCCCGCGGCAAAGGTCTGGGAACAGCTTTGGGTAACGCCGTCACTGTCGATCAAGAATCGCTTGATCGAACGGTTTTACCAGCACACGAATTCATCACGATTCGCTACGACCGTCCAGCCAAGTAGGATGGGCACTCTACGCTTGTCCGTCATCAGCGCACCAGCAGTCGGGCAAGAGTGATGCGCCCAATAAAAGTAACCCGACAGCGTTCGTTTGGTGTTCCGTTTTTTCTTCGTCCTCAAACGCGCAGAGATCGTGCGGCCTTTTAATCACTCTCCCTCTGACGCTGGGATTTTTTAGGCCGGAGGCCGACACAATCCTAGCTGGTGGCGTCAGCCACCAGATTGAACCCGAATTCA
>CAZZDZ010000265.1:0-9045 GCA_964652675.1 uncultured Pirellulaceae bacterium
TGGGAGGGTGAAGCAATGAAGCATCATTCAGCCGACTTGTGGGTAAAGACAAGGTGGGAATCGGCCCTACTCTATCGGATTGGAAAGCGTGAACATCGCGATGACGGCGCGATGGTCCGACGGATAAGGAGAAACGACAATGTCCGCATTCTCTTTGTTTTCACCGATAACCTTTGCTCCGCTGAGCTTTATTCCCTTGCCTCTGAAGTAAACCATATCAATGCGATCATGGTGGGTCGTAGGGTCATCTGTCTTGTACATGGGGGACCAAGTGAACCCCGGCTTTTCCATCTCGTCGGGATAGATCGTGCGCCAGGCATCGGCAAAGCCTGCATCGGACAGTGCTAAAGAAGTTGGATATTTCACTTTGATCGGATGGCGACCCGACACGGCTGCTCTTTCAGTCCAATCAAGGTGAGAGGGTTCGTTGAAATCGCCGACCACAAAAACAGGAGCCTCTTTGTCGGGGAGGGAATCTATCTGCAGGAGAAGCTTCGTGATTTCACTTCCACGCGCTTTTTTTGCAGCGTCAATCGCCTCGGCTTCGGTCTTGATGAATGGAGTATCCCAGTGCTTGTGCCACTTTGGACGGATGCTCAAAAGCTGATAGGGTTGATAAGGGTTGGATGCCAAGTGGAGGGTAAAGATGTAAGCGTGCTGACCCGATGGCAGCTTGACCTTGATCCCTCCGTTGAGGCGTTTGACAATCTCATGACGCGTCATGATGCATTTATGCCTACGGCCCACATAGTGATTCCAACCCAGCAACTTCGCCAGTTTTTCCGTGTTGTCGCCCTTCGGTGAACGCATTTCCTGCAGTCCGACAATGTCTGCATTGGCCTCTTGAATCACTTTGGCCGTTTGGGACAAGGGCTGCCCATGCATCGTGCCACCGCGATAGATATTGTAAGTCATGACGTTCACGCTGGAATCGTCGGACTCTTCTGCTTGGTTGAGGTCTGGGTGGGCATTGGGTTTTTCTCCCTGTGCATATGCCTCCGGTAACAGAGCAAGCATGCACCCCAATACGAATATGGCTGTTAAAGAATTGCGTCTGTTCATTTTCATTTCCGAATGACGGTTCGTTTACTCGAGACCCCGATGATGGCAATCATTTGCGTTTCTTCTACGGCATTCAGTCATCAGCAAGCGCCACCCGCGTCGGTGAAAAACCGTTGTGCACATCGAATCTCTCGGCATCGGTGCAACTCAAGTCATCACGACCAAGAAGAACAGAAGTAGGCTGAGGATGCGTTTCACAAGGTTCTTCGAAGGCTCGGTTTAAGTGTACGGATTGGTGTATTTTTGAAAGGCGTCGCCACCTGTCCGTCACAACCAGACTAATCGAAACGTCTTTGTGCGTTTTATACCCGTCATTTCGCGCGGGTTAAGCCTCACATCAACCAGTGACCAAACCTTTCCGGATGCTCCTCTCCTCATATGGGATCCGGCGGTCACATGTTTCTTTCGATAATAATCCTCGCCACCATTGGGTGCGTTTGCGCAAATTGCTCTCTGCTGACACTCAAGGTTCGCGAGCAGTTTGGATTTCCCGATCACCAAGTGCTCAAGCGACGACGGCTCCCGACCGACCCAAACGCTCGCGGGGGTTTGTTCTACAGCTTGGTTGGGTTTACCGCTGGAAGTGGTGTTGCGATCATTCACGGATTCCATATTTTTGGCGTACTTCTGACGGTATCAACCGGCCTAATAATCGGCTACGTGATTTCCAAAAGACGAGTGCGCTGCCTTGGCGAGCAATACCTCAAACGTGCGTACGACAACATTCACGCTCGTGAATTTGCCGCCGCGATACAAGACGCAAACGAGGCGTGGCGATGTGGCCGTCGCTACCAGGGCGAAGCTTTTGATCTAGTAAGGGCCGCAAAGGAACTACGACGAAGTCAGCAATCGTCCAACGAAGTTCGATTGGCAACCACTGAAAGACTACCAACCAAAGATCGTCGGCAGCGCTCCAGAATACCCATGCATTAAATAGATCATCGCGATGGCCCCCGAAATACCAGCACGCAGCATACCAGCACGCAGCGCCAGCAAGTGAACCCTGGGTGTTTACAGGAGATTCACTTGCTGGCGCTGCGTGCTAGTAAACCCTCTAGCTTTCACGATCCTTCAAGGCCTTGCCCCATGTCGAAAGGTACGGTGATCGATGGAGCGGGAACAACTGGCGGAGCTGGGATCGGTTCGATTGTGTCGGACGGTACTGGCTGCTGCTGAATCGTTACACCGCGCAGTCGCACGGTTTTCACCGATACCGTGCGACCTGCGGGAGTTCTGATGGCTAATTCACCAACAACTTCGTTCTTTAGTTTTAGTGGTGGAACACTAAACGTGACTTCATCGGCCGCCCAAGTTAGCACGTCACATTCGATTTCGATTTCGCCTACGTTCAACGAAATACTACCGAGTTGGATTCCATAGTTGTGGCCGGACAATCGATAGCTTGCTCCTGTTTCAACAATAGGCAAATTGGTTGTTCGTTGGTTTTGGTTACCAACACGAGGCTTGGTTGCAGTACGACTCGAGTGCGTTGCACGCGGCGGCACGATGTAGTATCGCACCGTAGGTTTGCGCGAACCAGAATATTGAGTTGAACGTTGGCTTGAGTAGCAAAGATTCGAATCGGTTTCGCAAGCGGCCGAGATTTGCGAGCACGATGTGACCACAATCAGCGCGATGGCTAGTTTTGAGATGGCGTTTGGCATTTTTCTACTCGAAGATTCAAAGAAGACTGCTGGCTACCACACTGGTGGCCCATACTCTCAAAACGAATGATCCTGGAGCTTCTTCCTGGAAAAGCAAAATTTCTTTGCACTTTTTCTGGCAAGAGCCTCTAGCTTTGCGGCTGGTGAGCATTGGTGTTTGGAGACCTGCTTGCAGATAATCCCACTCTGCGAGATACTTTTGCCGTGGAGCAATCTGGATCATTCCAGAGTCCAAATTAGACGAGCCGTCCGCGGATCTTCTTCGCTCAAAGCCCCAAATCGTGGGTAAAGCGAAAAGGCCGTAAATTACGGCATCGCCCAGGTGGTGGAATTGGCAGACACAGGGGATTTAAAATCCCCCGGCTTGTAAAGGCTATGCGGGTTCAAGTCCCGCCCTGGGCATTGGTGGATTTGACTACTTTGGCTGATAGCCGGTGGTCATTTCTTTTAAGACTGCTTCTAGCAGTTCTTCTTCGCCGATCTTGCCGTTGTGGCGGAAGACGATTTTTCCTCCGGGGGCGACCAACACTGTGTGGGGTTGAGGACCGGGCCATTTCGGGTCGAGCGCGTTGATTAATGCGTCCATGCTGGGGTCGGTGAATAAGTAATTGTTGCTCTTGCGACCTTCGGCGGACAAGGATTCTTTGAGACGTTTGGGTAACGCGGCGCGTTGCTTGTCTAAAAAGGCGAGCGCTCGGGCGCGGTCTTTGGGTAAGTCGGTTGTGATCGTGATCAGCTCGAACTTTCGCAATCCCATTCGTCGCGAAACACTGATCAGACCTGGGAACTCTTCGACACATGGCTGGCAGGTTGTCGACCAGACGTTGAACAACCGGTACTTGTCTGTGTCGTTTTTCACCAGCGATGCTACGCCCGCCGCGTCGATGTCTTCCAATGTGACATCGGCTTTGGCCCAAGCTTCGTTGTCTTTGGCAACTGCGGCGATTTTTTCTCGCCACTTTGTGCTGCATCCAAACGGACGGGTGGTTGCTACGGCGACTGGTTTATTCTCCAGCATTGCCAAAACTGCGTTGCGAACGTGCTGCTTTTTTACTGTCTTTGGATCGGGGTAACGCGAGTCGTCAAAGCTGCCTTGGTACTGCAATTTGCGGTTACCATCGAAAAGGAATACGTGTGGTGTAGCCAAGCAACCAAATTTCTTGGCGACCGATTGAGTTTCTCCATCGTACAAATACGGAAACGTGAAACCTTCTTCGGCAGCATACGGCTTCATGTCTTCAAAACTGTCGTCGTACTTGCTGTAACCAAGTTCATCGATTCGCAATCCGTCTCCGGAGTTTGGATTGATCGCGACGACAGCAAGATCTTTTCCTTTGAGTTCTTTTAAAAGTGCTACCAGCCTTGGGTCATGAGCGTGGCAAACGGGACAATGGTTGGATGTGAAGTAAACCATCAGCACCTTGGACTCTTTGAAATCTGCGAGCGTCCAATCACGTCCATCGATTCCAGGAAGTTTGAAATCAGGTGCTGCATCACCGATTTCTAGCTTTTGAAATCCTGGTGGCTGGGCGGCGAAAATACCAACTGGCCACGCGACAAATACGGTCAAGAGAATGACGACAGAGAGTAGTTTGGGCATGTTTGATCACTTTCAGAGCGTGTAATTCAAGTAAACATTCTAACGCGATGGCGTGACAGTTACGAATCAGCATGGTTGTTTTCGTAGAGGTACACGATCACCTTGATCAATTCGGCGACTGCGATCAGGATCCCCATCAACGCTGCGGCCCATGCGGTGGTGATCGTTGCTTCGACGAACCAATCGAAATAGCTTCCGCGTTTCGTGTTGACGATCGGGTATAGCGTTCCCACCACTTTGATGCTCCAAGCAATTCCGACGAAGCACGCCAAGTAGTAAAACGAACCGGTCATCTTTAACAGTATCTGAACACTGCTGCGGACGGTTGCCGGTTTGACTCGTCCACTGCTTTTATTTGGCGGTTTAGACGGAGCGTTTTTTTCGCTGGATTTCCCGGTCGGTTTCTTCTTTTGGTTTTGTGTGCTGTTTTGCTTTTTTGATTTTGAAGAGGGTTTTGATGGTGGAGCCGGTTCGGCGTCGACCGGATCTGCTTCCTCGCCCATGATCTCCGCCATCGTAGGGATCTCTGCGGGGCTATCACAATGCGGACAAAGAACCGTCGTGCCAGCTTGGGTTGATTCGATTTCGAAATCAGATTCGCACTCGCCACACTGAACTTCAAAGACTTCGATTTCGCTCATTAGATTTCTCGATGCGACTCACCTGCCCGGTTGTTGATGTACTTTGGCAAAATTACTGTTCGTCACGGTATTGCTCGAAAGACTTGTCACCGGGGTACTTGGGCACGCCACCGATATACGGGTAATCGTCGAATTTCGCTTCGGCTGATGTCGCTCGTGGGTCTTCCAGTTTGGTCAACGTTGCGGTCAAGCGATCTGCAAGCTGCTGTTTGATTTTGGCGTACCTGGGTTTATCCGCTACGTTGACCACCTGATCGGGGTCATCCGCCACCACGTACAGTTCTTCCGCTGGGCGCTTGCCAAAGTTCAGTGAGTAAAAATCGCTCATCGTGGTGTTGGCATCGCGGTTGATCCATAAGTAGGACTTCGTCGGTCCATTGTCACAGTCACCCAACCAAGCGTTCTTTTTGTAGGCAGTTTGGTAATCCGGAGTGCCGGCGGGCCAGCGGTTGGGGGCGTGGTTGCGGATATACAGATAGTCGTCCGTACGGATCGCGCGGGACGGATAGCCGTCGTCATTGTCGTGCTGGCAATCGGTGTGCCGCTCGCGTCCAAAGATAACGGCGTCGCGCTGGGTTTCTAAACGACCTTCTTTGTCACTTTTGAGAATCTCAACCAACGACCGGCCGGTCATCGTATCGGGTACGGCAACATTGGCAGCCTCTAAGAACGTTGGCGCAAGGTCGGTCGTGGAAACGAAATCGGTCACAAGACGCCCCGGATGACCGACTTTGTTACCCCAGCGAATCGCCAGCGGCACGCGACTTCCCCAGTCGTACAAATTTCCTTTGCATCGTGGAAACGGCATTCCATGATCGCCCGACATCGCGATCAACGTATTCTCCAGCTCGCCGGCTTCCTCAAGCAGACTTATCGCCTGGAGCACATCCTTGTTCCAACGTTCGACTTCAAAATAGTAGTCAGCGATATCGCTGCGAATCTCTTCCACATTTGGATAAAACTTTGGCACGGGCACTTTGTTGATCTCCAACCCGCTTTGCCGACCGCTACCTTTTTTGTAGCCGCGGTGTGGATCGGAAGTGCCAAACCAGAAGCAGAACGGTTTTTTCGGATCACGGTTCTTCATGAATTGGGTGAACTTTTGCTGATCGCCGCAGGGATGCGACTGGTATCCGCCCTGGTCATACTTACCCGGACCCCACGCTTTGCGCCAGTGGCCGGTTTGGTAGCCAGCGTTCTCCAACAAGCGAACAAACGTAGGATGCTTGACGTCGAGCGCTCCATACAAATTCGCACCCGTTCCCAAGCGAAAGAACTGCTGTCCGGTCAGAACCGCGTTGCGGGACGGTGTGCACGACGGCGAAGAGATGTAGGCGTGCTGAAACAACACGCCTTCTTTTGCCAGACGATCAAAGGCCGGTGTCTTGACGACGGGATCGCCGTAGGCACCGGCATGCGGCCAGCCCCAATCGTCGGCGAAGCAGAACAGAATGTTCGGGCGATTCGCGCTGTCCGGATCAGCAGCGCTGGCGACTAACGGTTGGCCCAACACAACAGCAGCAAGCGAAAGGGCAATCAGCCAAGCAATTCTCATGATGTCTCACTTCACAATCGACTCGAGAGTTCACGGTAGAAAACTAATTCACTGAATGGACAGTTTTCCTTTGAGGGCATGGTAACCCAATGATTCAGCGAGGAGGAGTCTGTGAGCTTCAATGTGTGGATAGGTTTCAAAATACTCGATGACCGCGGCCTTGCTCGGGGGGAAAGACTCTTAATCAATGGCCGCAAATTGTCCGTTTCCTGCCTGTGCGGATTCTCTCCGGAAAACGCTTTCAGTGTTGTTTTGTGACCTAGGTTTCAATAGCGACCGGTGCGCCTACTGCGCAACCGCTACAGATACATCGATCGTAGTGATTGTGCGGTTGATAACGTTCGAATCAAAGTCACAAAGCAATGCCAAGCCAATTTTCCACACCGAGATACCTTTTGCGATGGGATCACTCCCGTGCGCTTGAGGTCGGTCGTGACGTGGTGGCAACCGAACATCGGCTTTGTGAGTTGCAACTGGCCAACCGAGAACGTCTGATCCAAACATTGGACCGCCATCCCTTGGATGCCATGTCGATGTACACGATGGGCGCCAATCCGACTCACCAATCGCAGTGTGGCGAGCTGGCCAATTGTACTGGTGGTCAGTTACTGGATGCTGTTGAAAGTGGCCAACTGGTGTTGGTGCTACACGATGTGGCACTGCATCACGAGGACTACTGCCGAATCACTCGTCAGCTTTACAGCGAATTGACCGAATGCCACATCGGGCTACGCATTCACGACACCGCCGCTGACCTTGTGCTGGCGTCGTCAAAAACGATTCAGCATTATCGGTGTGATCACCGTCCGACAATTCGCTGGCAATTGCTGGGTCAACAAACAGTGCTGACCTATCCGGAGACGCCTGAGTTCATTGACCAACGAATTGCCGAGGACCTGATCGTCGATCGGTCTGATCGCTCGCTGAGTTTTCAGTCCGAATTTGACGAACAGGCAACGACGAATGATGTGTTGGCAGGCCAAATGTTGTCGCTACCACATCCGATGCCGTATCGAGTCGAACTTGGCGGTGAATCGAACAATGAATCAGATTTCAACAGTGAGCTAAACGTTTGGTTACAGACTCAGCACGATACGAGAGCGTCCTACCGCCGCCGCAACATTTACGTTGCCAATCGTGTGTTGCGAAACCTGTTACCCGAATCGTTCTGTGGTCCCGAGCTAGCGGGCACATGGCCGGCGATCAAGAACTTTTGCGCCCGTCTTTGCGGGCTTGCTGAACGCTATGGCAATCACTCGCACTCGTCAAACGAGCCAGCCATTGCGCCGAAATTTGATTCCAATTTGAAGAACTTTCCTACACCAATAACGGGTCTCGATATTGAGGCCCAAAATACAACAACCGTTGTTTTGGAGAATTGATTTATGTTCCGTCGACCTTATGCACTTGCCACACTTGGATTGGTAGTTGCTACTGCGACTTTTGCTGCCACTGCATCTCACTCTCCTCGATCGGGTTCGTTGGCAACACCAGCCAGTCCTGCAGCGGTTCTGGGAAACCAGACTTGCGTCAAGTGCCATACGAGCGAAGTGAGGGTTTGGGAAAACACACCTCATGCTCGCACGTTTGACGAATTGCATCGTCGGCCGGAAGCGAAACAGATCGCTTCAAAACTTGGGTTGAGTTCGATCAAGCACGAAGGACGCTGCGTTAGCTGCCACTACACACAACAAAACGACGCGGCCGGTCATCCGCACGCCATCGCTGGTGTGTCATGCGAATCTTGCCACGGTGCCGCCCGAGATTGGTTGGATGTGCATCATGATTACGGTGGAGAAGGCATCACGCGTTTGACAGAATCTCCGGAGCACAAAAAGGCTCGTATCGCTCGCAGCGTTGCTGCTGGTATGCGGAATCCTGAAAACGTATTTTCGGTCGCACAAAGTTGCTTGCGTTGTCACACCACCGCTGACGAAGAGTTGGTCAACGTGGGCGGCCATAGTGTTGGCAGCTTGGACTTTGAATTTGTTGCTTGGAGTCAAGGAACGATTCGCCACAACTTTGTTCGTACCGACGGTCAATCTAACGACGTCAGCACAAAGGATCGTTTGCGGTTGATGTTTGTTTCGGGAATGATCGCCGAACTGGAAGCCAGCATGCGAGCGACAGCGGTTGCGACGAAAAAGGCAAAGTTCGGAATGACTGCCGCACAACGAACGGCCCGTGCGGCAAAGAGGCTTAAGAGTGTCGCATCGAAAACCAACGATCCTACACTTGCGAAGATCTTGGGCGTGTTTTCAAGCGTCAAGCTTAAGCTGAACAATAGTGCTCAGTTGACGGCGGCTGCCAACCAAATCTCTGCGTTGGGATACCAATTTGCTGAACAAAATGACGGTGCCGCGTTTGGTTCGTTGGATGCATTTATTCCGGGCAACGATCGCTGGAAATGATGTAAACCGTAAAAACAGACAAAATGTCAGAAATTCTCGTCCAAGAGCCCCGTCGTTGACGGGGCTCTTGTCATTTTCATCACGAAGAAGACAAAATTTCGGTTTGTAAGCG
>CAZZDZ010000266.1:0-9004 GCA_964652675.1 uncultured Pirellulaceae bacterium
AGAAGGAATAATTCAACCAGCGGGATGCAAATGAATGCCGCTAAGAGTCGAAAGAACATTTTTTTATCCAGTTACTGTGTCGTTATTCGTCGTCAACCGCGTCATGTTGGCAGGCATGGCAAGTTAGACTGGGATGACGCAGATCCCATGCCAACTGCTGCCCCACAACGATACAGAGCCCGCCAGGATCCAATTCTTATGCAAATCCCAAAGCTTCACGCGATCCATTTGTGTCTTTGCTTTTTCGTAGCTAGTTCTCTGCCCGTGCCGTAAGTTGTAGAGGCCCAGGACGCAAAAAACAGGGACGCAAAAAACAGCGACGCAGAAGACTGATACACACAAGACTGGGGCGCGAAAACGATCCGAACACTGATGGTAACCGGTGGCTGCTGTAACGACTATCTGGTTCCCACGCTTTGATTCAGGATAAAATCGAAAACCTCTCCGCGCCCCGGTTGCCGCCATCATGAACACGACTCGACTTTTCCTCGCTGTTTTCATCGCCGCCATTTCAGCGGACAGTTTGTTTGCGCAAGGCGTCTCGTTGCTGCAACATTGGCAAACGGTCGAGTCTCGATTGGCTGACGGCAAAATTCAGTCGCTTCCGATAAACGGCTCGACTCCTCGGAACGCGTCACCCGCCAAACGCATCGAGTTTGATGAAAACTCGATGCAGTTTTCTCAATCTCAATTCTTGATTGTCGACAACGGCAACAAAAATCTTCCGCAAGCCAGCTTTAGCGTCACGGCTTGGGTACGAATCGATCAACCGACTCGTTGGGGCAGCATTTTCGGGTTTCAGCAAGACAATGGCAGCTACGAACGCGGGTGGTCATTGGGATACAACAATGACCGATTCGAGTTTCGTGCTTCCGATGGAAAACGACTCATCAATGCCACCGCCGCGACCCCGATGAAACTTGGTAGTTGGTACCTTGTGACCGGCGTTTGTGACACGCGGTCCAAGGAATTGCGGATTTATGTAAACGAAAAGATGGTTGGTCGCAGCCCTTTCACGGCCAGAGGTGTGGTCTATCCCAACGAACCAGACACTCAATTGGTGATCGGCGCTTACAAAGACAAAGACGAATTGTTTCCGATGCAGGGAGCGCTTCGCGAAATCCGTTTGTACGCTGGCATTCTACCCAACGCGACGATCAAACGCGTTGCGAGCCAGAGACGAGATGTCGACAAACCGATCAAGTTCGCCGTGCGCCCGGGAGTCCGATTTTTAACGCCAACGTCCGCAGAAGTCCGCTGGCAAACGACCGTGTCAGGTTCATGCGCCGTCGCGTTTGGGCCAACACGTAAACTTGGGACCGTTGTGATGTCAGACGCAAGTGGGACCGATCACCGCGTCAAACTTACAAACCTAGAGCCCGGAAAAACGTATTGGTATCGCTTTGGTTTGATCCATCAATCCAAGCGATCGTTCAGCCCGTTCTATCAGCTTGACGGCAGTATGAATTACACAGCAGCGGAGTTGGATCGCGGTCAACAGATTGATGCGATCGACGACTTGGCTGGTCAGTTGAATCAAAAAGGTGGTTATGCAGTCACGATTGGTGACATCGACACGGAATGGACACATGCAATCGCTGCCAGCACGTCCATGACTGTCATTGCTGCTGTTGACGATGACGACGAAGTGAATCGATTGCGGCAGCGTTGGTACAAACAAGACGTCTACGGGATTCGACTGTCGGCTCAATTGACGAAACAAATCCCCAAGCAGTTCGCAAATCTGGTTGTCGCAAAAACCAATCGCTTGGACCAAGCGTTGGAGTTGCTTTCGCCAAGTGGCCAATTGGTTGTATTGGGAAGCCAACCTGACAACGGCGACTTTGCTTGGCAGAAACTAGCTGACGATGTTTTTCTGGGCGAACCGAAAAGTCGCGAGACGCTTTCGCAGTGGGGACATCAATACGGGTCTACTGGCAACGCGTCCTTCAGTGGCGAAACGCTTGGCGGGATTGATAAAACATCGGACTTGCAAATGAAGTGGATCGGTCGACCGGGGGCGGATTTTGGGATCGATCGCAATCCACGCATGCCCGCTCCGCTGGCTGTCGGCGGTCGACTTTTTCATCAAGGCATGAATCGTATGATCGCGTTGGATGCTTTCAACGGCGCCGTACTGTGGTCGCTAGAAATCCCCGATCTGCGCCGAGTCAATATTCCGCGTGATTGTGCCAATTGGTGTGGCGACGAAAAAAATGTTTATGCTGCTGTCAAAGATCGCTTGTGGGTGATCGATGGAACCAGTGGTGAAATGAAACGCACACTGCAACTGCCTAACAACCAGGCTGGTGATTCCGAATGGGGTTACATCGCCGTCGCCGGAGAACTCCTGGTCGGCACAGCGATGAAAACAGGCAGCAACTACGGCGATTTTTGGAGTAAATCATCGTGGTACGACGACAAGGGTGACCAGGCGACCGCAAAGGTTTGTGGTTCCGCTATTGTTGCGTTTGACAAAAAGTACGGTGATCTTAAATGGCAGCGGCCCACCGATGCGGTTGTACATTCGACGATCGCGATCAGCGGACAACGGATGTATTTCGTCGAAGTGGATGATCGCGAAGTAAGAAAGTTAACGACGGGCAAGTTGATCAACAAACAAATCTGGAAGAACGCATCGATCGTTTGTCTGGATCTGGAAACCGGCAAAGAGCTTTGGAAATCAAAAACACCGCCGCAGGATCACGAAGCGATCATCAGTTTTGGGATCGCCGACAACAACCAGTACATTTTGGAGACATCCGGCAAGAACGCGTTTCATTTCGTTTCGTTGGACGCAAAATCTGGCCGTCAGCGATGGAACCGATCAGCGAAGTGGTCCGAAGATCACCATGGTGCGCACATGCAGCATGCGGTGCTGATGAACGGAAAAGTGTTTGTGCAACCGCATATTTTGGATGCAACAACTGGCGAGATTCTAAAATCGGGAACGCTAGGAAAACGACGCGGTTGTGCAACGCCGATCGGAGCAGGCGGATCCATTGTCTATCGAGGTGGATCGGGACCGCTTTCGCTTTGGTCGTTAAAGGATGAATCGCGTAGCGAGTTTTCACGTTTGAGACCAAGTTGCTGGCTCAATACGATCCCCGCCCAAGGCATGCTGTTTTCGCCCGAAGGCGGCGGCGGTTGTTCTTGTGGCGGTTGGATGGAAACATCGATCGGGTTTGCACCAACGCTCAGCGGAGATCAGCAATGAGATTGTTATCGCTGTTTACCGTGGCTTGTGGTGTTGTGTTTTCGTCCGCAGCGGTCCATGCGGATTGGCCGACTTATCGTCACGATGTTCGACGCAGTGGTGTCACCACCGAATCGCTGACATTGCCAATCACGATGGCTTGGGTTCGCAAATCTTCGCAACCGCCACAAGCCGCTTGGACGGGACCAGCAAAATGGGACGCGTGGGCTGGCAACGACGGTCTGCAGTCAATGCGAAATTTTGATCCGTGCTTTTTTGTGACCGCCTCGGGCGGACAAGTTTTCTTCGGTTCATCCGTTGACGATGCCGTTCACGCACTTGACGCAAAAACGGGAAAAGAAAATTGGGTCAAATTCACCGGTGCTGCGGTTCGCTTTCCACCAACACTTTCACGTGGCAACGCTTACTTTGGCAGCGACGACGGGCACGCCTATTGTTGTGACCAAGTGACTGGTAAAGAAATATGGCGTCGCAAAGCAGCCGTAGACACTCGCCCGATTACCAGCAACCGAAAGATCATTTCTACGTGGCCAGTGCGAACGGGCGTGATGATCCAAAATGACAAAGCTGTGTTTGCCGGATCACTTGTTCCATGGGAGCCGTCGTTTTTGTGGAAAGTGAACGCCGCGACCGGCAAAGTCGACAGCACGGATTGTTTTCAGTCAAAAGTAAACGGCGTTACCCTGCAAGGTGCTTTGTTGGCATCGCGCGAACGGATCTATGTTCCTCAAGGCCGCGCGGCGCCACTGGCGTTTAAACTTTCCAGTGGTGATTCGCTGGGAGCCATCGGTGAAGCAGGCGGAGTTTTCTGCGTTTTGACCGAAGACGAAATGCTGATTGCTGGACCACACAATCAAAAGTCCAAGGATGATCAAGTCCGCGTGGCAGATCCAAAAAGCAAGCGGCGATTGGCAACGTTCAGCGGGTCCAATCGCATTTTGGTCTCCGGCGACAATGCATGGGTTCCCAGCGGCGGCAAACTGAAAATGCTCGATCGCGCCGCCTACATGAAAGCTCAAACAACCATCAACGCAACCAACGCGATCATCAAAGAAAAGAAAGACATCAACGGCAAAGCCAAACGCGACCTTGCACTTGCGTTAACTAAGCAAACCGCCGCTTGGAAATGGGAAATTGACTGCCCAAATCCAAACGGATTCATCAAGGCGGGCGACACCATTTGGGTCGGGCTGGACAACGAAGTACGCGGTATTGCAGCCAAAGACGGAACACTAGTAGCATCGGTTGCCGTGCAAGGCACCGCACATGGCTTGTCGGTGTCGGATGGATTGCTGTTGGTAAGCACGGGGCTGGGACACATTTACGCTTTTGAGTCAAAGAAATGAGACTGCTGCCTATGACTCGATGGTCTCTCTTTGTGTTTGCGGCGGTTGTCGGTGCGACCGCGATCGCTTGCAAGGTTCCGGTGTTTCGATATGCACTCGAACGCTGGCCGTCGGATTCGTATCGGATGGTTGCGATCATCGACGATACAAAGGACATCGACGTTGCCAATGCGCTCGTCGCAATGGCAAAGCTGGATGCTTCGCCCGCGAACGTGGAAACAGAAACGATCAACTTGAGTAAGTTGAGCGAAGAGGAGCTTTGGCAAATCGAAGGCATGGATGACACCGATTCGGTGCCACTGTTGCAAGTTTTTTACCCTGAACGTGACGGCCAGCGTAGCCTTTGTTGGTCGGGTGAATTGACCACAGAAAACGTGCTGGCTTGGAGTGATTCACCGCTGCGACAAAGAATCATCAACGATCTCCAATCGGGTGTTTCTGCTGTTTGGATGTTGGTTCCGGGTGACGATGATGCCCAGAATGATCGTATCAAGACTGAATTGGCCGGTGCCTTGAAACGGGCCAGCGAGGAGATTGAGATATCGGACGGCGTGGTCAAACGCAGCGATGCGGCCCAGTACATGCAAGAGAACCCAGGGGCTTCGATGGACGATGTGTTGCGGTCTGATATTCCGCTACGGATTGACTTTTCGATTCAGACGATCTCGCAGAACGACGACGACTGGGCGTTGTTGGCGATGATCGATCAAGTGGTTGCGTCCGATTCGCAGAACGAATCAGTTCCCCGACCGTTTGTGCTTCCCGTTTTCGGTCGCGGGCGGATGATCGAACCACTCTCGGCTGAACGATTCTCAGCGGACAACATTGTGGGTGCTTGCAAATATCTGGTCGGTGAATGTAGTTGCACGGTCAAGTCGCAGAATCCAGGCGTAGACTTGTTACTGAACACACCATGGCAAGAAAAATTGGGCGAGCAGGTGGTCATGGTCAGTTCGCCACTGAACACCAAGCCCACCAAAGTGCCCATTCCATCGGGCGAGCCCACGGCATCCGACGAGCCCACCGCATCAAAACCACGGATTTCTGTGCAGCCTTTACTGAACAAACGAAACGCAATCGCAGTTACTTTGATGGCAGTGGTGGCGGGTTTTACGATCGCGGTCGGTGTCGGAATGAGAAACCGAAAAAAGCGCAAGCGTTAGAAATCTTTCGCGGCATCTTACGACGACTGAAAACAGGCCAGTTCGCCCATCGAATCTTTTAGCTGGCCGTACAAGTCGCGATAGATTGGAAACAGTCGATCGTAATTTTTGGCGGCTTTGCGATCCGCGGGTGTCACGTCGGCAACTTTGATGGTCGCGTTGCAAGCCGTTTCGACCGACTTGTAGGCACCGTCGCCGACCGCTGCCAGTAGCGCCACGCCGTACGCCGGTCCCTGTTCGACTTTCAATGTCGTGATCTTTTTGCCGAACACGTCTGCTTGCATTTGTCGCCACAGCGGATTTTTGCTGCCGCCGCCGGAGGCTCGGATCTCGCGGACCGGCACGTCTAGCGATTCAATGATGTCCAAACTGTCGCGCAGTGCGAACGTGATACCCTCCATCACACTTCGTGTCATGTGTCCGCGTGTGTGGGTCAAGTTCATGCCGACAAAACTACCACGCGCGTTGGGGTCGGCGTGTGGTGTGCGTTCACCGTTTAAGTACGGCAGGAACAACAGTCCGTCACTTCCTGCTGTGATCTTGGCGGCTTCGGCGGTGGCCGCTTCGTAGCGTTTCTTGGGACTGATTCCCGCCAGACCTTGAATGATAGAATCGACCCACCACTGTAGTGATCCACCGCTGGTTAAATTGACGCCCATCATGTGCCACTTGCCGTTGACCGCATGACAGAAAGTATGCAGTCGACCCGATGCATCGTATTGCGGTTGATCACTGTGTACGAACATCACGCCGCTGGTTCCGATGGATGTACTCAAGACGCCTTTTTTGACGACGCCATTGCCGACCGCGCCAGCAGCACAATCGCCTGCACCGCCGACGACTTTGCAATCGGTTGTCAGGCCCAGGCTCTTGGCTGCTTGGGTGGTTAATGTCCCGGTCACTTCGTCGCTTTCGACAACGCGAGGCAACAGATCCAAATCAAGATCGATTTTGCCCAACAATTTTTTTGACCACTTGCGTTTGACGACATCCAGCAACAAGGTTCCACTCGCGTCGCTGACTTCGGTCACGTAATCGCCGATCAAACGACGGCGTATGTCATCTTTGGGCAACAAGACTTTGGCAAGTTTTGCGTAGTTGCGTTTCTCTTTGTTTCGCAACCAAAGAATTTTTGGGGCTTGGAACCCGGTCAGCGCAGGATTGGCGACCATTTTGATGAGTGCTTTGCGACCGCCAGCGGCCGAAGTGATCTCGTCGCATTCGGCAGCCGTTCGTTGATCGTTCCAAAGTAGCGCGGGACGGATCACCTTGTCGTTCTTGTCCAAGAAAACGCTGCCATGCATTTGGCCGCTTAATCCGATCGCTTTGATGTCGGCAGGTTTCCGCTTCGCTTTCTTCATCACTGCACGAACCGTTTTTACAGTTGCTTTCCACCAGTCTTCGGGATCCTGCTGAGTCCAGCCTGGTTTGGGCTGTTGCAGAGGATATTCAGCGTTAGCTTCGGCCAGCACGGTTCCTTTGGCGTTGATCAAAAGGGTTTTGGTGCCACTGGTACCGATGTCGATTCCCAAGTAATGACTCATGTTTTTCTCGACGAAGATGTATGAACACGTGTTTGGAGCGGTAAAATTGCAAGGAACCGGCAAGCCACAAGATACGTCAGCGATCGGTGCTTGCGAGTCCGGCAAAATTCGAGCGGTTTATCAATCGAACTGGCGGACACTATAGTGCGTATCACGCGTGAATCGAACTACCACGCAAACGAATTTGTTCCCGCCAAACGAGCTTCCGACCGTGTCCGTGACCATAACCAAAGATCTGACGAAGTGTAATCGCCGTGAAATGCTGTCCGTGGCCTGTGCTGCCGCTTTGATTGCAGGATGCAAATCGCAGGACGACCCAGCCGAAAAGCCTGCAGCGGCGAAACGCAGCAGCGTACCGCTCCGTGTTCTGTGGGTGGGTAAGCAAGCAGAGATCGACGTGGTCACGCGTGCCTGGGGTAGTGTGATGGAGCAACCCCTCAAGGTCGAATTGATCGAATTTGATCGATCCAAACCAACTGGTTTGAACGAGCAGATCACGGCAGTCGCCAAAAAACATGACTTGATCGTTTATCCGATCTGCGCCGCCGCCGATCTGGGATTCGCCGACCTGCTGTTGCCGCTTGGACAAAAAGATATCGACACGTCAGAGGAAAACTTGGGCAAAGTCTACACCGCCGTGCGAAATGGAGCGGCAAAATTTGGAAGGGACTACACAGCGACATCGATCGGCGCCCAACTACCCGCGCTGCTTTCGGTTGACGAAGTAGAGAATGAAATCGAGACATGGGCCGAGTACCACGATTGGGTCAAGAACGAATTGTCTGGAGCCGCCAGCGAACCACTCTCAAATGGATGGGCGGGCGCCTCTTTCTTGTGGCGGGCGGCGTCTTCGGTCAAACAAAGTTGGTTGTTTGGCCGCGAAAGACTCGAGCCGTTAGTCGATGGCGATGAATTCGTTGCCACACTGGATCAAATGCTGCAGACGACCAAGCAATACAAAAACGAGTTGCGATCTCCGCAAGAGATTTGGTCTGGGTTGCAGGTCGGTGACTTGCGAGGCGCGATCGGATTCCAAGTTTTCAGTGAAGAATCGTCTGCCGATATCAACGTGAGTGATTGCCCAGGTGATAGTGGCAAAGTGATGCTGGACCCGTTTGCCCGCGTCGTTTCGATCTCCGCGGGCTGTCGCCAATCAGCGGCGTCGAAACAATGGATGAATTGGCTGTCCGGAGGCGAAGGAACCGAGAGCGTTCGACGGCAAATCGACTCCATGACAATCACGCGATCAGAAGCCGAGTTCGAGGGCGTTGAGTCTCAGCAACAAATAGGCAGCAACTACCAACGTTGGTTGCGCGAACGGCTCAATTCGTCCGTCCACCTAGCGTCTTTGCGACTATTAAAAGCAGACCAGTACTACAGCATCTTGGATCAAGAAATCACCAACTGCGTTAACGGAAAATCAAAACCCAAAGAAGCGTTGCAGGCGGTTGCCGCAAATTGGCAAACACTGAACAAGGAAGTCAGTTTGGAAAAGCAACAGCGTGCATGGCGACGCGCTAAAGGAATGAGCGGATAGAGCGATGGATTCCGTCGAACAATTCGCTGCCGAAGCGTTGCGATTCGAGCAATGGGCCCACAGCAATGAGCCGAACGCGGCGCTCGCTGCCCGAACGGCGCTATTGCGAATCTCAAGCCTGTACACAGCGGCACTTCAGTTGCCTTCGCCGTATACGTATGCGGGTGATGGTCAACCGTGTCCGGACGTCGGGTTGG
>CAZZDZ010000267.1:0-8947 GCA_964652675.1 uncultured Pirellulaceae bacterium
GCTTCTTCTACGAACTTTTTCTTGACGTTACGGCCATCCGGACTGTCATCCAGTGATCCCATGTATGCGAGTTTTCGTTGGGCGTCAAAGACAAATGTTTCTGGCGTGTACCTTGCACCAAACGCTTTCGCAATTTTCTGTGTCTCGTCAAAAAGGAACGGAAACGAAAACTCCTTTTCCTTCGCCCGTTTCTTCATCGATGGCAACAAATCCTCGAAGATCTTATTGACGTTAAAAGCAACCATCGCGACGCCCTTCTCTTTGCATCGTTTCGCCAACGCAACCAATCTGTCTTCCGCATCGACGGCATAAGGACAACTGCAACAAGTAAAAACAACCACCACGGCCTTGGCGTCTTTCAAATCAGCGGCCGAATGGTCTTTGCCATCCGCTCCCGGCAGATTTTTCCAAGTCGGCATCGCGTCGCCGATGTTGATGTCCGGATTGAATTCGCCAGCATGTCCCGTCAAGTTCGACGCCAACGACAACAGTAGTACAATGCAAACGTATTTCATTTTTGGCTTGGAAAAAATTGAAGAGTCAGAAACAAAGTCTAGCGTAGGCAAAAAAATAGCCGACGAAAACGCCGGCTACGTGAAATCATCTTCAAATCGCAATCGCTACTGGCTGGCGGGTTCGCCTGTTCCCAGTTGTGCCAATACTTGCAGGACACCGTTCAGGTGCGCGAGTCGCGGTCCAAATCGATCGACGAACTCGTTCATCATGAATTCGCCTTCGATCAAGTTCTCTTCGTTGTCCTGGATTTCTTCGGTCAGGTTATCCAAGAACTGCGTTTGGACTTTGCTGAGCGTTTCGGCGGCTTGGCGACAAGCACGTGAAAGATGTGGGTTTGCATTTTTCCACTGCTGCAACTCGTTGGCCCGCTGAGCTTGTGCTGACGCGTTTTGCGAAGCGAGTTGTTCCAGTAGAACGTTTTGTTTTTGTTGTCCGACAACCAATTGTCGCAACAACTCGACAGTCAGCCGATCGTTGGATGCTTGCGGATCCGAATCTGCTTCGGGGGAAACATCGATTCGGAACACGGGAGAGATCGGTTCCTGTTCATATGAGGACATACGCGTTTTTCCTGCTGCGTCAATCAAAAGTCAAAAGAAGAAGTCATGAGATGCCCTGAGTATAACCAGCAAATTTTTTTGTTGCGACTAATCCCACCGCCTTCGTCATTTTTAATTTCCAGCATCAATAAACTTCCCGTATATTCAGATTTTTTTACTTGCTTTTGCGTGCTGCGCTGTTGCCAGCGCGATCTGCACAACCCCTACAACTTGAACACCTAGGGCCAATCAAATTACATTGATTGCCCATTCTGCTTCACGCTCGATATCTCTTCGCAAATTGACTTTTGGGCTGCGTAAAGGACGGCAAATCGAACGAAGAAACAACACGTGAGCCCTTGTTTTTGCATTGCGTGGCTTGCTAGCGATTCGCTGGCAAATCTTAAGTGTCGAAACACAACGGGCTAAGCACTGAAGAGATTCGTTCCATCGCTGTCGAGCACGAATGACAAAAGAAAGTGACGCGCGGACAATTGGTTATTACACCGTTGTCGAAGAAGAACGTACCGGTTGGACTGGCGGTCTGCTTGTGCTGAACGCCGCTGGTCGACCTCTGGAATTCCAATGTACTTTACCAGTGCGCCCGTCCAAAGCGCATGAGATTTTGTACGGGGCAACGTTACGTGGCCACTTAGTCGGCGACATCATCGGTCCGATGCTGTTGAAAAAACTGCGGACACCTTTGTCGATCTTGTGCTGTGACCAACCCGAATCGCTTTCGCTTGATCAACATCTTTCGGCACCGATCGCGTTGGTTGATGAAGCGGCCGAGCCACAAGAGGGACCCATCACGGACGATACGCTGACTGGTTGGGCGCCGACTGAGTTTGTCGGGTCGCGGTTTTGGGTTGCCATAGAACAACTGGACGCGGTTGACGCATTGGCGAAAAAGTTTATTGATTTGCCCGATGCGGTGGAGCCATTTGATCGTATCCGCGAAGCGATCAAGGAAGCGCATTCTCAGATCGCGCGGCGAAAACCCAACGAGGCTGCTTAGTTGATGCGTTCGACGAATCCGCCTCTGGACATACCGGTTCAGATCGACGTGGCGAACAGCTGGAACTCCGATTCGCTCCAGCCAATCGACACCTACGAATTGCCGCTTGAAAAGATCACGCCGCAAACGTTGACGATCGGCATCCCAAAGCTGAAGCCTAAAACGACCGGGTTTCTTTTTCCCGAAGCCAAGCAATGGTTGCCCCCAATTCCGGCTGGCGGGGACGCGCCGCAGCCCAGTGCAAAACGCTCGAAAACAAAACGCAAAGACGGGCATTCTTATTCGCGAATCAAACCGCCCAACGACATCGTCAAGCTCCAAGATCGCTTGTACTACTTGCTGCAGCCCCCGTTGGATCTGCTTGTTGGAAGCGGGCAACTGAATTTTCCATTCGAACCGTTTCCGTATCAGTTAGACGGAATCGCGTTTCTTTTCCCGCGTTACGCTGGCATCTTGGCAGACGAAATGGGGCTTGGAAAAACGATGCAAGCGATCAGCACGATTCGTTTGTTGCTGTGCAGCGGTGAATTGCGCAGTGTGCTGTTGATATGCCCTAAACCCTTGGTATCGAACTGGCTGCGGGAATTTAGTGTTTGGGCACCCGAGATCCCCATCGCGGCGATCGAAGGCAACGCTGCAAAACGATCGTTTCAATGGCGTTCGCCCGAGATACCAGTCAAAGTCGCTAACTACGAATTGTTGATGCGAGATGCGGATATCATCGACGACAGCGGGCTTCATTTCGACTTGGTTGCATTAGACGAAGCGCAGCGAATCAAAAACCGAAACAGCACAACCGCCGAAATCGTGCGCAGCATTCCGCGAACGCGATCGTGGGCATTGACGGGAACCCCTGTCGAAAACACTCCCGACGATTTGGTGGGCATTTTTGATTTTCTGTCACCGGGCTATCTGAAAACGGGTATGCCGATGCCCACCATGGCCAAACGCTCCAAAGACTATATCTTGCGTCGCACCAAAGACATGGTAATGAGCGATATGCCGCCCAAACTTTATCGCGATGCCGAACTAGATTTGACGCCTCAGCAATGGGCGACGTACGAGTCCGCCGAGTCGGAAGGCGTGATTCAACTAGAAGAGCTTGATCAGGCGCTCACGATTCAGCACGTGTTCGAGCTGGTTTTGCGTTTGAAACAAATCTGCAACTTTGATCCGGCAACCGGCAGCAGCGCCAAGTTAGAGCGATTGGTTGCGGACATGGAAGAAGTCGCGGCGAGTGGCAAAAAAGCGATCGTGTTCAGTCAGTGGGTCAAAAGCATTGACAAGATGAAGCCGGCGTTGGAGCGGTTCAATCCGTTGGAGTATCACGGAAAGATTCCGCACAAACAGCGCGAAGGCGTCATCGATCAATTCAAAAGTGATCCCGACTGCAACGTGATCTTGATGAGCTACGGCGCGGGAAGCGTTGGATTGAATTTGCAGTTCTGCGAGTACGTGTTTTTGTTTGATCGTTGGTGGAACCCCGCGATCGAGGATCAAGCGATCAACCGTGCACACCGGATTGGAGCGGCAGGGGCAGTCACCGTGACTCGTATGCTGGCGATGAATACCATCGAGCAACGAATCGCAGACGTGCTGGATAAGAAACGCGAAATGTTCGATGCGCTTTTCGCCGAGTCTGGCACACCAGCAAGCGGCGGCGGTCTAAGCCGCGACGAAATTTTCGGCCTGTTCGATCTCAGGGCACCCGGCGGAAAAAAAGTCGCCTAGCCCAGCCCACCATCACTCAGCCAATTTCGCCGCGGTCTCCGGTGGTCGCCGATGCGATGTCGGCAGCAAAACATTCAATGAGTGCGGACTGATTTGCACTCCGATCGACTTCTCGCAGTGCTCGTACGCATCGATCCAGTCGCGTTAGCGTTTGTGGTTTTACGTGCGATTGCAGTGCGTCGGTTCGCATCTGTTGCCGGTAATGCTGAGCGGCCATCGAAAAGATGTCTCGCATCACGCCACGACGCTTGCTGGCCTCTTTTCCTGCTTCTTCGACGCGTTCGGTGATCATTCGTTTGATCGCAATCGGGTCGGGAGTCGCTGAAGCAAGTTGCGAATCAAAGTTCTTGCGAAACTCCCCGCCGCCACCACTCAGGATCCGTAGGGCAACGTGCATGTCGCCGGCTGAAACTTCCACAGCACTGGCGATTTCTTCATCACTCGCTTCGACTTCATGAACGTTTCGCAGCAGCATGCCGGCATCGTCCAGAGTTAGCGGCGAAAAGCGAATGATCTGGCAGCGAGAGCGGATCGTTGGCAGTTGTCGCTGCTCGCTGGTACCGATCAACAAGATGACCGCGCTGGATGGTGGTTCTTCGAGCGTTTTCAAAAGGCAGTTGGCGCCTTCTTCGTTTAGAAAGTCTGCATCGTGCAAAATCGCTACCTTTCGCTTGCCGCAAAACGGTTTCAGTCGAATGTCACGGCAAAAACCTTCTTGCATTCGGACTTCTGGACGCCCGATCAATAAGTCCAACGGAATCAATGATTTGTCGGCGGGCTTGGCGACGCGAACCACATCCGGATGGGTTTGGGCGACCACTTGAACGCAGCCTTCGCAAACGCCACAAGGATTCATCTGGGCCGGATCGTTGCGTACACAAAGCAGAGTTTGTGCCAGCAGGTTTGCGACCGTCGTTTTTCCAACGCCCGACGGACCAACCAACAGAAAACTGCCACCCAGTCGACCTTGCGCGATCGCGACTGAAAACCAGTTGGCAATACGCTGGTGCCCAACAAGTTCGGACCAATTCATGACGATATCGATGGTGAGCCATCGTCCGTCGCTTCGATTTCGCAAATCTTCTGTATGCGATCCGCATGACGTCCGCCATCGAAATTGGTCTGCAGCCACATCAACACAAGATCATCGATGGGTCGATCCCCAATCAAATCACCTGGCAAACACAAGACATTGGCATCGTTGTGCCGACGACTCATCTCCACCATCACTTCGTCATAGCAGGGGGCGGCGCGCACGCCGGTGAATTTGTTCGCGGCGATGGCCATCCCGATTCCGGTGCCGCAAATCAGAATTCCGCGATCCGCCTCGCCAGAGGAAACTTTACGTGCAACCTGCATGGCGTAATCCGGGTAGTCAACGGACGCATCCGAATTGGTGCCTTCGTCACTGATGACAAAACCGTTGTCTGAAAGTGATTGGATCAGTCGTGATTTGATTTGCACCCCGCGGTGATCGCTAGCCAAACAGATTTTCACGAATCACCTCCACTGGAAACATGTTGGGGAAAGAAATCGTCATCCAGGTTGTCCAACCAAACAGCAAGTTCTCCATCGATCTGAGTGGCGCAATCTTCGTAAACATCGACGGGCATCCCGACTGGATCCGAAATGTCGCCACCATCACGTCGCAAAGTAAAAACGCGTTCGTGCATGTTCGGCCAAGCGGCCAAGATCGCGGCGCGGTGTCCGCGAGTCATCGTCAAAACGAGGTCGGCGACATTCATAAGATTGTCGCTTAACTGTTGACTGCTGTGGCCCGTCAAATCCAATCCTCTTTTGCCCATGACTTCGACGCTTTGAGGGCTCGCGCCGCTGCCTTGACCGGCTGCGACACCAGCAGAAAGAACACGCACTGCGTCTTCGCTGCCAAATTTTGTTCGGACTTGTTCTCTTAACAACGCTTCGGCCATGGGGCTTCGGCAGGTGTTGCCGGTACAAACGATTGCGATCACGGGTTTGACAAATTGATTCATAGCGGCTCGTTCGATGACTCCTTCGCGAAGCATTTCCCAACGATCGCCTTGAACACGCACGACCGTCGACGCACCACCATAACGGGTTGGGCCATCATCTAGCAGCTGTGGTATTTCATCGCCCAGCTGTTCGACGACGCCTTCGGCAGTGGTGGGAGCAGGATTCCCCGAAATATTGGCACTTGTCAGTACCAATGGGGCCGCCAAAAATCGGTGGATATATGACAAAATACGGTGGTCGACGACCCGAAACCCAATGCATCCTCCATCTCCGGTAATTCTTTCCCGAGTGGACTTTGGCAACTGCTGTGCAGCAGACTGGGACGAATCACAGGGCAGAACAAGTGTCATCGGACCTGGCCAGCAGCGGTGGCTCAGGCGTCTCGCGACAGGCGACAACTTGCCAAACAAATCTCCAGCAGCATCACGACTGCGAACCGAAATCGCCAGCGGGGCCGTGTTGCTGCGACCTTTGATCTCGCACAAACGCTCCACCGCGTCTTCACAAAGTGCGTGGGCGGCCAAGCCATATACCGTGTCGGTTGGGATGGCGACCACTTGGCCTTCGATCAAAGCCTGTGCGGTGTGATGAACGATATCGCGTGGGTCATCGGTCGACTGAAGGTCAAAAATCGTAGGCATGAAAGTTGTGGTTCGGTCGCTCGTCGGGATATACTGCAAGCAGTTATTGTAAGAGCAGTTATTGTAAGAACGATGGCTCTTTTTTCACAAGTCGATGGGGCAACGATGCTACCCACTTTCAAGCAATCAGCATTGGACTGCGCAGCGAAAACGGTGAATTCTAACAAGACAAACTTTTCTCAATCGATACGTTTGTCACGACGGAAAATGTTTTCAGTGGCCGGTTGCGCGGCCTTAGGTGCTTTGACGTCCGGGTGTGTTCCCGCTGGCAACGCAGGGCAGCCAGATTTGGTTTGGGGGCGACGTGGCTTGAGCGACAGCCGTTTTCTGAAACCGCGTGCGATGGCCATCGATGCACAAAATCAGCTTTACATTGTCGATACGACCGGCCGCATTCAAGTTTTTGATGACGACGGCGGACTGCTGCGGTCTTGGTCGACTCCAGAAGCGGTCAACGGTCGACCAACCGGCATGGCGGTCCAGAAAAGAAATTCCAAGGATGGGCAGCCACGATTGTTGGTCGCCGATACCCACTATTACCAAATGTTGGTGTACACGCTGGAAGGCGAGTTGATCGAGGACGAAAAGATTGGCGGAGTCGCCGGTTTTGCCCCAGGTGAATTCGCGTTTGTGACCGATGCCGTCAGTGATGACGACGGCTGTTTCTATATCGGTGAATACGGTGACAACGATCGGATTCAAAAATTTGATCCCGATGGAAAATTCATGACCCAGTGGGGATCGACGGGCAGTGAACCAGGTCAGTTTTTCCGACCGCAAAGTTTAGTGATCGACAAGAACGTGTTGTGGGTAGCCGACGCCTGCAATCACCGGATTCAGCGTTTCGATATTTCTCAATCGACACCAGAGCTGATTGATATCTGGGGAAAAGAAGGAGAACAAGCTGGCGAGTTTGGTTATCCGTATGATCTGGCGATTGCCAGTGATTCATCGCTGGTGGTTTGCGAGTACCGAAATCAACGTCTGCAACGCTTTACGCCAAACGGTGAACCCATTGCGACTTGGGGAGGCCACGGATTTGCACCAGGCCAGCTGTACCAGCCCTGGGGTGTCGTTGTGGATTCCAAAGACCGTGTTCACGTCCTGGACAGCAACAATCATCGTGTTCAGCGTCTGCCTCTTTTCGGCTAGCGAAAGCACGATTTCGGCCAACCGCGGTAACGTCCCGTACCGTCCAACAGCCCCGTCAAGTGGCTGTTTTGCGACGTTTTGGCTTGTTTTCAAGGCCGTTGACCGCACGTGTCATGCTAGCGGTTGATACTGATCGCAGAGCAATCAAAGAGCTCAACCCAAACTTGAGAACAGGAAACACGGCTATGAAAACGATCCTTCGCCGCGCAATGCAAGATTCTGACAACTACGTCATCGAAATGGACTACTGCGACGCAAGTGGCAACCGAACTCGTCGCGTCGTCAGTCCAATTCGTTTTGTTGGCAACTACCGATTCCTAGGGCTCTGTCTTTGCCGTGAAGCACCGCGTCAGTTTCAGCTTTCACGATGCGAAAACGTTCGCTTGATTCCGGCCGCGGATGTATTGATGCCGCTGCCGATCGAAACAGAAACCTCAGGCGAACTTTGCTTGGTCTAAGACTTAGTCCAAGAACTTGTGCTGTCGATCCGCATCAATGAGCTTTTTGATTAGACGGATTCGCTCATTAGTTAGCGAGGGATCGCAAAGCTAGTTCACGCGCGGTCTCTAACTTTTGCTCGCGGGTTCCGTGGATCAGTTTCAAGCCTTTTTCGCCCATAACGATGTTGAAGATTGATTCAACATCAGCTTCAGTCAGTAGCTCCTGGGCTTGGTACAAACGAGTTTCTGCAAGGGTTTTTAGTTGACTGCCTTTGCTGATAGCCATCAACGATGCAATGCGTTTTTTGGCGATTTCGGGTGTCAACTGTGGCAGATCGACGGTCTTGATTTGACGATCAATTGTAAGGAACAAACCTTCAATCCGTTCGCTTACGTACTCCGTTTCGTCACCGCGTCCGGCACCTGCTAACTTGGCAGCCTCGGCGCTGTCCATCGCTTTGGAAGTTGCCATCGATTTTCCGGTGCCTGGGTGAATCAATCGGCAGCGTGAAACGTTTTGTACGTTGCCATTTCGGTCTGTTTTGACCGAAATGTCAAAGTGAAGCAAAAAATCGACTGAATCGCCTCGAGCGATCTTGATCATTTCTTTGGAGTCGCCCTTACCAACAAAGACAACACCTGGAATCCAAAGCGATGGTGGCTCAGGCGATTCAGCCAACAGGTCATCGACCGCCTCGCTCGCCGATGATTCGCCTTCGGTTGGTGTCACATCCACAAGCGCCGTTCCGTAGTCGCCTTTGCGGTAACGTGCCCCAAACTCGCTTGCGATTCGCTCAGCAACCAAACCCAAATGTTGATCAAACTGCTCCGCAACGCTCTTGTCCAGCATTTCTCTTGCGACCGGAGAGTGGCTATGTGAGGAGCTTGATCGTTGTCCCCCACTCTCCATTTCAG
>CAZZDZ010000268.1:0-7212 GCA_964652675.1 uncultured Pirellulaceae bacterium
CTCCGGCCTTTTGCGTTTGTTTTGCATGTGGCCCATGGCTGAAGCCATGGGCTAGGGTTGTGCCGGCCTCCGGCCTAAAAACTCACAGCCTCGCAGCATCTGCAAGTGAATCCTCGGCGTTGACAGGAGATTCACTTGCTGGCGCTGCGTGCTGGTATTTCGACTTCCGCTACGGGCTCTTGCTAAAGACCTGCCGGGATCGGATAGACCGGATTGTCATTGAGCTGTTTAAAATCTGTGTCGCCGATAAATAAACAACCGGCGTTGGGATTTTTGGCACGCAAATCGGGTTCCATGCCTTCGTCGGCCGTTGTCAAAACCAATTTGATGCTGCCGTCTTTTTCGATCAGTTGTGGGCAAGTCACTCGTGGTGATCCTTGGCATGTCCAGACTGCTTCTAGTTCTCCGCTGGCGATCGAGTACTGCCGCGCTTCGCCAACGGTCGCATCGTGCGGATTGAACATCGCAATGATCAAACTTTTTTCGTCTGGAGAGGCGATCATGCCGTCTGGATAGACGTCTCCGTCAGACATGTCGACGATCGTTCGCAGCTCACCACGCTTGCCGGCTGCAAAGTCGATTTCGCAAGCGGTGACTTTTTGCGTTGGCGTGTCGATGTCAAACAAAGTGTGCTTGCTACCGTCGGCGATGATGAACTTGCCGTTACTACATAACTGCGAATCACTCAGTTTTACAAGTTCCGTTTCGCCAGAGCGTAATAGGTACAACCCTGCTTTGTGTTCCTCGAACGCGGTGTCTTTGCCGCCGAATATCAAGTGGCCGTCGTAGCATAAACCGTCATTGATCACGGTACCGGTGACGCCATCATCGATGCCTGTGACAAACGGTTTGCTTTCGCCTGTGTTGGTATCAAACAACCACAGTGAGTGTTCCGCGCCGACAACAAATGTGCCTTCGCGATCGGTCGGAAAAGCAAATCCGGGGCGACCGGGATGGTCGAATCGTTTGTTTTCGCCGGTGTCCAGGTCAAGCAAGTTGACGGCGCCAACCTTGGCATCTTTGCCGTGCTGGATCGACACCCAAGACATTCTGCCATCGGGGCAACGATACGGACCTTCTGGCAAAAAACGCAGCTCTTCGCAGTCAGGGGTCAGCAAAAGGGAGGTTTCGCGGGTGATCATGTCGATCCCAGTGTTTGGGTTGTCAGGCTTTTACTTAAAACAAGCGGCAGATTGTAAGATAATGCCTTGTGCGGTCGCAGTCCCCCCGCTTTCGTTACCCTGTCGCAAGCAGATGCACTGCGGAAGTGCATGCATTCTGTTGTTTTCCAGATGAAAAATGCTCCGCCGTCTCCAAATCGGTTGCCGCTGCGTCTACAATTTTGGACTCAACCCAAACCTGCCAAACTTGTCCCCCTCCAAACGACTCAAGGTGTTTAACTGATGGAAAAAGACTCGACACGTCGCAACTTTTTGAAAACCGGCACTGCAGCAGCAGCGGGAGCCGCGCTGATCAACAGCACCATCGCCAAAACAGCTCACGCCCAAGGCAGTGACGAAATCAAAATCGCGCTAATCGGTTGCGGTGGTCGCGGATCTGGTGCGACGAAAAACATGTTCAACACCAAGGGCAACGTGAAACTGTACGCGATGGCGGACGCGTTCCAGAAAAAGATCTCCAGCGCGCACAACAGCTTGTCACGCGCCAACAAAGACAAAGTGGATTGCCCTCCTGATCGACAGTTCGCCGGTTTTGACGGATATAAAAAGGCGATCGATACCGATTGTGACGTGGTCATCATCGCGACGCCTCCAGGATTCAAGCCACAACAGTTCGACTACGCTGTCCAAAAAGGCAAGCATATCTTTATGGAAAAGCCAGTCGCATCGGATGCCGTTGGCATTCGTCGCGTTTTGGACGCCGTCGAAGAATCAAAGAAAAAGAACCTAATGGTTGGTATCGGCCTGCAACGTCGACACGAACCAAAGTACATGCAAGCGGTTGAGCGAATCCACAACGGTGCGATTGGCGACGTGATCGCGCTGCGGGTGTACTGGAACGGAAACAGCATTTGGTATCGCAACCGCGAACCCGGTGCGACCGAAATGGGTTTCCAGACCAACAACTGGTACCACTTCAATTGGTTGTGTGGTGACCAAATCTGCGAGCAGCACATCCACAACTTGGACGTTGGCTGCTGGGTCAAAGGCGAGTACCCCGTGGAGTGCAACGGCATGGGCGGGCGTGAAATGCGCATGGGCGGCGATGCAACCAAGTCTCAGATTTTTGATCACACTTCTTGCGAATACACGTTCAGCGACGGAACAAAAATGTTCAGCCAAGGCCGTCACTTGAGAGGTTCTTGGACCCACGTTGCCGAGTACGCACACGGTAGCAACGGATACGCTGACTTGAGCGGCGGTTTCATCGAAGGACCAAACGCTTGGAAGTTTGAGGAAAAGAACCCCAACGGCCACCAACAAGAGCAACACGATTTGATCGAAGCTCTGATGCGCGGCGAGATCTACAACGAAGGCGAGTACGGTGCACACAGCACTTTCACCGCCATCTTGGGTCGTGAAGCGTGCTACAGCGGAAAAGTCGTAAAGTGGGATGACCTGATGGCTGGTGGAAAAGACCTTTGCCCCGGCATCGATGATTACACCATGGACACGGACCCTCCGACGATGCCTGGCAAAGACGGAAAATACCCAGTGCCAGTTCCCGGACAACACGTGCCGTTCACCGACGAGTTCGTTGCTGCTCAGAAAGAAAAGGCTAAGCAGAGAAAGAAGAACAAGAACAAGAATAAGGCTTAGTGCCAATTATCTTTGTTGAAAACTACAGACGCTCTGGCCGCCAACGGCCAGGGCGTTTTTCGTTAGCAAGACGAAATGCCATCCGTGACCATTCTGCCCGACGCATTCATTCGACTAGCCAGTGAGCTTGATGGCGAGCTTCATTCGGGGCAGTTGATGCGCCGGTTGTACAGTACCGATGCATCGGCTTATCAAGAAATGCCGCTTGCCGTCGCGATCCCCAGTAGCGAAAACGATCTGCGCAAGTTGATCGATTTCGCCAACGAACATTCGGTCGGATTGATTCCGCGAACGGCAGGAACGTCATTGGCCGGCCAAGTCGTCGGCAATGGTATCGTCGTGGACGTGTCGCGCAAGTTCACCAAGATTCTGGAGATCAATGCCGACGAACAATGGGTGCGCGTCCAGCCTGGCGTGATTCGCAATGAACTGAACATGGCGATTGAGTCTCACGGAATTTTGTTCGGCCCAGAAACGTCCACCCAAAACCGAGCGATGGTGGGCGGGATGCTGGGCAATAATTCTTGCGGATCCAATTCGATCAAATATGGCAGCGTCCGCGATCACGTGATGGAAATCACGGCGTTATTGTCCGATGGATCCAAAGTTGTTTTCGGGGAACTGACCGCCCAGCAGTTCGCTGACAAATGCGATGGCCCCGAAACCTTGGAGACGCAACTTTACCGTGACATTCGCGAGTTGCTAAAAGACAAAGAGACGCGTGACGAGATCCAACGCGAATTTCCCAAGCCAAATATCCCGCGCCGCAACACCGGATACGCGCTGGATTTGCTGATGGACGCGACCTGTTTTGACTCCGCCAGCGCGTTCCCGTTTCACTTTGGCAAACTGATCGCCGGGAGCGAAGGCACTTTGTGTTTTGTTACCGAAATGAAACTTCACTGCAACGTATTGCCACCACCGGTCGTTGGATTGCAGTGTGCTCATTTTGCCAACGTGGACGAAGCACTGCGGGCGACGCAAATTGCCGTTCGATACGATTGCTATGCCTGTGAACTGATTGACCAATACGTACTTGATGGGACCAAGCGAAGTCTGGAGCATCGCGAGAATCGGTTCTTTATCCAAGGAGACCCAGGGGCGATCTTGGTCACCGAAATTCGTGGTGACAGCGAAAGCGAAATCTTGGATGTGACGGCAAAGATCGAAGCCGACATGCGATCAGCCGACCTGGGAACCAGTTATCCCGTTTTGTTCGGTGACGATACTGTCAAAATTTGGAATCTTCGCAAAGCAGGCTTGGGATTGCTGTGCAATGTTCCCGGCGACGCAAAACCAACCCCCGTCATCGAAGACACAGCGGTCGACGTAGATGAGTTGCCACAATACATCGCCGAATTCAACCAAATTCTCCAAGACAAATTCCAACTTGAGTGCGCCCATTTTGCTCATGCCGGTACGGGCGAGATTCATCTTCGGCCGATTTTGAATCTTAAAACGGCCAATGGAAACCAACAGTTTCGCGACGTCGCGCAGACGATCGCTGAATTGGTCAAAAAATATCGCGGTTCACTTTCAGGCGAACACGGTGACGGACGTTTGCGTGGCGAGTTTCTGGAGCGAATGATTGGGCCCAAAAACTACGAATTGGTTCGCCGCGTGAAAAACAGTTGGGATCCGAAAGGCATTTTTAATCCCAACAAAATCGTCGATACGCCGCCAATGAACAGCCAGCTTCGCTACACGCCAGAGCAACAGACAAAACCGATCGACACCGTATTTGATTGGTCATCGACGAGCGGAGTGCTGGGTGCCGCTGAGATGTGTACTGGATCGGGGGATTGCCGCAAGACACATCTAACCGGCGGGGTGATGTGCCCCAGTTATATGGCGACTCGTAACGAAAAAGACACCACGCGGGCGCGTGCCAACATGTTGCGTCATGCGATCACGCACCCGGTCGACGCGGCGAAACCGTTTGACAACGAAGACCTGAAAGAAGTTTTGGATCTGTGTTTGTCTTGCAAAGGCTGCAAGAAAGAATGCCCCTCCACCGTCGACATGGCCAAATTGAAAGCGGAATTCCAGCAACACTATTACGATGCAAACGGGGTGCCGCGACGGTCACGCATGATTGCGAAATTCGCCAACAGCCAAAAGATCGCTTCGTGGGCCCCATGGCTGTTCAATGGACTATTTGGAACCGCGTTTACACGCCGAATACTCAATCGCATCGTAGGTTTTCATCCGGACCGCACCATTCCACGTTTGTCAAAGCAGACTTTCCGAACTTGGTTTGAAAAACACACGCCCCATGTAAACGCGGGACAAACCGGCAACCTGTATTTGCTCTGTGACGAATTCACCAATTACAATGACGTCCCGATCGGAATCAAAACCGTCGAACTGCTGGAACGACTTGGCTATGCGATCACGATGCCCGATATCCACGAGAGCGGACGAACTTGGTTGTCAAAAGGTTTTTTGCGTGATGCGAAACGTATCGTCAACCGAAACACTCAAGTTCTTCGTAACCTTGTAACGGACGAAACACCGATCGTTGGAATCGAACCGTCGGCGATTTTGACGCTACGCGATGAAGCAATCGATTTGGGTGACGTCGATCAGTTGGAATACGCAAAGTTGATCGCTGAAAACACATTTGCAATCGGCGAATTTATCGCAAGAGAGTTTGGCGCTGGTCGAATCAAAGCCGATTCGTTCACATCCGAACCTGCCAAAATCAAATTGCACGGTCATTGTTTTCAAAAAGCGATTGGGGGCGTGAACGAGACCGCAGCGGCGTTAAGCATTCCGGCCAACTACTGCGTCCAGACCATTGGCAGTGGTTGTTGTGGGATGGCCGGTTCATTCGGATACGAAAAAGAGCATTATGAGGTGTCGATGAAGATCGGCGATTTAGTATTATTTCCCGCCGTGCGAAGTGCCGAAAAAGACACCATCATTGCCGCACCAGGCACGTCCTGTCGGCACCAAATCCACGACGGCACCAGTAAACGAGCCATGCACCCAGCCGAAATACTTCACGCCGCTTTGAAGTAGAATACGGAATCTGATCTGCCCATAGTTCCGAAAGCCAATTCCCAAGTCATAAAAGAGAATGAACAAGACTACTTTCCTCCTTTGCATTTTCATCCTGGGCTGCGCGTTGCAACCGGCACGATCACAAGAAGCCGTACCGGATTTTTCCGTCGTCAAAAACATCTTGGCGTCCGCTTGTGTGAACTGCCATGGAGCCAAAGAAGCCGAAGGCGGCTTGCGGCTCGACACGATGCAAGGCGCGCTGGAGGCACTCGTTCCGGGAAAACCCGAGGAAAGCAGTTTGTACACAACGATGATCCTGCCACCGGATCACGACGAACTGATGCCCCCTGAAGCGCCGCTGGACAAAACGCAAACGGAATTGATCCGCAAATGGATCGTGGGCGGTGCCAAATGGGAATCCGAAAAACCGCTTCGCATGCAACCACGCGTTGATTTTGTTAAGAACATTCAGCCGATTTTGGAACAGCAATGTGTTGCCTGTCACAGTGGTGACGACCCCGAAGGCGGTTTGGATTTTACGACTCGCGAATTGGCGTTTGACAGCGATACGATCGAACCGTTCAAGTCGGCTGACAGTTCGTTTTATACGACGACGGTTGTTGGCAAAAACGACGACAGTTTGATGCCGCCCAAGAATTCTGGCGGACCGCTTCCCAGCAGCATGACCAAAATGTTGCGAGGCTGGATTGATCAAGGCGCTTTGTGGCCAGCCGATTTGACGCTTGTTAAAAAAGCCAAAAAGATTGGCCCCCAAGTGACTTGTGACGACATCGATTTGGTCACCAAGATTCACGCATTGATCACAAAGACATCCGAGGTCGATTCCGAAGCCGCCATGAAGGACTACAAAAGCCAAGTCCCTCTTACCAAGGTGCCCTTTTCGATGGTGGCGATTAAGGGTGGCGAATTTTTGATGGGCAGTCCGCCAGACGAAAAATTCCGCAGTGAAATCGAAGGGCCACAAACCAAAGTGAGCGTGAATCCCTTTTGGATGGGCAAACACGAAGTCACATGGGACGAGTACGAACCGTTTATGATCACTCAAGCGGCTCGCGAAAAACACGGTGCCCGCCGTGACTACGACGCCAAGATTCACACGATTGTCGACGGCGTCAGCCAACCAACCCCGCCGTACACCGAAATGAGTTTCGGAATGGGGCAACTTGGCTTTCCCGCAATCAGCATGACGCAGCACGCCGCAAACAAATATTGCCAGTGGCTTAGCGCCCAAACCGGTCACTACTATCGATTGCCAACCGAAGCCGAATGGGAGTATGCGTGCCGAGCCGGAACAACGACGGCTTATTCGTTTGGTGACGGCGAACTGGACGATTACGCCTGGCACAGCGACAACAGCAACGAGAAATATCAAAAAATCGGGCTCAAGAAACCCAACCCTTGGGGC
>CAZZDZ010000268.1:7312-8903 GCA_964652675.1 uncultured Pirellulaceae bacterium
GCAATATGAAACCGCAAGACCGTCGCAACTTCATCAAAACAGCCGGAGCTGCTACCGCGCTAACGACCGTAACGGCACCGTACGTATTCGGGCAAGAAAAGAAAGACGCCAATGTGATCAAGGTCGCTTTGATCGGATGCGGCGGTCGCGGAACGGGTGCTGCTTCGCAAGCGCTGTCTGTAAAAAACGCACAGACTCGATTGGTCGCGATGGCCGACGTGTTCCCCCATCGACTGGAATCCAGCTTGGGCGCACTGAAAAACAAGATGGAAAAGTACCCCGATCGAATCGATGTCCCCGAAGATCGCCAGTACATTGGCTTTGATGCGTACAAAGACGCCATGGCAGTGCTTGATCCAGGCGACATCGTGATCTTTACCACGCCGCTTGCGTTTCGCTGGGTTCACTTTCAGCACGCAATCGAATTGGGGCTGAATGTGTTCATGGAAAAGCCGCTGACCGCGGACGGCCCCAGTTCAAAAAAGATGCTGGAGCTTTCCAAAAAAGCCGACGAGAAAAATCTGAAAGTTGGTGTTGGGTTGATGGTCCGTCACTGCCACGGACGTCAAGAATTGCACAAACGAATTAGTGATGGCCAGTTGGGCGACATCATCACCATGCGTGCCTATCGGATGCAGGGAGGATCGGCATCCGCGTTCTCCAAACCCAAACCCGACGACATGACCGAAGTCATGTATCAGATCAAGAACTTTCACAGTTTCTTGTGGGCAAGCGGCGGGATGTTTAGTGATTTTTACATCCACCAAATCGACGAAACATCGTGGATGAAAAATTCATGGCCCATCAAAGCGCAAGCTGTCGGCGGACGCCATTACCGCCGCGATTTTGTCGACCAAAATTTCGATGTCTACTCGGTGGAATACACTTACGACGACGGTTCAAAACTGTTCTTTGATGGACGCACGATGCTGGGTTGCCAGAACAACATGTCCAGCGTTGTTCATGGAACCAAGGGCAGCGGATTCGTCAGTATGTCAGGTCACAAACCTGGTAAGTGCCGAATTTTCAGCGGTCAAAACCAAGTCAATGACGAAATTGTTTGGAAATACCCACAGCCAGAAAAGAACCCCTATCAATTGGAATGGGATGACTTGGTCGACGCGATCATCAACGACAAACCGTACAACGAAGTCCCACGCGGCGTCGCAGCCAGTTTGGTAACCAGCATGGGTCGAATGGCAGCCCACACCGGTCAAGAAATCACGTACGACCAAATGCTGAACTGCCCACATGCGTTTGCGCCCGACGCGGACAAAATGACTCCCGACGGACCGGCCCCCGTGATGGCCGACGACGAAGGCAAGTATCCGATCGCAAAACCAGGAATCCTGAAGGACCGCGAATACGAGTACGAAGTGTAATTGCCCTTCACTTTCGTAGCGTCGAATTGGTAATTTGCGAGGACGGATTTATTTCGCTCGCAAAAGGGGCTTTCGATGATGCGATTTCTTTTGACGGTTGGTTTACTGGTCGTTGCCGGTCCACTGTTGGGCCAAGAATCTGAGGCGCCAATCACTGAGGCGCCAATCACTGAGGCGCCGTTCGCTCCGTTGGAGTCTGCCGAGCAGGC
>CAZZDZ010000269.1:0-8886 GCA_964652675.1 uncultured Pirellulaceae bacterium
AACAACACAAAACGTCGTGTGTTGAATTCATCAAGTCAGCATGCGATGTCAAGCCACGCATCCCACGGCGGATGCAAAATCCATCGATCCGATTTCGCTCGAAATCGGATCTTTCTACTTTCAAGCATCGGATTTGGGCCGACCGAACGGCCAGAGGCGCCCGCGACGACTGGTGCTGAGCCCGACCATAATCCGGATTCTGCGCAAAAACCGCCTGATCTCCCACTCGTTTCGTGGCGTGGCGCCACTTGGGATTTCAACGTGCTCGGCGATCACCAGTTCATCCGATTCTCTGAGGTCGTCCAAGACATTCAATGCAGGTTGATTCGCCGCGGATATTTTGCAGAGGCAGGCAGTGAATCTGTCCAGACGTTTGGAGAATTCGTCAGGCAGTCTGGGAGCGGCAGCAAGACGAGTATCCGCGAACGGGCACTCGCGTTCAATGATCTGCAATTCAACCAATGCGTTAAGACGCTTAAGCGAACGAACGACTTCGCGCCGGACCTTAGGGTCGCGGTGCTTATGATGAACCAGAATACTCCTTGCTGTAAAGCGATGACCGCTACGACCGAGAATCCAAATCAACAGCCGCAACAGAGTTTTGTTTCGAATCCGATCGCTCACCAAGTAGCACACCAAAACGGGCGGCGTAACATCCAGGACAGACTGGATCTGATCGCGTAACGATAATAGCCTTACGCGGTGATCTTCGGCGTCATGGACGGCCGAGACCAATCGCAATACTCGTCGTCCGGCCTTGCGAACGGCAAACTTCCTGCCATGGAAGATGAACACAGGATCCGATTGAAATGAATCGACCAGAAAGTCAAACGATCGTTTGATCAACTTGTCCATAAGCTAGGTAACCAAGTCGTTGATAACGTGACCATGAACATCGGTTAGCCGGAAATCGCGTCCCTGATAGCGATAGGTCAGCTTTTTGTGATCGATGCCCATCAGGTGCAGGATCGTCGCGTTTAAGTCATGAATGTGCATGGTGCCAGCCGTCCACTCATCCTTATTTGGTTGAGGCGTCAATGGGTTTCCATCAGCGTCGGCAATATTATAACCGTATTCGTCGGTTTGCCCGTAGGTAATTCCTGGTTTTACACCACCTCCGGCCATCCAGGTCGTAAAACAGCGTGGATGATGGTCACGCCCGTAGTTTTCGCGAGTCAAGCCACCTTGGCAATAGACGGTCCTCCCAAACTCGCCGCCCCACACGACGAGCGTTTCATCCAACATTCCGCGACGCTTCAGGTCTTTTATCAGCGCGGCGGATCCTTGGTCGATGTCTTTGCATTGCGATTCGTGTTCAGCAGGCAATCTGCCGTGCGCGTCCCAGCCCCGGTGAAAAATCTGCACATTGCGAACACCACGTTCAACCAACCGGCGTGCATTCAAACAACAAGCCGCGAATGAACCGGGCGTCTTGGCTTCTTCGCCGTACAGCCGAAAGGTCTCGTCTGATTCTTGTGACAAATCCATCAGTTCTGGGACAGACGACTGCATCCGGTACGCCATCTCGTGCTGCTTAACACGAGCCAATATTTCGGGATCAGCAAAACGTTCGTGCTGGCTTTGATTCAGTGACGCCAATGCATCCAATTGCAAACGACGATCCGTGCGCGTAACACCCGCCGGGTTGCTGAGGTACAAGACTGGGTCGCCTTGGCTGCGCATCAGAATGCCTTGATGTTCTGACGGCAAAAAACCAGTTCCCCACAATCGATTGAAGATACTTTGTTCTGGGAACTTGGTTTTCGCATGCATCACGACATAGTGCGGCAAGTTTTCGTTCATCGTGCCCAGCCCATAGCTGAGCCAAGCCCCCAGGCTAGGCCGCCCCGGGATCTGGCTGCCGGTCTGGATGTAAGTGATTGCCGGGTCGTGGTTGATCGCTTCGGTAAACGTACTGTGAACAACACACAATTCTTTTGCGACCGTTGACGTGTGTGGCAACAGTTCGCTGATCCAAACTCCATCGGCGTTGTTATCGTGCTTGGTGAATTTGTATTTGCTTGGGCAAATCGGTAGCCCGTTCTTCTGGCCCGATGTCATCCCGGTGATTCGCTGTCCATCGCGGACTTCTGCGGGCAGTTGTTCATTGAACTTGTCTTTTAGCTTCGGCTTGTAATCCCACAAATCCAAATGACTTGGTCCGCCGCTCATAAAGAGATAGATCACTCGCTTGGCTCTCGCGCGGTGGTGCAATCCGCCGCCCGTCGTATTCGCTGCGCTCGAATCCTGGCCAAAGGCAACATCATTGCCGATCAAACCTGCCATCGCGGCGGTCCCAAGACCTAAAGCTGATCGCCCAAACAATTGGCGTCGTGTTTGCAGAAGTTCGTGTTCGCGAATTGGATTCATAAAAACTCAAAATGTGGTTTGCCGAAAAAATACGACCGCGCAAACTAGTAAAGTGAAATCGATAAGTCGCTGGCCAATACAGCGATGGCAACTTGGGTCCAGGCAGCTTGATCTGCCACGTTTTGAGTTTTGTCGCGTGGCGATTCGCCCACTTTCAACAATTCAGTGGCGTCCTCTGGATTTGCATTGAACCGCTTTTTCATCTTTTCCAGCAGTTCAACGCAAGCATCCCGTTCTGTTTGATTGGGGTCGCGGCAAGCCAACAACTGAAAAATCATGTTGATGCGCTGAGCGTCTGAATCGCGCTGACGCAAAAGTCGTTCAGCGAACTTGCGCCCCATTTCGACGCGTTGCGTTTCATTGAACATCGCCAACGACTGCAATGCCGTGCTGGTACGTGATCGTCGTACGCAACTTGATTCCCGATCGGGCGCGTCGAAAAGCGTCATCATTGGATGTGGGCTAGTGCGTTTCCAATACACATACAAACTGCGACGATACAAACGTTGTCCGCTGTCGCGTTGATACTGTTTTGTGTTGCTGGCCGGGTGGGCCATCGCTTGCCACATTCCACTGGGCTGATACGGCTTTACGCCTTCACCGCCCATCGCCGGATCCAACAATCCGCTAGCCCACAAGCCCATGTCGCGCAGGACTTCGGCATCCAATCGGAAGCTTGGGCCACGAGCGAAGAGTTTGTTCTCGGGATCGTCGATCTCGGCACGCCAAGACGAACTTTGACGAAACGTTTTGCTGGTGACCATCAGCCGCAATAAGTGTTTCAAGTCCCAGTTGCTTTGCTGCAACTCGACCGCCAGCCAATCGAGCAACTCGGGGTGCGTGGGTTGTTGTCCCTGCAGACCAAAATCTTCGGGCGTACGAACCAACCCGTGCCCGAATGTCCGCTGCCAAACGCGGTTGACCAATACACGGGCGACCAGTGGGTTGTCCGACGAAGTCAACCAGGCGGCCAGACCAGCGCGGTCGCGCGGAGCGCCCGTGGGCAGTGGATTCATGACACCGAATACTCCCGGTTGCAGCGCGTCACCTTCAGGCATGTCGTACTCGCCGCGCCGCAACACTTTTGTTTCGCGACGCTTGGGTAACTCTTTCGCTACCAAGCTGGTGGTGAAATTCGACTCTAGATCACGGATTTTCTCTGCCACTTCGGCTGCCGAATGACTTTGCCGCGAATCCGCAAATGGTCCGCTTGGATCGCTCAGCATCAAAAGCCGATCGCGTTTGGGTGTGGTGTCCCAACGTTTGCTTTTGGCAAGCGAATCCCATGGGTTTTCGATCCGAACTTGAATTTCGTCGATGCCGGAAACTCCGATGATTTTTAAGCGAACCGAATGCTTCCCCTCGCTCAAAGACATCGAACTGGTTTTTACTTTCGCGTCGCCTTCCTTTAAAAGCGATGGTTTTTCCGCATCGTCAACGGTAACGCTTGAACCGATGCCGCCGGAAAAAGTGAGCAGCAAATTCTGATCGACGGGCACGTTGACATCGAATGTGATCCAAACGGATTGCCCGACGCCTGGTAACTTGCCGCGTGCGGCTCGACCCGAGATCGCGCCGGGCAACCCGTTTGCTTTGGCCCAACGTTTTTTCTTGTTGCCTTTTTCGCCGTCTGGATCAGCGGCTGGAATTTCGTCTTCGGTGGGTAACGGTTTGGAGATCTGCCAATTGGCTGTTTTCCAGTTCACCCGTTTACTTGCGTACTGGATGACATCGGCCAGCTTTTTTTCCGACTTCAGTTCCTGACCAGCGGCCAACAACGTGCCTTCACGACGAGCTTCCAATTGTTTCCAATCCTGCCAATCGGTTTGGTTTCTTGGCGCTCGAACGGTTGGGCCGTAGGTATAGGAATTCCCGTCCATCGCTGGTTCGGCCGTGCTGTTAAAGAACGCCATCAATTCGTAGTACTCCGATTGTGTGATCGGATCGTACTTGTGGTTATGGCACCGCGCGCACGTCAACGACATTCCCAAAAATACGGTGCCCAGATTTTCGACGCGATCGAAATTGTTCTTCGCTTGAAATTCTTGCGTGATCGCGCCTCCTTCTCCGGTACTCGGGTTCAGTCGCACGAATCCAGTCGCAACGCGTTGGCCGAGTGTGGGGTCCGGTAGCAGGTCGCCAGCGATTTGCCAGGAAATGAAATCGTCCAGCGGCAGATTTTCGTTCAATGCATTGACGACCCAATCACGATACGGATAAATCCCTCGACGATTGTCCAAGTGCAATCCATGAGTGTCACCGTATCGAACGGCATCCAGCCAGTATCGGGCCTGATGTTCACCAAATCGTGGGCTGTTCAAAAGCGATTCAACGATCCGTTCGTATGCACGATCGCTGGGATCGCTCATGAACGCTTTCAGCTGTTCTGGCTCGGGCGGCAACCCGGTCAACACGATCGCAGCGCGGCGTGCCAGGGTTGCTTTGTCAGCCGGTTTGGCAAAATCAACTTGGTTGGCTTTGAGTTGCGATTCGATGTAGCCGTCGATTTGTTTTGGCGAACTTCCGTCGTGATCCGTTGACTTGACGGGAGCGACAAAGGCCCAATGCTTGGCGTATTGCCCTCCATCGTGAATCCATTGACTGATGATTTTACGTTCGCTTGCGGTGAGCGGTTTCTCCGCTTCATCCGGTGGCATCGGATCGTCGGTGGAATGGATCCGCTCCAACACGGCGCTCTTCTCTGGAGCCGCCCGGTCAATCGCTCGGTAACCCCCAAGATCTTCCGTGGCCGCTTCGTGCGAATCAAGACGCAGTTGGTCTTCTTTGGCATCGGGTCCGTGACACAAGAAACACTTGTTAGACAAAATCGGTAGCACATCGCGCGCAAAATCAACGTCGCCCGCCAAGGCGACGTTGCTATTGAAACAACACGCCAAGCCTGTCGTCGCGATCAGCATCAACAAAATGGTTCGGTTCATGTTAGGATTGTAGCAGCGCGACGGGACGCAGATCGGAGCGTTCATAAACAGGCCCAGCACATACAGGAACCAGCGAAATGAATGCTCTGACTGACCAGCAGTTGGCCGACTATGAACGCGACGGGTATCTTTTTGTACGCGGATTATTTACTGGCGAAGAAATCTCGGTGCTGACCGAAACCGTTCGCAATGACCACAAAATGGACCAAGCCTCATCGCTACGAGATGACGGCAAGGGCAACGAAGTACGTTTGTCATTGTGGAATCATCCCGGCGACGGAGTGTACGGCATGTTCGCTCGCTGCCGCCGGGTGGCCGATGCGGTGGAATGCTTGCTGCAAGACGAAGCGTATCACTATCACAGCAAAATGATTTTAAAGGACGCCAAAGTGGGAGGTGCTTGGGCGTGGCACCAAGATTATGGATACTGGTATCAAAACGGATTGATTTTTCCCGATTTGTGCAGCGTAATGATCGCCGTGGATAGAGCCACCAAGCAAAATGGTTGCCTGCAAGTTCTACGTGGATCGCACAAGATGGGGCGTGTCAACCACATCCTGACTGGCGACCAAGCCGGCGCGGATCCGCAATGTGTCGAACATGCAAAAAAGCGACTGGAGCTGGTCCACTGTGAAATGGAGCAAGGCGACGCGTTGTTCTTTCACCCCAATACCTTGCACTGTAGTGCCGCGAACGAATCCGACCATTCGCGTTGGGCGCTGATCTGTTGCTACAACGCAAGGAGTAACGTGCCGTTTAAGCAGTCGCACCATCCTGCCTACACCAAACTGAACAAAGTGGATGATTCGATGGTTTTGACGGTCGGCCGTGACGATGCCAAGCGTTCCAGCGTCGAATTTGCCAATTTGGATTCCCAAGACCGCAGCGCAAAAAGTTTGGCGGAATAAGTCAGCCTTGGATGGCTGCTTTGCAGTTGGGCTTTATCGTTGCCGAATTGGCACGAAATTTACTTACGTCAGAAAGCTGGATCGACCTGACAGTTGCAATTCAGCAAGTCATTTTTTCACCACAATCGAAATCTTGGGCAGTAATTTTCGCAAAGCTCTGGCAGTAATTTCAGCGAAGAATAAGAAGCAGGTAGGCCACGAAACCGAAAAGTCGCGTTTCAATGTCATTTTGGGCGAAACCGCAGCCTAGGTATTGCGGTTGATAAAGGTAGAATATGGCATGCCGCGTTCACGTCCTGTTCGCGACAATTCATTTCCGACCACAACGACATCGAAGGTTCATTTGGCAGTTAGCGAATCGACTGCAATGCGATACCAGCAGTCCGATCCGGACGTGCGACTGATGCTGCGCGTGCGCGATGGCGATTCCAACGCTTTCACTGAATTGATGCGAAAATACCAGCCTCGACTTGTTCGCTGGATGCACACCATTGGCCCCAAAAACGACATGGCCGAGGACTTGATGCAAGAAACGTTCATTCGGGTTTGGAAGGCGCGATCACGTTACGAACCAGGCGCGAAGTTTTCGACGTGGCTGTTCACGATCGCAACAAACGTGGCCAAGAACGCAAACCGGAAAGTCGGTCGACGAAAAGAAGTCAGCGAGGTCGATGCGCCAAAATTGCAAGACTCGCCAAGCGGTCCACAAGTGCTAGCTTCGACGGTTACCGAAGCGAGTGGGCTGATGCCAACACGGTTAGTGGAAGGCGCAGAGCGGGCCGAAATTATTCGCATGGCTGTCAATTCGCTTGGCGAACGTCAGCGAATCGCTTTGATGTTGTCGCGATTCGAAAACATGAGCTATGCGGAGATCGCCGTGACGATGGACTTGACGACCAAGGCGGTCAAGTCATTGTTGAGCCGAGCGCGAGTTAATTTGCGTGAGATCCTACAGCCGTACGTAGAAGCAGGTTTGATTCCCAAGGAGGGGGACAAATGAGCACAGACGCGTCTGCAGCGAAAGATCAGCCCGTTGACCCCGACGTCGAACAACTGGTCGCCTATTTGGATGGTGAATTGCATGGGACCGAACGTGATGCGATCGAGCAACGACTACTGGACGAAGAACCTTTGCGATTGCAGCTGCAAGAACTGCAAGCCGGCTGGGATTGGCTAGACCAGCTCCCCGATCCAGTTCCCGATGAAAAGTTGGTTGAATCGACTTTAGAACTGGTCGTCAGCGACTTGGCAAAACAAAGCCCTGTCGAAAAACGCCCTAGCATCTTGCGTGGTCCTCTTTTGGCGATCGGACTTTGCCTGATCACCGCAGGAGCAGCTTTTGGCTTCGTCCGTTATCAAAAGAACGCCCGAGTCAATCAAGACTTGGCCGATCTAACGATCGCGGAGCACTTGGATGCGTACCTGTACGGTTCCGACTCGAGACTGATGCGCGACCTGATGGCAAATCCTGCGTTCACGACAATGGTCAGCCGACTGGAAGAAGTGCGTGGATCGCGAATAACGGCGTCAGAATTGATTTGCAACACGCCGGTCGAAAAGCGCGCCGACGCGATCGCAAAACTGACGGTCGATCAACGTTCATCGCTGGAATCACGCTGGGATTATTTCAAGCGTCTGCCGCCAGAGTCAAAAGACGAGTTGCGTGAAACCGCAGACAGCGTCCAAGAGCAAAATGACAGAAAACAATTGCTTGACACGATGGTCATATACGCAAACTGGCGAGAAACGTCATTGTCGTCGGAAATGCGAGATCAAATCGAAGGAGGCGATCCGAAAACACGACGAACTGCGATCGAAGAAGCCGTCAAGCTTACGCTGCAAAAAATCTCTCAGGGATCCGGCAAACTGCTCGAAGACGAAACGGTCGACAGCATCTTTGGCGTACTGCAAGACCTCTTTTTCAATCGCGTGGCCAACGATTCTCGATTGAAACAGCGACTGGAATTAGAGCGTCGACAATTGGGCGAACGTGCCAACTTGCGATACATGTATCAAATGCTGAATATCAAAAAACCAGGCGGAAAGACGCCTCGTTACCTACGATCGCGAAGCCCGTCTTCTGTCGATCCTATCACTCCAGATGAACTGATCAGTATCACCAGTGAGTTAGACGAACAAGCGCTGGACGATTTGCGATTGTTTTCCTTGTGGTCTCCTTTTTTTGGCGCTGACCCAGTGTTGGAAGAGATGACACTAATGGCTTGGGCCGAAGAAGCGTTACTGCGCAAAGCCGCAGCCTTGGAGACAAAGGCCGACACGCCTATCGAGCAATACATGGGGATGGACGAGAAAGAACGCGACTATCTAGATCTGCTTGATCCCAGCGAGTTCAAAGAACGAATCTCCCGGCCTGACGCCGATCCACGCGGTTTTGGCGGATCACGTCGACCACGAAGATAATCTTGTCCCGCTTATTTTTTACGAACGTTGAACAACGAGAACGTTTGGTCCAGCAAAAAGAAAACCGCGAAAACTAAATGAATAGTTTCCGCGGTTCTTTTGTTTTTCTGCGCTGTTAACGAACGCTATTTTTTAACCACTTCCAGTTCGCTAGGCTTCGCACCCTTGCAGCATGGTTTGTCGCAAGATGAAACTTGGCAACAAGGTTTGGTGCAAGCGGCAGATTCCGCACAGCAAGGCTTGTCACA
>CAZZDZ010000270.1:0-8870 GCA_964652675.1 uncultured Pirellulaceae bacterium
CCACTCAGCTCCGCGCACCGTTGCTCCCATTCAAACAGCGCCTCGCGCTGTTGCACCAGTGCCGTTGACGGACATGCGCATGTCCGAGCCGACAATTGTTTCCCCTCAGAGCGTGCCTTTTGAGGAGATGCCCTCGGCCAGCGAGCGTGAACAATACCAAGACTACAACCCAGAAATCAGCGATTCCAATGCATTGCCGATGCCACCGGCAGAAGTCCCAATGGATCGAATGCCGACTCAGGAACCAGAATTGCCGATCGCACCAACTCCGGATGTGGCTCCTAACGCTCCGGTTCCCGCGCCAGTTCCTAATCCAGCCGATCCAACTCCGCAAACTTTTCCAGATGATGACGGAGGTTTGTTTGATTCCCTCGAAGAACCGGCGACGGGTAACCCGTTTGGCGACGACGAAGTCCGTTTGCCAGAACCTTATCGGTCGATCCGACCAAGCAATTTCCGCAAGCCCAGTTCGCCAAGCACACCTGTTCAGCCAAGCAACTACCGCAGACTGAATCCTCCTGTCCAATTGCATTCTCCGCAAACCCGTGGTGGCTACACCAACAGCAGGACTCAGCATGTCGCAAACCAGCAACGTCCAGCCGTCCAGCAATACAGTACCGGACAACGGGTCAGCGTTGATCAAATGCGACTCGCTGCCGAACGTCAAAACTACACGCAAAAGCGTCGGTTAACCGATCAGCAGATCGCAGCGATTCAGCATGCCAAAGCCGCCCAACAACGTAAGATTTCGCAGCAATACGCGCAAACCCGAACTGCACAACACAACCAGGTGACCAGCCGTGGTTCGGTTCAAAGAGCATCCGCACAACATACAACACGACGTACCGCAAACGCGCATGTCAGTCATCAGCAGGTTGCAGCACACCAAAAGCAAACCGTGCAACGCACCGCTCACCAATATACGCCCCACAACCACCATGCAACTCACAACCACGCAGCAAGTCAGTTGAAACGGGCTCCTCAGCCCAAGGCGACTGTGCCGCAGGTGCAACGTCAAATAACTGGTCAGCGGCATTCCAATGCCAGCTACTCAGGTTACGGCCACACAACCAAACGCGCCGGTTCTGCTGCTAGCAGCAGTCGACGTAATGCGGCAACCTACCAACCATCAAGTCGCCGAACTGTGACTACACGATAGTGCAGCGTTAGTAAGAGATCACTGCTGATTGGTAGTGGTCACGGTAGGCGTCGACCATCGAGTCGATCGAAAAATCAGATTCAGCACGTGTCTGATTTTTCGCCCCGATCTCACCACTGAATTGCTCGTCAGACAAAAATGTCTCGGCGAGCTTTTTCATTGCCTCAGCATCGCCGGGCGTAAAACTCTGTTGATCGATTGCGTGCGAAAGCAATTCTTGGCTTCCTTCTACGCGACTACAGACAACCGGTTTGCCTGCCGCCATCGCTTCCAAGACAACATTCGGCATGCCTTCGTAGTGGCTTGGCAGCACCAATAATCTGGATGCGCTGATGATGGGCGCGACATCTTTCTGCCACGGCAACAGTTGAACACGCTGTTCTCCAATCCCGTCGGCCCAAGCTTGCAGATCAGATCTCAACGGTCCTCCGCCGACCAACAACAGTTTTCGATTCGAATCGGCTGGCGCAAGCGAGTCGATTTGGGATTGCAGCAATTCAATTCCCTTTTGCGGATGCAATCGACCAACAAAAACAGACACGACAGCATCTCGCGGCCAGCCCAAAATTTGCCAATCAAACACTTTGGAATTTTTAAACCGCTGAACGTCAACGCTGTTGGGAATCACGAGCGATTTTGTGCAGTCACAAGCGAGATATTCCTGGGCAAACCTTTTGACTTCATTGCTCACACAGACCAACGAATTCATTCGTTTGACGGCGAATTTCTCAATCCGACAACGAACAGGACGTGGCTCGGCAACCCGCAATCCTCCCACGCGGACTTTGATTCCAGCCGATTTGGCAGCCAATGCGCCCAGGACATTTGCGTGAAACATAAATGTCTGGCAAACGTCGGCGGGGCTTTCCTTTAGCCAGCTCTTCAAACGCGAGTACGCACGTGGCGTCCGCAAAAAATGATTACTGTCGCCCGATTCAACCGGGACATTGGCGGCTTTCAATCGATCGACCAGCAAGCTTTGAACGCCTGTGGGCAAACTCGCCAGCGAAAACACACGAACATCATCGCCTCTTTGCGCCAGCCCAAGTGCCAGCTCCGTCAGACAGCGTTCTGCGCCGCCAACAAAAAGTCCTGTAATCACAAAGTCGACACGCATGGGGATCTTGTGGTGGAAAAAATAAATGATGCAAAGCGTTGATTGTGACGTTGCGGCGCCAGATTGTGAATTCCTCCTGGGCGACTCTGACTACTACTCACGCACCTTTCCCCAGACGGACTCCAGCACCTTGAACATTTGTGGGTCGTGTTTCTTCAGCTCTGCGCGTACGAACGGATAAAAATCATTGACTCCAAAGTAAGCTTCGGTTGATTCCGCAAAGTACTCTTTGGGGTTGCTCAAGGCATAATGTTTCACGGTCCGCCCGGTATGCTGCAGCACTTTTTCATAGCTGCCATCACTCTTCATTTTCTCAAAAGCGTCTTCGATTTCGGGGTATTCAAAGCCAAGGACTTGATCGTGATAGGAATGCGCTAGTTCATGCAACACCGCGTACGGGTGTTTTGCCCACTGGCCTGGATCCAAGAGCATTTTCGCACGCGGAATATGAACATGCTTGACCAAGTGTGGATCATGGCCGTTTGCGAGCAACCAGCCGCGATCGGGGTGGTACTGCAGGTTGGTCAGTTCGTGTTCCCAGTCGATCCAGATGCGAAATTGCCGCAATTGTTTGACACGATCTGGTGGGACGATGTAGGTAACCCGCTGAAGATGATTTCGTAAAGCTGCCAAGCATGCCTCACCTTTCTCTTTGTTCTCGTCCGATAAAAGCAACGGATCGATTGCGACCGTCCAGCCTTCGATATTGCGTTCAACTGGGGTGTAGAACTCTTTCGCCTCGTTTGCATTGGATGGATTGATCCAAAGAAAACAGGCCAAAAGAACAGGCACCGCATGCCTAACAAGCGGGGTATCGCGAAAGAAGAACTGGTGGACTATTTGCATTCGTGTCACTTTGCCGTCCCTTTAGTGGTGCGAAGTCGCGCGTTGCTGGTCAGGAAACAAGTTTTGTCAGCGTGAATTGTTCTGTGGCGGTGCATGTCGCAGATCCGCTACAAACCGCATCGATACCAAGATCTTACACGCTTCATCTCGAATTAAAGGCCGAAACCAACATTCTGGCAGCCAATACTTCAAATGTGGTTTGGTCGCGTGTATCGCGACTTCAGTGGGATGGAAAACTACAACGAGACCCTGGGAAATCCAAGACGATGAATGCTAACACCTTTACGATCCAGTCTGTTCATGGAATGACCGAAACCTTTGTGGTCAATCCAAATGGAACGGTGGACACAACACAATCACACACCAATCGTGATAGCGTGAAGATGACCGACAAACCTGTCGAGCCCGCTACGCTTGAGCGGAAAGCCGCCAAATAGTCGGCCCAAACTGTCGACGCATTGGCAAATCATTGTTTGAAGCTAGAGAGTCTACTAGCACGCAGCGCCAGCAAGTGACTCTCCTGTAAACGCCGAGGATTCACTTGCTCGCGATACATGCCGGGATTTCGAACGCATGCTTTAGCCAATGCGCTCGAAAATAGCTCTCTACAAAGCCTATCCGTTAGACTCGTTCTAACCTGCGCGGTGCACAGCCACCAACGGCGCCAATCTTCAACGCACGATTTATGTCTGCACGTCTTGTGCCTTCATAGATTCCAACGTTGAAATTCAGTGGGATGCCGAAATCAAACGGCGTGTTGAAGAAATTGACAACGGAATCTTTGAACTAGTTCCGTTGTACGACAAAAACTCGATCGAATCAGAAATGCCTGAAATTGAATTCCAATCATTCATCGCCGATAAATTCCATTCGCTTTTTTAACCATGCTGACTCTTCGATCCAATCGGCTGTCTCACTGACCGTTAACAGACTTTTGTATCTTGCGCGGACATCGAATTTTGCTGACGAATGGAGCTTGCGCAAACACACTGGGCACAGATGAATCGGATGAGCATCTGACTCTGCCAAGTGGTTGGAGCCATTCATCAAACAATGAAAATGGACGCAGTGTTTGATTCCAAACATGTGGCCCGTTTCGTGTGCCAACACTTTGCAACTGCGCATCAGAAACAAAGGCGATACCGTGTCGCTTGCTTTTTGGCCGTTAAATTCTGGCGAATAACGCACAAAACTATAAACTCCCGTTCGATTTTTTAGAGACGCTTGCCCAAATACAAAGTTCCAGCTCTCTTTCGGGTACAAATCTTCCATCGTGATCGCCAGCAAGCAGTACGCGTCATCGGGCAGTCGCGTTTCCAGCCAACGAAGAACATCCGTCGATAACAATTGGCGCGGTTGCCCACCACGATCACGTGATTTAATTGCTGAAGCGTCTACCTGCTCGGTGGGCAAGATTTCTACCGGCAGTTGAAAGAACGCTTCTGCAAACGCGGAGAGCGTCTCCAAACTGGGGCTCGTTTCTTTTGGAAAATCGCCAAGCGGCTGGAAGTACAAACGATTGCGCTTTTGGTCAGGGCGGTTCGGATAGCCTTGCTGAAACTGTGCGAATGTTTGGCCGAACTCTTGATGCTGTGACAACCAATCTGACGGTCCAGGATCCGGAATGGGGTCAAAATGGTCGGCAGGATCGAACGCGGATCTCAAATCGCGCGGAACATTTCGCATTGATCCGATCGCAGCCGTCCGCTGTTTGGCATTCGGGGGCGTGAACTTTGTCGGCGCGTTTTGTGCTTGAATCACGACTCGCTTGGAAATCAGGAATGCTGATGCCAGGACAACGCATATTCCTAGCACAGAAAACAATCGCCCTCGATTCATGGTTACTTTGCCCCTGCTTTCTTCATTGCTTCGCCCAAACTCATCTCGCCTCCTTCGCCGTACAACGGCGAATCGCTTCCCGCGCTACCCGGTACGGGGTCCACGTTCTTAAGCGGAATCCATTGTTTCATTTCTTCGATTACTTTCGCGTGCTCGGCTGAGCACTTGCCGTCGGATGAAACCAGGTTTTGCCACTCGTTGGCATCATTCGCGTGATCATACAATTCTTGGTTGCCGTCAGAATAGATCGTGTAACGATACCGATCGCTTCGCAGCGAATGGTTGTTTGGCCCAAACGTGCAGATCGCGGGATGATCCCATTTCGTTTCCGGGTTCATCATAAGCGATTTCAAACTGTGCCCTTCCAGTTCACTGCGGCCCGGCAAACCACACAGTTCCAGCAAGGTTGGATACACATCGATCAATCCAACCGGTCGGCTGCACTGTTGGTCCTTTGGCAGCCCCGGTCCGGTGATGATTAGCGGCACACGCGTGGTTTCTTCCCACAAAGTACGTTTGGCCCAACGTAGTTTTTCGCCCAAATGAAATCCGTGATCACTAAAAAGCACGATCACGGTGTTATCGGCGACGCCGCTTTTGTCCAACGATTCGATCAACATACCAACCAGCGAATCGACAAAACTATTCGCTGCCAAGTAAGCGCGAACGGCTTTAGGCCATTGATCATTTTCAACCATCCAATCGTGACGAGGGGCGGTTGGGTTGTCTGTCAATTGTTTGGCGATCTCCGGCAAATCATCGCGGTCCCCCAAAGACACTCGCGGCAGGATCAATTCGTCCTTTGGGTACATGTCGAACCATTTCTTAGACGCATAGACCGGGACGTGCGGCAGCCCAAATCCGACTGCCAAGATAAACGGCTTGTCGCTTTCTGCTAATTTTGGAATTTCGTCCACAGCCCATTTCGCGGTCTGATAGTCGCGTTGTTTTTCATCGGGAACATCGACTTGGCCCCAATCCCACAACGGATGCGAACCGGGCTTTGTGTAGTTGATCTTTTTTGGGCTGCGCCGCCAGCCAGTTGTCCGTTCGATGTGGTCAAACGAAGCCCGATCCGCGCTGCCATGAAATATCTTGCCTTTGGTGGACGCAAAATACCCTTGCTTGCGAAATGACTGAAAAAGGGTTTCGCTGTGCTTGGTTGGTTCCACCGTGCGAAACCTTGGCCCCAAGAAGTACATACCGGTGGTGGACGGTAATTGCCCCGTCAACATGCTGACGCGAGACGGATTGCAAATTGGTGCTTGGCAATGCGCGTTGGAGAACATCACACCACGTTTTGCCAACGCATCAATGTGGGGTGTTTTGACTTGCGGGTGACCACCGTAGCAACCAAGCCAATCATTCAAATCGTCGATCGAGATGAAAAGAACATTGGGGCGATCGGCGGCTGTCGCAAACGCGATCGGCCAAGTGAGCAATAGAACAGCAAATGCAAAACGGAACATGTCAAGAAATCGCGTTGTTTAAGTTGCGGACATTGGATTGGGCAAGCGACAAATCACAATATACCAGTCTTGTCCCAGCTGCTGGGCAGTTACGATGTGCCGCCGCTTGGTGTCTGGTTTTCTACGCTGCAAAACGGCATTGAATACCTTGATCACGCAAAAACGCGTAGCAAAAGTCAATGTCGACTTCCGCTACGCGTTTCAGGAGCTTTAAGTGATCAAAGTTGTTTGCCAACTTTGGAACTACGGCGCTACGGGAACCTTGGCTGGCTGGTTCGCGTACATTAGCGTGTCCAAGTCGGATGATGAACTACGCCCCCGCCGGCGATTGCGTTGGCGGTTTCGGTCGCGATCTCTGCGTTGGTAGCTGCGGCCAGCATTACTGGACCGGATTTTCATCAACGCTTGTTTTGTGAATGGCGCGTCTAGTTCTTTGCGTCCGTTGTAGTGGTTGTAGATGCGTTCGTACATCGATCGGAGTCTGCCACGACTGTCATCGGATATTTTCTTGTAGTGATAGCGGCCTTGGAAACTTTTGAATGGTTCGTAGGGAACGTCGAATCCTAGATTGTATTTCGCTGTGTACTCAAATCCTTTTAGCAATCGATTGTCCAAGGCGCCGTAGAGATCGACTCCTTGAATCCAAGCTGTCTCGCAAGTGTTCGCCAAAAACTCCAAGCCCATTTGCGTATGCGATTGGTCTCGTCCGGATTCTTGGCACTGCCCGGATTCCTTGAAGTAGTTGCCGATTGCCCCGTTTCCTTCACCTATCAGGAAGTAATCGCTGACTTGGTCGATGATGGCTTGGTCGTCCAGGAAAACGCCCATCGCAATCATGACTTGCATCATCGAAGCGTCCCAATTGCCATTGGCAGTAGGATAAAAATCTTTGATAACCGGATACCATATTTCGCGAATCATCGATGCGAATTTCAACTGGTCGTCTTGGGGCCATCCGGTCCACGTGTGCTTGATCAGTTCGGCAGCGATGACAAAGTGATAGCCACTCATCCCGATCAATAGCTTGGCGTCATGTTCGCCGACCGACTGAAGTTTGCCGGACCACGCGTCCATGATCTCGGAGGCTTTTTTGGCATGAGCCTCGTCATCGGAGATCGTCCAACACACAGCGTGGTAGTAAGCTGCGCGAGCATCGTCGCTGAATTCCGAAGATCCGATATCGGGATCGTTGTAAGGGCCGCGCTGAACACTTTTAAAAGGTTGCGGCAGGTAGTCCAGTGACGCATACCGCGATTGCTTGAGTCCTTTCCAGGCACCCAACCATGGTTGTTCGCTTGCGGCAACCTTAGCTTTGACAAATTCAATTTGCTTGGCGCTATGCGCAACACCCGGGTGAACGATCTGTGCGAAGGCTGCCGAACAGAAGATCGCCGAACATTGGAAACATCCAAGAACCAGCAGGAGAGATGCGATTTGTGTTTTGATTATCATTTCAACAGGCCGCATGAGGCTAGTCGATGTGGATTGGGGGCTTGTTATTCTAGTTGCGTTGAGCCAAAGTCGACAGGAAAGATTCCACGTCTTGATGCGGTGTTTTGCGATCAGCGTTGCAGATCGATGACACTTGCTGTGGCCAGCTCTATCCGCGCTCGATGCCGGCTGATCTTCACACTTACTACGCCGTCACTACTAAGCTAAGGCGCGACATGAAATATATTCGACTTCTGATTGCTATTGCCGCTGTCTTTTTGGCGATTTGTTGTTGTGGGACCTCTCTGGCAGGCGACAAGCCAAACATTGTGGTCATTTTTGCTGACGATTTGGGTTTTGGCGATGTCAGTTGCTATGGTGCGACCAAAATCCACACTCCCAGCATTGATCGACTTGCAAGTGAAGGGATGCGATTTACGGATGCTCATTCTGCTGCATCTTTATGTTCTCCATCACGGTACGGATTGCTTACTGGCCGCTCACCTTGGCGGCTTCACCAAAGAGGCAACGGCTATCGATTGAAGGCCGGTCAGGTCAACATCGCTTCGTTTCTGCAAGACCACGGGTATACGTCAGCCGCGATCGGAAAATGGCATCTTGGTTACAGCAAGGACTGGAATAAGCTACCGATCACCGGGCCACTGGAATGTGGTTTTGACTATCACTTTGGCGTTCCATCCAACCACAACGATTCGACCAGGGCCTTTATCGAAAACCACGATCTGGTGGGCAGAAAGCCTGGCGAAAAATACCGGATTGTCAAAGGAGCTGACTTTCCCGAAGGCCTAGACAAGCCGCGTGTCGAAGACCAAGTCGACAGCACGCTCACGAAAAAGGCAGTCGCGTTCATTCGCAAGAACGCAGCCAATCCATTCTTTCTTTACTTCACGCCTTGTGCTCCGCATACTCATGTGACTCCGGCAGCGGAGTTTCGCGGTAGCAGTGATGCAGGGTTGTACGGTGACCACGTTCAAGAATTGGATTCCCA
>CAZZDZ010000271.1:0-8869 GCA_964652675.1 uncultured Pirellulaceae bacterium
TGTGTCGGGCTCCGCCCTTTTGTTCTGAATTCGGCTTCAATCTGGTGGCTAACGCCACCAGCTAGGGTTGTGCCGGCCTCCGGCCTAAAAAAAATCCCAGCGTCAGAGGGTGAGTGATTAAAAGGCCGCACGATCTCTGCGTTTAAGAAGGCGAAGATAAAACGGAACACCAAACGAATGCTGTCAGGCTACTTTTTTCGGGCGCATTAAGAGTGCCCAACCTATGTTCTTGATTGAAAAGCGTCGCTGTCTTTGGAACGAATCCTAGACACCGAAATCGCCGAACCCGTTTTCTTGCAATCGCACAACAAGCTTGATCAGTTCGACCGGCGAATTTAATTTCAGAGCTTTCAAGATTGCCGCGCGATGGTTTTCGATCGTTTTCTTGGTGACGTTGTGTTCCGCTGCGATGTCGCCAACGGAAATTCCGCGACCGAGCCCGATAGCGATTGCGCGATCAAAATCATCCAATTGGCTAAACGATTTCCACTGATCCTTGAGCGTGTTCAAGCGAATCACGCCCGAGTTACCGATGACTTCCAACAATCGCGTGACGCCCACGATCGCCATGGTTGGATGCCCCATTCCAAGAAGCGAACGTTTGTAAGTTCGAAACCGAACGTCGCGGCCCGCTGAATCGTGACCCACATGATCGAACTGGATCACTTGGCAACCTGTCAGCAACATGTTGTCAGATAGCCGAGCGACTTCCTGCACCGAATCTGTCAGGTACGAACTGCCTGGTCGCCCCAAGGTGAGTTTCTCATCCGAAAACATGGTCTCGTAAGCTCTGTTCGACATCAAAATCTTGCCTTCGACCGACTTGATGTAGACCGCATCTGCTTCTTGCTTGAGACGCTCGCTTAGAGTTGTACCGCTCTCCAAGCTGCTGAGCACTTCACCGCAGACGCGCTGAATGACTTGTTTGAAATCATCCATAGGTAGTTGTCTGCCTCGAAATTGCTTTGCGTCACCCAATCGCTCTTCAAATCTTGAATTCTTAGAGAATTCGTGCGGTTAAACTTGTGACGATTGGGCATGAAGACACATAACCGAACGCTTCCTGCAGCAATCGCCGCAGCAGCATTGTAAAAATATCGGCCCAGCCGTTTTAGTGCGAGAGCCAAATCGGGGCCTTGAAACGTTATTCGCAGCGAAGAACAAAACAAACGAAGAAAAGCGAAAACCGTTTCGCGACAGCGAACGCATCATTGTAGCAAGCAACACTCAAAGGTCGTGTTCTCTCTCAGAACAAGACAGCGTCTCAATAACAGACGCAATTTGAAACAAAACGATGCTGGTAGATGTGCCAATTGCCGACACTTGAGTCGAGATTTGCTGGCACAAAAAAAGCCGCGACGTTTCCGTCGCGGCTTTGTGCTTTCATATATATATCTGTGCTTTCAAAGAATCCTTGCAGCACTAGCTAGCGGCTTCTTCTTCGGCGGTCACAGTTGGTACAACCCAGACCTTCAGGCTTGCGTCGACTTCGCTGTGAAGATGCACTTTGATGGTATACAGGCCAAGTTCTCGCAGAGGGCCTTCCAGTCGGATTTGGTCCTGTGCCAAAGTAAACCCGGCGCTCTTGAGTGCGTCAACGATTTCATGAGGCCCGACGCTACCGTACAAGTGACCTTCGTCATTCGCATTGGCTTCGATGGTGATCGATTGCTTTGCCAGTTCGTCAGCAAGATCGCGGTAGCTCTGCAATTTCTCAAGTTCAAGAGCACGCAGTTTTTCGCGGTGCTTGTCGACCATCCGCTTGTGGTGATCGGTTGCGATCGTCGCCAAACCTTGAGGCAGCAGATAGTTCAATGCGTAACCCGATTTGACTTCGACAATGTCGCCTTGTTTTCCAAGGTGTTCGACGTTGTGAATCAGCAACAGGCGAACTCCTCCACTGTCACCCTTGGGTAGTCGTTTGTAAGGACGTTTGATGGTACGACCTTTTCTTGTAGTTGGCATCCGAATTTACTCTTTCAAATCAAACGTGGTATTTTTTTGCTTCGCTCAACTCACTGCTGGCAAAACTAAAATGTTTTGTTTAGCAAACAATTAAAACGGGATATCTGGATCGTCGTAACCGGGGCCACCGCCAGTAGGCTGTGCTTCACGATTACCAGGAGCATTGCCGTAGGAAGATGCATTTGCCTGCGACGCGGGAGCTCCGCCTGCTTGCCCACTGCTGCTTTGGGTTTCAGTGTTTTGGCTGGCGGACTGCCTACGTCCACCTCCTCCTCCACCACCGCCGCTTAGCATTTGCATGCGATCGCAAACGACCCTCAGCTTGCTTCGTTTCTGACCATCGGTCTCCCAAGTATCCAATTTCAATCGGCCTTCGATCAAAATTGGCGATCCTTTACTCAGGTACTCACTGGCAACTTCGGCAGTACGTCCCCACAAAGTGACGTCGACAAAAGTTGTTTCGTCAATCCATTCTCCAGTTGCCGTTTTACGACGATCGTTTACAGCCAAGCCGATATCGGTGACAGCCGTGCCGCCTTGGGTGTATTTCAGTTCGATGTCGCGTGTTAGGTTCCCAACCAAAATGACGCGGTTGTAACTAGCCATGGATCAACTCTTTGTGTTGAGTAAATGGATTACCGGATAAAAATGTCGCCCACCACACCATTGCGGTCGTTTTGACACGTCTGGTCGTTCGCGGCAAACCGATGCAGTTCAAGCAACCGTTTTTAAGCGGTTGCTGGGGCGGCGTCAGCGTCAGCAGTCTCTTTCTCGCCTTCTGGGGCAGGTTCGCCTTCAGGCTTGGGGGTTTCGCCACGTGCGTTGGCCAAGATCGGATCAACCAACCGAGGCTCAAGCTTCAATGTCAGTTCCCGAATAACGGCTTCGGACAATGTGAAAGCACGAGCGATCTTGGTAAGACCTTCGCCTTCCATTTCAAAGTACGTCAGCCAGTAAGTTCCTTTTTGATGCTTGTCGATTGGATAAGCAAGCTTTTGCTCCATCCACAATCGACTCACCAGGACTTTACCGCCAGCCTCGGTGATGATTTCTTCGATCTGTTTGGTGACTCCACCCGGGTCACGGGCGTAGTGGTTGCTGTCCAAGATGAACAACGTTTCGTAAGTATTAATAGCCACGGCTAGTTCGTCTCTCCGTCAGTTTGATCCGTTGGGGTGTCGGATGGTTGGTCAGTTGTTTCGTTATCTGTTTTGTTCTGGTCGCTGTTTTTTTCGTCAATCGACTTCTTTTTTGCAGTCCGATTTTTTGCAGACTTTGCTTTCTGCTTTGCCTTTTCGGCGTCGGGGTCTGCGTTGTATTTGTTCATCGCGACGTTGATGCCTTTTGTCGCCCAATCGATGGCGGCATAAGCAGCTTGTGTTGTCGCTGTTTCAATTTTGTCTTGTTCTACTTTGGGAAATTTTCCCAAAACGTAATCCGAGACATCCCAGCCTTGAGGCGGTCTGCCAATCCCAATCTTCAGTCTGCAAAAGACTTCGGTACCAAGATGACGGATAATGTCTTTGAGACCGTTTTGGCCTCCCGCACTTCCCCGCGGTCGAATTCGCAAGCGTCCGCTGGCGAGATTCAAATCGTCGCAAACAACCAACAAGTCATCCACTTCGAGCTTATAAAAGTCGACCGCTTGGCGGACGCTTTGGCCACTCGCATTCATGTACGTGTGTGGGCAAAGCAACATGAGCTTTACCGTGCTACCGGATTCTCCAGCCATGCCTTCGGCAAACTGGCCTTCGAATCGAGTTTTATCTGGTCCTGCTGAGATCAAGGCGGCCACTTTGGCGGCTGCCATGAACCCAACATTGTGCCGTGTCTGTTCGTACTTGCGACCTGGGTTTCCAAGTCCAACGATCAGCTTCATTACGTTCTCGTCGCGATCGGAATAGCACTTGGGCTATTCTCCATCGCCACCTTCTCCTTCGTCGGAACCGCCTTTGGCGATCACTTCCGGCTCTGCCGATTCTGCAGCAGGCTCTTCGTCGCCGTCGCTAGCCTGTTTGCCTTTAGGCGCCGCTACGTTGCAGATCACCAAACTAGGTGACGAAACCAGTTCGACCCCGTCTGGTAGCTCCAAAGACGCAGCAGTCAAATTCTCGCCAACTCCCAGATCAGCAACATGCAGCGTCAAGCTCTCTGGAATCGATCCCGCCGAGCAGCTGATGTCAACTTGGTGTTGATTCTCCAAGAACATCCCGCCTTCCTTGGTTCCTTTAGGCTCTCCGTGGATATGGATTGGGACGGTGACCTGAACTTTTTCGTTCAAATCAACTCGCATCAAATCCATATGCAACACTTCGATCCCCAATGGATCCCAATGCAAATCGCTAATCAAAGCGGTTTCCTTCACAGCTCCTTCCAGCTCCACCATTTTGGAATGGTGACGCAGAATTAGCTTGACGTCCGCGTTGGGGATAGCCAAATGTTGATTGTCTTGTCCGTGTCCGTACAGCACCGCGGGAACCTTCCCGCTGCGACGTAAACGTTGAGAGGCTGTCGAGCCGGTTTGCTCGCGTTTCTCGACATGTAAAACGTCAGCCATGGCTGGAATAACCTTACCAGTCAGATGTGATTTTTTCAGTAAATTAATGTGCTCACGCGTCTACGATCCAATTCTCATTTGACCGCAAAAGACGCAGAGAAGCGGGTAAGTATGGCGGAAGACCTTGCACACGCAAGCCCAAAGAGACCGTTATTTGCGGGATCCACCAATGGCAACCTCAGCAACACCTCCGAATGAACTCAGCACGAACCTACCAAAACTCTCTATCTTTGCAGCAACACCCCACCGGCAGCCCTACGAACCAGTCACCAACCACCCACGCAAGCCACTCCCGCGCGACGTTGCCATGATTCAGTGGTCGAATCGGCCCCGTTAGTCCGTGAATTGGCGTAACATGACCGGGCTGAGCACAACTGTTTGCCCTGTATTCGTTTCCACAGTGGGATCCCGCCTCGGTGGACTGGATTGTGGAATACAATTTAATGTGTCCGGTTGTGATCCGTTTCAGCCAGCCCCAGGCTTCCCAGTATTCTGCCCCAGCCTTGCGGCCCATGATCCAAATCGCAGACAAACCAGATCCCGCCAACACAGTCACACCAAAAATCTGACCTTGCCCGCGAATTTACACCCGCCCAATACCCGTCTTGGGTTTCACCTATTTACTTGCGCCGCATTGTTGTGCATGCACGCCAGTGCTGCCATCGGCAATGAGGCTGAAATCCGCGCCCGTGGTGAACAGATCTACAAAGAATCCTGCCTGAGTTGCCATGGTGTCGGCGGGGTGGGTGTCAAAGATCATTACGCGGACGCTTTGGTTGGTGATTCGACCGTCGGAGAACTGACAAAGCTGGTCGCCGAAACGATGCCGGAAGAAAACCCGGAGTCTTGCGTTGGGGACGACGCCGCGGCTGTCGCCAGCTACATCCACCATTCGTTCTACAGCGAAGCCGCCCAAGTAAGAAACCGACCGCCGCGAATTCGATTGGCCCGTTTAACCGGCGAACAGCTCCGTCAGAGTCTCGCTGGTATCTACGCAGCATTCGGGGACAACCCTTGGCTGGAAGATAAATATGGAGCCCAAGGACTGTATTTTGACGGAACCCGTTGGAAAGATGACAAACGAAAAATTAAACGCATCGATCCCGTCGTCGATTTTGATTTCGGCGACAAAGGCCCCGGCAAAGGCGTCAACCCAAAAGAGTTTTACATCCAGTGGTCAGGAAGTATCAAACCAGACCGAAGCGGCAAGTACGAAATTGTCGTCCGCAGCACATGTTCATTCGTCATGGACTTTGGCCGCGACAAGCGTGAACTGATCAACAACCACGTCCAAAGCGAAGGCCGAACGGAGTTTCGGCGGACGGTTTATTTGACGGGGCACCGCCCGTTGATGTTCAAGATTGATTTTTATCAGCGCAAGCGAAAAACAAAGCAACCACCCGCAAGCCTCTCTCTTTCGTGGGTCCCGCCAGGCGGTGTCGAAGAAATCATTCCCCAGCGAAATCTATTGCCCAGCTGGCATCCAGCAGCATTTTCGCTGCAAGCAAAATTGCCACCAGACGATCGCAGCTATGGTTACGAACGCGGCACCGACGTCAATCGACAATGGGACGATTCAACCACCCAAGCCGCCGTCGAGTTCGCCCAGCGTGCAGTCGTTGAACTATGGCCCAACTACCAACTTCGGCACCGAAAAGACAACAACGACAACCGCGCCCGGTTGCGAAATTTTCTAAAAGACTTAGCCGAAATCGCTTTCCGCGGCCCGCTATCTGATGAACAAAAGAAGCTTTACGTCGATCAGCAAATCGACCAGACGCCCGACGATGCCGAAGCGATCAAGCGGGTGTGTTTGATCGCCTTGAAGTCGCCGCGTTTTTTGTACCCGTCGCTGGACAGCGACCGCAGTGTTTCGCAGCGAACCGCGAATCGAATGTCATTGATACTGCATGACTCGTTGCCAACAGAAAACTGGCTACGACAAAAAATCAAGAAAAACCAATTGGTCAAAGACCCACAACTGGTCTCGGCCGCTTACAAAATGGTCGCCGACTACCGCACACAAGCCAAAATGCGGATGTTCTTGTACGAGTGGTTCGACGTCGCTCATAAAGACGACGTGAGCAAGGACAGAGAAAAATTCCCTGGTTTTGACAAACAGCTTGTATCGGACCTGCGTTCATCGTTCGATGCGTTTTTGGACGAAGTCACTTGGAGCAGCAAGAGCGACTATCGCCAACTGGTTCAAGCCGATTGGACATTCACCAACGACCGATTGGCCAAGTTCTATGGCGACAGTTGGAAACCGGCCGACGGATCCAATTCGAATAAAAACAACGCCACTAAAAACAACGCCTTGAAACGTAGCGTTTCGGATCCCGATCAGCGCATCGGCGCCTTAAGCCATCCGTTTTTGATGAGCGTGCTTTCGTACCACAAACACACTTCTCCGATCCATCGTGGCGTATTCCTGTACCGCAAAGTCCTGGGCAGAAATTTGCGGCCACCCAATGCAGCATTCTCGCCGCTGAATCCCGAATTGCATCCAAAGCTGACGACGCGAGAGCGTGTTGAGCTGCAGACCGATGAAGCGAATTGCCAAGTTTGCCACGCAAAAATCAATTCCTTGGGTTTTTCGCTCGAGAATTTTGACACCGTTGGGCGGTTCCGCAGCAAAGAAAACGGGCGTCCGATCAATGCAACGGGCGGGTATACGACACGCGGCGGCGAAAGCGTTCAATTCAAGGGCCCGCGTGAATTGGCTGATTTTTTGGCGTCCAATGAAGATTCGCATCGATCGTTTGTCGATAGTTGCTTTGAGTACTTCGTCAAACAACCCATCAACGCATATAGCCCGCGCGGCCCTGACGCGGTTAGTACACTAGATCGGTTAACCAAGAGCTTTCAAAACAGCGGGTTCAACATGCGAGAATTGTTGGTCGCGATCGCCGTCACGGTTGCTTCGCACAATCGCGATACAGTCAAACCTGGCAAGGCCAAGTAGGATTCCTAAGGAAAATAGAGATGACAAGCATTGTTAGCCGTCGTGATTTCCTGAACCGTTTCGGCGTTAGCGCCTCAGCGGCCGCTTTCTTGATGGGGCTGCCTAGCCTGGGATGGGCTGCATCAACGAAACGACGAAAACGTTTGGTCATCCTGTTCAGCCCCAACGGCGTGATCCCCAAACACTTCTGGCCGGAAAAGGAAGGGAAGGATTACGACATCAAACGAATCTTGAAACCGCTCGAGCCGTTCAAGAATCAAATGCTGACGCTCAATGGCGTACACAATCAGATCAAAGGCGATGGCGACGGACACATGCGCGGGATCGGTTGCCTGCTGACGGGAATCGAATTGTTTCCCGGCGACATCCAAGGCGGATCCGATACGCCAGCAGGTTGGTCGATGGGCATTTCGTTGGACCAGTATTTAAAGAACCAATTTCAAGCCAACCCCGAAACACGAACTCGTTTTGGCTCACTGGAATTCGGCGTCTTGGTTCCAGATCGTGCCGACACGTGGACGCGGATGTCTTACGCAGGTGCCAACAAACCCGTCGCTCCGATCAGCGATCCGTATCAAATGTTCGACAAACTGTATGGCCAAACCAAGAACCGCGAAGTGCTGGCCAGCGTGCTGGATGACTTGGTGGACGATTTCAAGAAGATCGAAAAAGTCGTCAGCGCCGAAGACCGCCAATTGCTACAAAACCATGTTGCGATGGTCCGCGCGGTGGAAAAAGAGCTTCAAACGGAGTTGGCTTCTGGCAAAAAAGAAAAAGCGGTTGGACATGCGGTTCCCAATTTGCCACCGAATGTGGACGAAGACAACGACAACATTCCGCAGATTTGCAAAATGCAGATTGAAATGTTGGTCAACGGATTCGCCGCCGACTTTGCTCGCATCGCGACATTCCAAATCACCAACAGCGTCGGTCAACCCAAAATGCGTTGGTTGGATATCGACGAAGGCCATCATGGGCTGTCACACGAACCGGACAGCAACAAAAAAGCGTACGAGAAATTGATCAAGATCAACACTTGGTATGCGGAGCAAGTTGCGTTGTTGGCCAAACGTTTAAGCGAAACGCCGGAACCGGGCGGTGACGGATCGCTGTTGGACAACACGACGATCATCTGGACCAATGAACTTGGCAAAGGCAATTCGCACACACGCAACAACATTCCGTTCGTTTTGGTTGGCGGTGGATTGGATTTCGATTCCGGACGCGCATTGAATTTCAAAGGCGTGCCTCACAACCGATTGCTAATGTCAGTTGCCCAAGCGATGGGCCACGAAGTAAAGGCATTCGGAAATCCAGATTTCTGCAAAGACGGCCCGCTAACAGGCCTGGGGTAATGGCGTAGCAGATTTTACCAGCACGCA
>CAZZDZ010000272.1:0-4375 GCA_964652675.1 uncultured Pirellulaceae bacterium
ACGATGCCGATGCGCCGCATTTGAGTATCGTTCAGTTGTGCCACATTGCCGTTGCCAGCGGGCACCAGCATATCGGCGGCTTCGATGATGATCAGCAGGTTTTCGGAAAGTGCGTTACGAGAACAGATCGTCAGTTGACGCAAAAACTCAAGAGCTTGAGTGGCGTTTCCGATCGAACTTTGAATCAAATCGTCGTACTCTTCGCGACGATGTTTCAGCAAGTTTTCGCGTCGCTTCAGGTCTCGCAAGTTCAGCAATTCGACATCCATGCCGGTGCGCCAGTTGACCCATGCATCGCGCAAGCGGTCATAGTCATCCGGTGCAACACGAATAGGCCCATTGAGTTCGTAGACCAAACGAATGATGCCCGCGACGCTGGCTTTTTGTTGCGTGAAGGGAATCAGAGGCACATAGTTTTGGCCGTCCCAGAACAAGTCATAAATATTGCCGTGTAAAACGACGCAACGAGCTTGGCCCGAATTGAAGATACGCGCCAGTTGGCTAAAAAAGGGGTACATCGGTCCTTCCACGCAACTTTCGCCGGTCAGTTGGTCGGCCACAAATGTAGTCTCGTAGGATGGGATAACGACGTGCATTCAGATTGATTTGACCATTATTCGACGGGCATGACGTTGCCGCAACCGGCAGACGCTGCCGAGGACATAGGAAAGAGTGTTTCCTAGAAAGGAGGCTCAGATGCGGGCCAACTTGGGGCGCGCAATCCGGCAAGATGGCCGCAAATCGCGGCGTGGGAGGTGCAAGGTACCCGGAGTGCGCTGCGCGACCCCGGGCTATGTTGTTGAACAGCTTCGCTGTTGGTTAAGGCAAGTCCAACAACCGCGGCGATCTGATTTGTTGTCGCTACTGCCCGGCCAATAAAACTACTTGGCGTCCCACCACCAACGTTGCACCAACTTGGGCTGCGACTTGGCGTGGGAACTGACCGATTTTAGTGATGGGTAACTGACCAGCTTTGTCGCCACGGTTTGATTGGCGTTGACGCTGACGCCGCCACTGGCGACGACGACGTGGTGTATTTTGCGTCCATGACGCACGCGGTGATGGGTCGCGATCGACTGAACTTGTCGCGGCGTGGGCATGATCCAAGGGGAACCAGAAGATTCTGCTGCCAATGTCTGCAACAAGGAACGATGAATATCGTCGTCGGCAAACTTGTTTACCAACTGCGATACCGAAGCGACGCGATAGATTGATTCCAACGCACTATAGATCGGATACTTGGCGCGAATTTCGCCCCAGTGATCGTTGAATCCTTTCACAAAAGCTTCGGAACGGAAATCAACCACGACTTCGCCGCGTCCGCCGTCTGCTTGGGCACGCTGGTTCTGGCCGCTCAATTGAATCGGTGTTCCCGATAGTTCAAACACCTTGCGGTCGTTGTCCGCGCGAACACTTCGTGGAGCCGCAGTGAACCAAAGACGCAGCAACAATTTGTCGGGCGACCCTTGCGCGATCGTGTCGTCGATCACATCCAAGTAGTTCTTGACGCCCGCGGGCATATCGACTTTTCCTAACGCAAGTTGCTTCATGTGCCGGTCGGCTTCGACCATCACGTATCCGATCGGTGTATCGCCTGCAGTGCCGAATACTTCGACGCGTTGCAGCCCCAGGGCTTCTTCCATTTTCTGTGCAGCTTTGCCAATTGGGATTTTGTCAGCCTGGATGGCTTGAGCAACCAAGGCAGCTTGCTGCATTCCTTGAGGGGTTGGGTCGATGGTGCATCCAAAGGGTTGGTGGTTCATCACCGATGAAAGGCAGGTAAAAAAGAAATCGCTGCGAAGTGTATTCAATCCGGTTGCCCGATCGCGATACCAGCCATCGACTGAATCGATGCCGCCCACTGGTCCAGCCAGCAGGATGTCGTTTTCTTGAATCATGATGTACTGGATTTGGGAAAGGCCAGCCATGTGCAACATCGCTTCGGTCGCGTCGCGTCCAAAGAAACCTCGCTCACGAAGCTGGTCTTTCAGTCGACGCAATGAAACGACACGCAGCTTGGACGCACTTCGCCAGGTTTGTCCACCAATCGGATTGCCAGCTTGTTTGCCACCAGAGGTTTTTGATTTTAATAAGCTCGCAAGACCGTTTAGAGCATCCGAAGAAGCTACCGTTTCGCATTCTTGCAGTGTGCCGTTGGGGTCGACGTAAACACCTTGAGGGTAGGGAGCAATGGTGCTGGGGCCGCCCAAGGCTTCCCAAGTATCAGGCACGACCGTTTGCTGAATCAATTGGATCAACGAATCGAAATCGGCGAAGGCACCACCGCCCGCTCCGTTGACGACGCCATCGCCACGTCCGCCAGATTGAATTTCACGATCCGTTCGGGCCGCAGCGATTTGTTCCCCAGCGGAAAATTGGGCCGAAGAGACTTGTGCCAAAATTGCATCTCGCCGAGGGATCGTCTCGACTTGCCGGGCAGCTTGTTGAACCAAACCAAACTCGCCGCCTTTCAAATGCGATTGAAATTCCAGATTCGATTCTTGAGCAACAACCGCTTGTTGGCAAAGCGGTGAAACGACGACTGCGAAGGCGCCGGCAAAGAACATGGCATAAAGTCGCATGGTTTGTTCCCGATTGATTCTGTAGAGGTTGGCAGAAAAGAAAGACAAGGAGCCATTCGAGGTGACACTCCAATGTACATCGGTATTCTCTAACGCAAATCGCGGTCCAACCGAGAAATGCGGACTTCTACGGGATTTTCTAGGTTTGCGATGCAAAACGCTACATCAATTGCTGCAAAATGCGGCACAAAAGTAGCCGTCGATCTACCAGCATCGACGCTCCTGCCAACGTCATGCTTGCTGAATGTCAGTCCACTGGCCGTCGCAAAGGCGTTGTTGGGGACCGAATCGGGCTTTGTAATTTAGATGGCTGTTGTCGGCGACATACATCCCAAGATAAACGTAGGTCCGACCCGTTTCTTGAGCCCATTGAATTTGTTTCAAGATGGCGTAGGTGCCTAAAGAGTATCGTGCATGATCGGGATCAAAATGCGTGTAGACGGCAGAGATGCTGGTTTCTCCGACATCGATGACGGCAACCGCGATCAACTGATCCTGCAAAAACACTGACAGCTCTTGTGTATCGCAACACGAATCGACCAAGAACGCACCGTAGGAACTTGCGTCGACTCGTTCACCGTTGCCCAAACTTCGCTCGCCACGATGTCGATTGAACATGTCGATACGCGGTTGTGTGATCACCGGCGCAGCCCACGTGATACTCAAGTCGCGATCACCCCGTTTGAGAACACGGCGCATCGAACCGGTCATCTTGAACTGGCTGATTTCGATTCGTGTTGGTTTGCACTCGGTGCATGAGGGGCATTGCGTGCGGTAAACGAAGTCGCCGCTACGACGATAACCCGCGGCCAGCAATTGATCGGTGATTTGCGGAGTGACGTCACCAACGGGCAGCCGAAGTGGCATTCGAGCGGTGGTCGATTCCAAGTACGGACAGACTTGAAGTTGGTCCTGAACAACGATCAGCTTGCACTGACCTTCGCTGGGGCGTAGCTGTTTTTCGGGATCAAGATGATTCATTCGGACAATCGCTCGTTTTGACAACCGTCAATCTTACGCGAAGCCAGAGCCCCAGGACATTCTCTTGCTGAAATTTGGCGATAGTTGTTGCCACAGTCCTGAGTGGCCAGCTTTTTCGGGTCCCCCATTCTCCTGAAGCAGCATGACACTTAGCAGACGGAAGGACCTGTCAAAACCAGACCATTCTGGTGAGGCAGCCAGATTTGCACTTTTCGGGCGTTTCCCTTGGTTGCGAAGTGGATTGGCAATCGCATAAAAAAAGAAAACAAATTTCAGCAACTGCATGATGCCGGAGAGCATGCCGCGAGCGAGCGGATCACTTAAGTGGCCTCGATCATTTGCCTATCGTTTGTCAAAATAGAAACACTACAGATACGCAAACTCGAAACGTGTAAAACCAAATGTCAGAAAAAATCGTTCAGCTTCAGCCCTTCGACGACAACAACCAGAAGCTGGAATCGAATGTTCATCCACCGGCTTGGAAGAACCCGACTCCCAGTTCTGGCTACCACCTTGTTGTCATTGGTGGAGGAACCGCGGGCCTTGTCACGGCTGCGGGCGCGGCGGGATTGGGGGCGCGAGTCGCGCTGATTGAGCGAGAGTTGATGGGGGGCGATTGTCTGAACGTCGGCTGTGTTCCGTCAAAGGGCGTGATTGGTGCTGCTCGTGTCGCGGCAACGGTTCGTGATGCTGAGCCGTTCGGAGTCAAAGTGCCAGAGGGTGCCACTGTCGATTTTGGCAAAGCAATGGAGCGGATGCGTCAAAAGCGAGCCGACATCAGCCCGGCAGATTCGGCTCAACGCTTTGCAGAT
>CAZZDZ010000272.1:4475-8777 GCA_964652675.1 uncultured Pirellulaceae bacterium
GCCCGGTTCGGAAGTGAAGTTTTCTTGTTCGAGATGTCAGGTCACATTCTGTCTCGCGAGGACGCGGACGCGGCTGATGTTGTTCAGCAACAGTTCATCAAAGACGGCGTGAACCTTGTCCTGAACGCCAAGGACATGGAGATTGCTCCATCGGGTGAGCAGATAAGTGTAAAAGTTGTCCAAAATGGAACACCAAATGAAATCGTTGTCGACCAATTGTTGATCGCTGTGGGTCGCGCTCCGAATGTTGACGGATTGAATTTGGAGAAGGTCAACGTCAAATACCATAGGAGAGGCGTTGAAGTAAACGATCACCTGCAGACTTCCAACCCGAAGATCTATGCCGCTGGCGACATCTGCTCAAAATATCAGTTCACGCATTCTGCTGATTTTCAAGCTCGCATCGTGATTCAAAACGCATTGTTCGCCGTGGGCCCGTTTGGCAAAAAGAAAGCCAGCGATTTGATTATCCCTTGGGCAACGTATACCTCTCCCGAGATTGCTCATGTCGGAATGTACCCCAAGGACGCTGAAGAAGCCGGGGTTGAGATCGACACCTATGTTCAACCTTTGGAGCACGTGGATCGTGCCATTTTGGAAGGAAACGACGAAGGTTTCGTCAAAATCCACACCAAGAAGGGGACGGATAAGATCGTCGGTGCAACCATCGTGGCCGAAAACGCGGGCGACATGATTTCCGAAATTACCGTAGCGATGAAAAACAAGGTTGGACTTGCTGGAATCGGATCGACCATCCACCCGTACCCCACGCAAGCGGAAGCCATCAGGAAACTGGGCGATCAGTACAGCAAAACCAAACTGACGCCGTCCAGCACCAAGGCGCTTAAGTTTCTAATGAAACTTAATGTTGGAAGTTAAGTTCCTGTAGCCGCCTGCTGATGGCAATGCAATTTAGTTGGTTCGCCATTTCGCGTCATCGTCTTTGGCGGCGTTTGGAATGGCTTGTTGCTAGACAACGCGGAACTAAAACCCAAAGTCTTCCAATATGATCTCATTCTCGGTTGAATTAAATGGAACGAAGCACGGAGTTTCGTGTTGAAAAAATGCCTGATTCAAGTCGTCGAACGTCTCTTCTGCTCGCTGCTCACCGAGTTCAAATAGTTCGGGAATGTGCTGAACATCTGCCAGCCCCCATTTCTCAGTCATCTTGAAATTGATGTGGCGGTAACGATCGCCTAGGAAAAACTTGAGTGGCAAGTGAACGCCCTGCGATTGCGCAGTTCCCATCAAATCGGCAACACGACTGGCCCAGTAAATGATTCCTGCGTCTGCGCCGGGAGGTGCCAGTGAAAAGTTGGCTTTGCCGGTGCCGACGGACAACAGGTGTATGTTGTTGGTCACGATGTCGACACTTGGATCAAGCCTCTTAGAGAATTGCTGGATCCGAATTGCTTCGGCGACCGCCAGCATGCTTGGATCAGAGGCCCAGACGCCACCATCAACATACGCATTTTCGCCGATTTGTTTGTGCGGAAAATAAGTGGGCGCCGCGGTGGTCGCGATAATCGCATCCGATATTTTGATGTCTTTGTCGTGGATCGCTTTGGGCAAATGCGTTGATCGGAACACATGCGGTACACCTTTGGTCAGATTGACCGCTGGCATGATCAAACGCGTGCACTTGATGTCTCCCAGCGTGTTCTCACCAAAGCCTTCGTCGAAAGATGTTTGAAGTGCCTCAGGGCAAAAGTTACTTTGAAACGCAGATGAGAGTTCCCCGCCCGTTCGTTTCTTGAAAATCCAATTCACCGTTGGAAACAAGTAACGATAAATGCCGCTCGCCTTGTAGGTTGATCTCTTGGTAAAGATCGATTCGCCATAGCGCACATAAAAGTCGTGCATCTTGGCGGCTGAATGGCCGAAAGCCAAACCGGCCGCGATGATGCCGCCGGTGGATGTTCCCGCAATCAAGTCGAAGCTTTCTGCAAGCGGTCGCCCCAGTTTTGCTTCCAGTTCTTTGAGGTAACTTGTTACGAAAGCGCCGCGTATGCCACCGCCAATGAGTGAAAGTATTTGAAACCGAGCCAATGCGCACCTCTGCCTGAGAACGAGTGCCTGTGAGTGGGCGAAATCTACACGCCGTTAATTACGACTTAATTATCGTCAAAGGGTAACGGTCAGATCAAGCTCTTTTCCCCCACGCAGTACAATGCGCAAGCCTTCATTGCCTGTTATTTGGGGGGTGAGGCCTTTGTTTATCCGCTGGTTGACCGCTGCGAGACAGTCGATGACCTACTATGTCCTACGACTTGTAAAAGTGATTCGCCCTGCGCGAAATCCTCAAGGAACGCACACTCAGCGAAGTGAAAACATGATCCGCAAAACGATCAGTTTGTTTTTGTCGATGACTTTCTTAGTGATCACTTTGATCTTTCCAAGTCTCGTCATGCCTTTGGGTTTAGGTTTAAGCAGCGCGAATGCCCAAACGCAGCAACCGCCAGCTGTACCCAAAGGGAACGGACAGTTGGTGATGCCACCGAAACTTTTCAAAGCTGGCGTTGACGACAATGGTCGAGAGTATTTTCTCAATGGGCAACCCGCTCAGCAGGGTAAGTTGATCCTGACCGCCAGCAACGGATTCTTTGACAAGGGTATCTGTCGGGCCGAGGGCGAATCGTCGTTGCCGAAAGTTGGCGATGACGATCTGATCAAACCGAATTTTGCCTTCCTTGGTCAATGGAAAAGTACGGTCGGTTCGCTTCGCTGGCACATTTGGGTTACCAAGCCCGGCAAAGTGCGAATGAGTTTCAACATGCGAGTTCCCAAAGCAGCCGTGGGATCGGAACTTACCGTTCAAATGGATCGCGCCGCGGAAAGTGAATTTGAAAAGTTACTTGACTTAAAAGACGTGCAGGTCGTGAAGACGGTCGAATCCACTCCTGGAAAACCACAGAAATGGGATTTGGAATTCCAGTTGGAAGAACCTGGAGAACACACGATCACGGTCTCGGCTGCTGCGATTGCTGATCCCAAAATTGGCGTGGGAGAGTTACACAGCATTGACCTGTTTGGCGAGGCGATAGAACAGGCGCAGTTGTTACGTGCAAGATGGCGGCCTGCGGCAGTACACGGTGGGTACGCGTCCAGCCAAGTCAAACAGAGTCGCATGTGGGTGATCAGGACACGCAGTGTGTGTGACTATTCGAGTTACTCGCCGATCACAACGCCGTTCGGCTACTTTGGAACTTCGTTCGCTGCTGATCGTCGTGTCAAAGGCGATTTCAATTTTTCGATGTGGGCCGCCGGTCGCGGCGGGGAGGTTCCTCCGTTGCACCGGATGCCGCACTTGCTTGCTGCTGGTTCGCCCGACGCTCAGTTCAGTGGGTTCGGGCACGAAGGGTCCGGCGTCAAATTACGTGGTTGGACTTCAATGCCCGACAGGCCGACCAATTGCATCCAAGCACTTCGTGTTCAGAACGATGGAGAGTACGACACATACCACGGCTACTTTTGGGATCATCCTGGTCGTCGTTGGAAACTGTATGCAATTGGACGGAAATGGCACGGCGGAAAACCAATGCAAAATCTTAAGCCTGGATCATTTTGCGAGATCCCTGGCCCGCCACACACCCAACGATCCGGTGATCGCGTCCGTGAGGTTCGGCGGCGTGGCTGGCACTTTGGCGACGACCGAAAGTGGCATGCGATGGATCAATTTACATACCGTTACAAGAGCCCCATGAACAAATACTGGTACATCACTGACGATGGAGAATTTGCAATGGGAACGGGCGGCATGCGTTACTACGCCGCCAATGAAATCCACCCACACAAAATGCAAACACCGCCGCCAGCCTATTTGTCACCAGCGGCGACCAAGCAACTGTATGAACTACCAGTGGAGATTGATGGGACCAAAGTGGTCGACATCGGCAGCGATACAGCGACCGTTGATGTCTCTTTGAAACGCGCGGGAACAAATGCGCGAGCCACGGTTTACTATGGCACGACTGATTGTCTGACATTTGCAAAGCGAAAGCTCCACGGCACCGAACGAAATTCAAAAGTCAGTGCATCGACCCAGCAGACAGGCCGATCGTGGGCACACAGCATCGAAATCGATTCAATTCGCGACGGAATCAACTCGGTGAAGCTGAAAGGGCTCAGTCCGAAAACCAAGTACTACTACCGAGTCTTGATCAGTAACGATGAAGGCAAAATCTGGACGTTCAAAACACACTCGTTTCGCACACAAAACTGAGCACCGCGCCAGTTTAAGACCATTTTTAATGGTCAGGTCAGCGTGGAAGCCAAGTTTCACGGCTTTCGTACTCGTACTCG
>CAZZDZ010000273.1:0-8772 GCA_964652675.1 uncultured Pirellulaceae bacterium
GTGATAGATCGATTCTTGGTCGATCGTATGCGGTCCGTCGAATGAGTGAAACTGAACATCCACGCCGCCCGCTTTCAACAGTTCTTGCAACCTGACGGCACTGCTGTAGGGCAGGATTGGATCGCTTTGTCCGTGCGATTGATAGACAGCCGTATTGGCAAGCCGATCCATTGCGGCGGACCATTGAGGTTCGCAAATGACCGTGCCCGAAAACTGGACCAAACATTTTGGTGGATCGATGCTGCCGCGCAGCGCGGTTTCCATCGTTAGCATCGCGCCTTGCGAAAATCCGCCCAGCACCAGTGGTGTTTCGTCGCCAGCCAATTCTTTCTTGACCAAATTGATCGTCTCACACAACTTTTGTCGCGCGTCATCAATCCCTGGCGGCTGGTGTTGGTGCAGCTCATCAAACTCGTTTGCTTCGATCGCTTCCATCAAACGCGCCATGTTTAATGGCCACCATGCGCGTCCATCTGGCATGCCAAGTTCGGCTAGCGTGTTTGGCGCGGCGGGGAATACAAACCGAAACCGCTTGGCTTCGTCGCCCAACAGTTGGATCCACGGTGTGCTTAGGCTGGCCAAGTCGTGACCTGGGGCTCCATAGCCATGGCACATGACGACAGCGATTTCTGGTGCATCACCGCCGTCGACGACGATACAGTCCAAAGACCCGTAACGGGATTCGGTTGGGTTGATCATAAAGCGAGCCACTAATGCTGCAGACGGTAGTTGACCTTGATTGAAAGGCCGTAGCGGTTTGCCGAAAGTCTTGACGACTTCCGCTACGGGTTTACCAAAGAGCCTAACCGATAATCAATGTCGCTGAATATGGGACGTCACTGGATTCACATCACGGTGTACAAATCACTGTGCCGATGTCGACATGCCTAATTGGCGCATCTTTCGATAGAGATTTGAGCGATGCAACCCAAGTCTGGCTGCGGCATCGGTCATATTGCCGCGACTGGCAGCAATTGCATTTTCGATGTGACGAACCTGAAACATTTTTGTCGCTTCGGCCAACACCGATGGCACAGGGCCGTCTAACGCAAGAGAGTCGCCTCCGATGCGGCTTGCTGGAGAGGATGAAAGCGAAAGATCGGCAGCGGAAATCGATTCCGCTGTCGACAGATAACAAACTCTCTCGATCGTGTTGCGCAGTTCGCGAATGTTGCCTGGCCACGAATGCGACAACAGCGACTCTTTGGCCGATGGGTCCAGTGATGGAACAGGGCGACCTATGTGATAACAAAAATGCGTTAGGAAATGCTCGGCCAGCGTTAGGATATCGGTGCCGCGTTGAGATAGAGGTGGCAAGGTCAACGACACAACGTTGAGCCGAAAGAATAGATCTTCACGAAAACGCTTCTCAGCAATCAACTGCTCTAGGGGTTGGTTAGTCGCGGCGATCACGCGTACATCGACTGGAATGACCTGCGAACCACCAACACGCACGACGACTTTTTCTTCCAGCACTCGCAGCAGTTTTGCTTGTCCGCCAGGGCTCATGTCGCCGACTTCGTCCAAGAAAAGCGTGCCACCGCTGGCCAATTCAAACTTGCCAACACGCGTTGCATTGGCGTCGGTAAAAGCGCCTTTCTCGTGTCCAAACAATTCGCTCTCGAGCAACGATTCGACCAAGGCGGCGCAGTTTACCGCGATAAATGGTCCGTTACGCCGTTTGCTTTCGTAGTGAATGTGCTGTGCTAAGACTTCTTTTCCGGTACCGTTTTTTCCCAACACTAAAACGGACAAATCGGTTCCGGCGACTTTGGCAGCACTCTCCCGCACGCTCTGAACAGACGGATGATCGCCAACCAGTTTGGTCGCCGATGCAGCATCGTCCACCAAGCGATCGCGTGACTCGGTCAATGAACGCCGTGTCCGCAGTCCTTCGATCGCAACCGCCGCGTGCGTTGCCAAATCACTAAGTACTGCCGCGTCGAACGCGTCAAACGAACCACTTTTATGGTTGATCGCTTCAAAGACACCGATCAGCGAATCGCGATGACCGCCTTGCATTGGTACTGCGACCAGCGAACTTGTCTTGAATTCCAAAGACTGGTCGACCGAACGGTTCACGCGACTTTCATCGTCACTTTGGTCGGACCAAATTTTGGGTTCGCCCGTGCTCAGAACTTCACCAACCACCCCAGCGTTGTCATCGACCTCCAAGAAATCGCCTTCGATCCCCAAAGCGGGTCGGCCGATTAGTTTCTTGCGCCGTTTGTCCCACAAGAAAATGCTGGCACGTTCGCAGTTGAGCAATTCGGTCGCCGTGCCAGCGATTTTGTGCAACAGCGCTTCGTCGTCATCCAATCGCTGCCATTCAGCGGCCGCTTTTAGAACGGCAGAAAGCTGTGCGATGCGCCGTTCGTGTCGATCACGCGTTTCGATTCGCTGCAATGCGGCAGCCAATAAATGCGCAGCCTGTTTGATGCGGTCACGACGCGCGCTCGATTCGGCGGCTGCCTTTTGTTCTGCTTGGGTGATGCGAAACACAAATGCCGACGCCGACGCAACACTCAGGGGCAAATCACCGGTGGTCTCGTTGGTCAGCGGCGTAACGCACCATCCATCGGAGATCGTAGCGGTGCCACGATCCAGTGCTTCGCTGACCAATGATTCTGGCATCTCGGTCTTTTCGCCGACCCACATGTCACGACTCCACTGGCCTGACATTTGGCGCACGACCCCGCCAGATTCGCCTCCGATCATACGAAGCAAATCAGGAAGAACGGACTTGAGAAACCCCTCTCGGGATAGATCATTCTGAATCGTGCGGACAATCTCCATTGTCAACTGCGCATCAGAATCGTTTTGTTCGGCTATCACTCGTCGCTCCGCGTTCATTGAATTCTGTTTGCCGAAAAAAGAGGGTTCGCCAACAACGAATCGTCGTCGTCACCCCGTGGGGTATGCAAACTCTCGTGTTTTTGCACCTTCAGCGCTCGTAGGATTCCAGCCAAATAGACGAAACGACCCCATTGATTGTATGTTGGTGGTCGCCTCGTCGTCGAACTGTGAATCTGTACGTTTACTTTTTGAAAAGATGAGCTTTGAAGAGGAATCCCCTTAGGAACTGATTGAGATGCAATTCGAAGGAAAAAAAGGGCTTATTCTGGGCGTTGCCAATGATCACTCGATCGCCTGGGCGATCGCGAAACAGATCATGGATGCTGGTGGGCAATGTGGTTTTACGCACTTGCCCGATCGCCCTGATGACGAACGGCAACGGAATCGTCGCCGCGTGTCCCAGTTAACCGACAAATATGAGAACGCAAAGTTCCTTATACCGATGGACGCGCAGGATGATGTACAAATCCGCAGTGCTTTTGATCACACTGCCCAGGAATTCGGGAAGATCGACTTTTTACTGCACTCCATGGCGTTTGCCGATCGCAAAGATTTAGCTGGCGACACCGTCGACACCAGTCGCGAAGGTTTCAAAATGGCTATGGATGTTAGCGTCTATACGTTGCTTGCATGCACGGCTGCCGCCAAGCCAATTATGAACCCCGGCGGATCGATTGCCACGATGACTTATTTCGGTGGTGAAAAATGTGTTCCCGGTTACAACGTGATGGGTATCTGCAAGGCGGCCTTGGAAGCCACTGTTCGTTATCTTGCGTTTGACATGGGTCCGCAAGACGTTCGTGTGAACGCATTGTCTGCTGGTCCGATCCGTACGCTTGCCGGTCGCGCTGCGGGTGTCGAATCGATGTTGCAGATGTACGAACACATGGCACCGCTGGGACGCAACGTGACACACGAAGAAGTCGGCCGAACCGGTGCGTTTCTGTTGAGCGATACAAGCAACGGCATCACCGGCGAAGTCCTGCATGTTGACGGCGGCTACAATGCGATGGGCAGCCCCGGTCGATTGCTGGATGAAATGAAAAAATAGTCCCGCCACATTTGTTTCCAAAAATTCCCAACTACTTGATCAAGAAAAATGGTTCGCACCGCAAGCACTATGTTGCCTCTTGGCACACAAGCTCCCGATTTTTCGCTTCCCGGTACTGATGGCAATACGGTTTCGCTAAGTGATTTTGCGGGCCGCAAAGCACTGCTGGTGATTTTTATGTGCAACCATTGTCCTTACGTCAAACATGTTGCCGAAGGATTGAAGTCGTTGTCGGATGACTATCTGGCCAAGGACGTTGGTGTCGTTGCGATCAGCAGCAATGATGCAGACAAATATCCCGACGACAACTTGGAAGCGATGACGAAAGAGAAAGCGGATCGGGGTTACGCGTTTGAGTACTTGTTTGATGAAGACCAGAGTGTGGCCCAAGCTTACGCGGCGGCCTGCACCCCCGATTTTTATCTGTTCGATGCGGATATGAAACTGGTCTATCGCGGCCAAATGGATGCCAGTCGCCCCAAGACCGACATCCCCGTGACAGGTGAAGACTTGCGAGCCGCAATGGACGCACTCCTAGCCGGCAGTCAGCCATCTCAATCACAAACCCCGTCGCTGGGTTGCAACATCAAATGGAAAGAAGGCAACGAGCCAAAGTACTTCAAGCCCGAAGGCATCGCGTAGGGTTTTAAGTCCAACTTCCCCGGTACCTGGGGGAGGTTAAGTAAAGAACCTCGTCGCCAATACAAAAGCAAACGTACCCGCTTTGTCCTACCTCCAAGACCTGACGTTGCGGCTTGCCCTGGGCGCTTCGCAAATTGTCCCTGAAGTCCGTGAACTTCACGCGGCTTGGTTGCGTTCGCAGCAACGGCCTGACGGCGGGTTTGCTGGACGCGAAGGCGAAAGCGATCCCTACTACACTGCGTTTGCACTGCGTGGTTTGTGGGTGATCGGTGAATTGGACGAAACGGTTGGCAACCAAGCTGCCGCGTTTCTTCGCTCACGTTTATCCGCCAAAGAATCAATCATTGATTTGATTTCGCTGGTCTTTGGCGCCGCGATCTGCGAGATGGCGGTTGGCGCGGTCGTGATCGGCGATGAAGACACCGCTTGGCGTCAGAACATCGCGAACTTGATGGCATCGCTGCGAACCGATGACGGCGGATTCGCAAAAACCCCCGAAGGTCGAGCGGGCAGCACGTACCAAACCTTTTTATCCCTGTTGTGTTACGAACTGATCGAAATCCAAGCCGCCGACACCAACGGCATTTTGGGTTTTCTGCAATCACAAGCTCATGCTGATGGTGGATACTTAGAAATCCGTGCCGCCAAACGCGCCGGCGTGAACCCAACCGCCGCGGCAATCGGCTCACTGAAAACGCTTGGTAAATTGAATCCGTCCGATCACGCCAATACAATCGAGTTCATTGCCGAGATGCAGAGCGACGAAGGTGGCCTGACAGCGAACACGCGAATTCCGTTCGCCGATTTGCTCAGTAGTTGCACAGGTTTGATTACGTTGACAGATTTGGACGCAACCGATCAAGTCGACATCCAGGCGATCGAACGGTACGCCATGTCGATGCAATCACCCACGGGCGGATTCGTAGGTTTTTCGCTCGACCAAATCGCAGATGTCGAATATTCGTTTTACGGACTTTCGACACTCGCGCTGTGCAAGTTGGCAACGTCCTAAAATGCGTAGCGGCCTTTCATCCGATAACCAAAGCAAACGCCATGGCTGAGCTAAACGTCACGAACATTGCCAAGTCCTACCCAACTGCGGGCGAACCACTGAAAGTCCTCACGGATGTTTGCTTGGAACTTGCTGGTGGCGATTCGGTGGCGATCGTGGGACCAAGTGGCAGCGGCAAAAGCACCTTGCTGCAGATCCTTGGCACGTTGGACCAACCCGACAGTGGCAGCGTGCTGATTGATACAACGGATCCGTTTTCGTTGAATGAAAATGAACTTGCTGGGTTTCGTGGCAAGCACATTGGGTTTGTGTTTCAAGATCATCACTTGTTGCCGCAGTTGACCGTGATCGAAAACGTACTCGTGCCAACCTTGGCGGTTGGAAAACCTACCGGTGAACAATTCGATCGCGCCAACGAATTACTTCAATCGGTTGGCTTGTCAGAGCGGACCGGGCATTTACCCAGCGAACTTTCGGGTGGCGAACGGGAGCGAGTCGCCATCGCGCGCGCCCTGTTGATGCAGCCGTCCTTGATTCTCGCCGACGAACCAACCGGAAACCTGGATCGCAAGACAGCCGATTCGGTGACCGAACTGCTGCTGAAACTACAGCAGGAATCCGGAGCGATTCTGATCACCGTCACCCACAGCCAAACACTCGCCGCAGCGATGGGAAAACAGCTGGAATTGGTCGACGGGCGGTTGGAGTCAAAGTAGCGAAACGCGTCCTTGCTGCGGCCTACGGCAGAATATCGACTGAAAAACTGCCTCTGAAGCGACAAAAACGCCATTTCCCCTTGCTGCCAAGGGGGTCTTCGGCGACACTTTCGCCCTTCACAAAAAATCCGTGCGTAACCATCCGCTGTCGAGTGTCGACAACGACTTGGATTGCGCCCCGGCGAATTTGGATCTCCGATTCTATTTCGCCAACTCCAACCGCGTCAGCAGCGCATTAGAGGAAGAACTTAATGGCACGTTACACAGGCCCCAAAGCTCGGGTGAACCGTCGTCTGGGCACATTGATCTACGAAACAGCTGGTGCGGCTCGCGCCCTAGAGCGCCGCAACACTCCTCCGGGGATGCACGTTCGCGGTCGCCGCCCAAGTAACTACGGCATGGCGTTGATGGAGAAGCAAAAGATCAAGCACTACTACGGCTTGGGCGAACGTCAACTGCGTCGTTATTTTGATGCGGTTGGTCGTAAGGCGGGAAACACGGGTGAATTGTTGTTGTTGATGTGCGAGCGTCGTTTGGACAACGTTGTTCGTCGTGTTGGATTTACCAAGACGCGACCACAAGCACGTCAAGGAATCACACACGGTCACTTCCGCGTTAACGGCGTGAAAGTCACCAAGCCAAGCTACATGCTTCGTCCTGGCGATATCGTCGAAGTTCGCGGACGCGAGAATTTGAAAAATCTATATCGCGGTGTGATCGCCAACGCGGCTCCCGATGCATTGGATTGGGTCACGTTCGACAGCGAAGGCCTCAAAGCAACCGTTTTGGGTCTACCAGGGCCAAGCGACATCAGCTTGCCAGTGGACGCTAACTCGGTGGTCGAATTCTTGTCGCGATAATCGCGGCAACCTTTTGCATAACATCATCACTTGGGCGGATTCTGCGCCCAAGTGATTTTTTCATTCTGGGTTGATGGACGCTCGCGTCTTCGGCTTCGTTTGGGTCAGCTAAGATACTGGCTTGGCCAAGCGGTGGCTTCGCAAATCCATTGTCAAAACACTCCATCTAAATTTCGCAGATCTACCTATGCATTCTCCTGTTGTCGTACTTGGTGGTGGCCCTGGCGGATACGCCGCAGCATTCTTGGCAGCCGATGAAGGGCTGGAAGTCACGATCGTCGAAGCGGAACCCACACTCGGTGGAACCTGTTTGCTGCGTGGATGCATTCCCAGCAAAGCGTTACTGCACGTCGCCAAAGTGATCCACGAAGTAGACGAACTGGGCCAAGAATGGGGCGTCCAGTACGCCGGCAAACCCAAGATCGATGTCGATAAAGTCCGGGCTCGCAAGGACAAAGTGATTTCGACGCTAACGACCGGCTTGGGTGGGCTCGCCAAGCGCCGAAAGGTCAACATCATCCAAGCTCGCGGATCGTTCATCAATTCAACCACTTTGAAATTGGAGGGCGATCACGAATCGATTCCCGAAGGCGGACAAATCACATTTGATCACTGTGTTCTGGCGACCGGCAGCGTTCCAGCGATGCCGCCGGTTTTTGACATCGGCAGCGACCGGGTCATGGACAGCACTGGTGCGTTGAAATTGGCTGACATCCCCGACGAAATGCTGGTCATCGGTGGCGGCTACATCGGCTTGGAAATGGGCAGCGTCTATGCAAACCTTGGCAGCAAAGTCACCGTCGTCGAATTGGCCGAAGGTTTGTTGCCTGGGGCCGACCGCGACTTGGTCAAGCCGCTCGCCAAACGCGTCGACCAAATGTGCGAAGGCCGAGTGTTGCTGAACACCAAAGTAGGTTCTTTGGCCCAAGAGGGTGACAAAATCGCAGTCACGTTCGAAGGTCCTGGCAAGTTTGGTGTCGAGAAATACGACCGAGTTTTGGTTAGCATCGGACGTCGACCGGTCACACGTGGGCTAGGTCTCGAAAACACTCAAGTCCAAGTTAACGATCGTGGCTTTGTCGTTTGTGACGAACAACAGAAAACAGCCGACCCGCATATCTTGGCGATCGGTGATGTCGCCGGTGATCCAATGCTCGCACACAAAGCCACCCACGAAGGCCGAGTGGCCGCCGAAGTCATCGCGGGCAAAAATTCCGCGTTCGACAAAATCGCGATTCCAGCGGTCGTCTTTACCGACCCCGAAATCGCTTGGGCCGGAATCACTGAAGAAGAAGCAAAGCGTGACGGACGCGAAGTAGAGGTCGAAGTTTATCCGTGGGCCGCCAGTGGTCGCGCTCAAGCACTCGGCATCACCAACGGTCTGACCAAGTGGTTGGTCGATCCCGAAACCCATCGCGTGGTGGGCTGTGGCATCGTCGGCAGTGGCGCAGGAGAATTGATCGCCGAAGCCGTCTTGGCAATCGAGATGGGTTGTGAAGTTCACGACATCACCGACAGCGTTCACCCCCACCCAACGCTCAGCGAAACGCTGATGAATGCTGGCGAAGTCCATTACGGCACCGCGACCGAAATCTTCAAACCTAAACGCAAAAAGAAAACCACAACGGCCTAGTC
>CAZZDZ010000274.1:0-8756 GCA_964652675.1 uncultured Pirellulaceae bacterium
CGTCGTGGCCAAAATGTTCGCTTGGCCAGCAAGCTTTGTGGCTGGGACATCGAAATCATGACCGGCTCCGAGCTAGAGGAACAAATCGAACGAGCGGTCACCGGATTTACTCAAATCGATGGCATGACCGAAGAGATTTCGCAAGCGTTGGTCGAGCAAGGATACCTGTCTTATGACGATTTGTCCGTGATCGAGCCGGACGCGTTCATGGAGATGAGTGGTCTGTCGGCCGAGGACGTCGATCGGATCGTAGAAGTGGCCGAGACCAAGGCCGAAGAAGCTGAAGAAGCGGCAACCGAGGAAAGAAAGGTCCGCCGAGAAAAAGAGCGACTAGAAAAAGAAGCCGCAGAGGCTGCAGCCAAAGCGGAAGCTGAAAAACCTGCTTCCGAGGCTCAAGAGTCGACCGAAGAGGCTGCCCCTGGCGGCGACGAAACGAATGAAAACACCGAAAAAACCGACGATTCTGACGCTTCCGCTGACACATCCGAGGCCCCAGCGGCCGAAGATGAAACCAAAGGAAATGCGGATGACTCGGCGGCAAAGGCTTAGCCTGAGCAAAACTTATTGGAAATAAGCGAGCGAAAGTACCAATAGCGACCTCTGCGAAGCGGGGGTTTTTCGCTATTCTGGTGCCGTGCGAGTCCCGAGAGGGTCTCTCAAAAAGAGCCCTCCGGTTTTTTGAATGGCAAATACGACCCCCGGTTCGGACGGTCCACCAAGGACAGTCTGCAATCGATGGAGGAAATACTTTATGTGATTAGAAACAACCAGTGGCCCAAAATTCACCTTGGTGAAGGGCCAAACGAATGACAGGATTTTTACCCCGTGGCACGCATTTACGCGCTCGCAAAAGAACTCAACCTAGACAGCAAAGATCTCGTTGATCTCGTCAAGAAAGTAGGCATCACCGGAAAAGGTTCCGCGTTGGCCAGCTTGACGGACGAAGAAACTCAACGAGTGCGCGATCATCTCTCCTCCTCTACTAGCGCGCCCGCAGAGCCCGTCGCGGCGACCGCTGCACCAGCGGCAGTTCGCGAAGCAAAGCCAGAGCGAAAAAAGAGACCGATCAGCATCGGCCGAACTTCTGGTTCGCGAAAAGGATCAAAACCTGCGACTCAAAAAACAGAGACTCCTGTTGTTCGCGGACCGGTTCCACTACCGCCGCCAGAAGCACCAGTTCCTGAAGTCGAAGAACCAGTCAAGGCTCAGGCTCCCGACGTTAAGTTGCCCCCTGCCGCTACCCCTCCCCCTCGTCGCGGCGGTGGCTTGGCCAGTCGAATGAAACCAAATCCAAACGCTGCGATCGCCCCTGTGCGAAATGATTCGCTCGCAGGCGGAGGCCAACGGATGCGCTCGCTTGACCGCTCCGGTGGTGGCACGTCGAAAAGCTCTGGTGACAAGCCAAAGAAACGCGAGCCACGCGTCAATATCAAGATGGCTGCATTGGGTGAGGCCAAAGGTCCGCAAGCGAAAGCGAAACCCAATGAACCCAAAGCACAAAAGCCCGACGTCAAACTTAGTAAAGACGTCATCGCGAGTGCCAAAGGTGGCGTTGCAGCACCGCTTGAGCAGATTGCCAAAGACGACAAAGAAAAGAAACGCGTCAAACGCGGTGGCCTGAGTGGCTTTACCGACTCGTCGCGCAAAAAAGACGAGGAAGACAAGCCAAAGAAAGGCTTGGCCGGAATGGCCCGCGCCCGCGTCGAACGCACGCGAGGAAACCGACGACAAAACCAAGGTCTGGACCGTGGTGGCTACCAGCGCGGCGGACGCAAACCAACGCTGCGACGCAAAGGCACCAACACGGCCGCGCCGCGTAAAGAAGCCGTTGTGCTGGAATTGCCATGTACCATCCGAAGCTTTTCCGAAGCCGCTGGTATCAGCGCCGCAAGTGTCCTGAAAGTCATGATGGGCATGCAAATGATGGGCACTATCAACTCCGAACTGGATCTTGATACGGCTGAATTGATTGCTGCCGAGTTGGATTTGACCATCGAACTAAAGGCTACCGAGACGCTTGAAGAAGAGCTGATCAACGATTTAGAAGAACAAGAAGACGACCCAGATTCGTTGGCTCCGCGTGCACCAATCGTCACGTTCCTTGGGCATGTTGACCACGGAAAAACCAGCTTGCTGGACTACTTGATCGGAATCGATGTCTGTAGCGGCGAAGCGGGCGGGATCACGCAACACATTCGTGCGTACGAAGTCGAAAAGGATGGCCGGACTGTCACGTTTGTTGACACGCCAGGTCACGAAGCGTTTACAGAAATGCGTGCTCGTGGTGCCAACGTCACCGACATTGCTGTTCTTGTAATCGCGGCCGACGACGGAATCATGCCTCAAACCGCGGAAGCAATCAGCCACGCAAAGGCTGCCGAAGTCCCGATTGTTGTAGCGCTAAATAAGATCGACCTCGAAGGCGTTGATCCCAATCGTGTGCTCACTCAAATGACTGAACACGAACTGACCCCAAGTGAATGGGGCGGTGATGTCGAAGTCGTTCATACCAGTGCGATCAAAGGCACCGGAATGGACGAGTTGCTTGAGACACTGCTGACCGTTGCCGAACTAAACGAATACGCGGCTAACCCAGATCGCCAAGCGCTTGGTGTTTGCCTTGAGTCGCAGCAAGACGGCGATAGCGGCGTTGTCGCGAAATTGATCGTTCAAAACGGAACCATGCGTGTCGGCGACGTCGTCGTTTGCGGCCCTGCACACGGTCGTGTTCGAGCGATGAAAAATACACTCACGGGTGAAAATGTCACCGAGGCCGGACCAAGTACACCTGTCAACCTGATGGGATTGAACAAGGCTCCTGGTGCCGGAGACCGCTTCCACATTCTGGACGACATTAGCCAAGCACGTGAGATCGCAGCGACTCGCGAAGAGGCCAGCAACCAAGAGAGTCTTTCGGGCATCACGACCAAAGTGTCCTTTGATAACTTCCAGCAGATGCTGGAATCGGGCCAGTTAGGATTGACCGAAGAGCGGGCCAAGTTGAACTTGATTGTTCGCGCCGATGCCAAAGGATCGTTGGAAGCGATCGACAAAGAGATCGCCAAGTTCGATCATCCCGAAGTCGAAATCAAAGTGCTACAGCGCAGCGTCGGTGGCATCACTTTGGCCGATGCAACACTTGCATCAGCATCCAACGCCGTGATCGTCGGTTTCAATGTGATTCCGGACGAACAAGCACGAGCTTTGGCTGACTCGCGAGGCGTCGAGATTCGCCGCTACGAAGTCATCTATAAGTTGACCGATGACATCAAAGCGATGATCGAAGGCCGCTTGAAGCCAGAAGAACGAATCGTCGAACTTGGACGTGCGTTGGTCAAACAGGTCTTTTCGATCAGCCGTGTTGGTGCAATCGCAGGTTGCTACGTAGCCCAAGGTTCCATTCAGCGTGGTGCTCGAATTCGGGTCAACCGAGACGGACGTACCATCGGCGATTATGCACTCGATTCGCTAAAGCGGATCAAGGAAGACGTTAAAGAGGTCCCCCGCGGAATGGAATGCGGTATTCGTTTGCAAGGATTCAACGACATCAAACAGGATGATGTGCTTGAAGCCTATCGCATTGAAGAGGTTGCCCGAACTCTCGATTAAACCCAACTGAGTCGCTGCCGCTTAAAAGCAATGTAGTCACTTCACAATGGCTGCTCTGTTTTCCTGCAGCGACGATCCAGTTTGTCGCTTAAGCTCCAGTTCGTTCTCTTTCGTGTCCTCTAATTTCAGCATCAATCCGTGACAAGTCGTCGATTGCTAAAAGCCGCCGAGGCGATCCGCGAAGTCGTTGCGTCGTCAATCTTGACTGACCTGCGAGATCCGCGTGTCAAAGACGTGACGGTTATCTCAGTAGAAGTATCCCCAGACATGCGCGAGGCCAAAGTCTCCGTCAGTGTGATGGGTACCGATGCGCAAAAGCAAAAATCAATGCGAGGCCTGCAAAATTCAGCAGGATTTTTGCAGCAAAAAATCGCCAACCGAATCGATTCACGCTACACACCGCGATTGCAGTTTGTCCTTAACAAAGGCGCCGACAACGCCATGCTTGTCAGTGAACTGCTGGCTAAAATAGCCAAAGAGAAAGATGGTGATGCGAACGCATCTGGCCTAACCCAGCCAGCCGACCCAGAGTCCCTGCAAGAAGAACCCGCGCAGCAAGAAACGTTTGATCAGGCAGATGATTAGACACCGCGAGCCTTTCGGGGCTCGAAAAACACAAACGCAAAAATTACTTTCCGCAACACTTACCCCGATCGATTTGCAACAAGATGGCTGCAAGTAACCGAGCTAAATTAATCACCAAGCTTCAAACCGTACTGAAGAAAAAGTACGAGTTGCCCCCTGCACAGCCGGCCCGTCCGCTGTTGGAGCACTTGCTTTACGCATGTTTGTTGGAAGACGCACCGTTTGATTTGGCCGACGAAGGGTTTGCGAAGTGTGAGCAAGACTTTTTCGACTGGAACGAAGTCCGGGTGACCACTGTCACCGAACTGAGCCAAGTTCTAAACAGGATGCCCGAACCTGTCGTGGCAGCACGCCGTCTGAAAGAAAATCTGCAGGCAGTATTCGAGGAGTTTTACTCATTCGATTTAGATCATCTTAAGAAAGAAAATCTCGGCAAAGCGGTTAAGAAGTTCGAGAAGATGCCGGGCATGACTCCTTTCGTGCTCAGCTACACCGTGCAGCATGGACTTGGCGGTCACTCGATCCCGATCGATTACTCCGCCATGGTGATCATGCTTTCGACGGAAATCGCTACACAAGCAGAAGCCGCATCAGGGCGCGTCCCAGGTCTGGAACGGGCAATCCCCAAAAACAAAGGGATCGATTTTTCGCTACTGTTGCATCAAGCGGCAGTTGCGTTGAAAAAAGACATTAAAAACAAGGATGCTCGTGCGTTGATGGACGCCGTCTCCAAGGGATCGGCCCAGCGGATGGACGAATGGATTGCAAGTCGCAAAGCAGCCAAACGACGTGGCGTAAAAGCCAAAGCGGCAGAAAAGTTGCGTGCCGAAGAAGAAGCAAAAGCAGCAGCAGAGGCAGCGAAGCAAGCCGCCATCCTGGCTGCGGAGAAAGCAGCCAAGAAAGCGGCCGCAAAAGCAGCAGCGAAAAAGAAAACAACGACTTCCGCCGCCGCCCAATTGGCCAAAGCGAAAGCCAAAGAAAAGCCAGCCGTTAAAGCATCGAAAAAGAAGAAAGCGGTTGTAGAGAAGAAGAAAGAAGTTTCGAAACCAGCGAAAAAGAAAACCACCAAGAAAGAAACGACCAAGGCAGCGGCATCGAAAAAGAAACCGGTAGCCAAACCAAAGCCAGCAGCGAAAAAGAAACCTGCTAAGAAGAAACCAGCCAAGAAACCAGCGACCAAGAAAGCGGCCACAAAAAAGAAGCCCGCAGCAACGAAAAAACCAGCAAAAAAGAAGCCTACTTCGAAGAAGACAACAAAGAAAAAAGTAAGCAAGAAAGCACCAGCGAAGAAAAAAGCACCCGCCAAGAAAAAGGCGGCCGCAAAAGGCAAAAAATCAACCAACCGAAAATTAAGTAAACGTAAGCCGCGCTAGATCCGTTCTTCAACTCTTTACGTAGAAGGGTTGAGGCAAAATTGCTGGCTTTCCTATTCCATCCTTTTGATTCCTTCTCATTAGCAATTAAATAGTCATGGCAGGCCATTCAAAATGGGCAAACATCCAGCACCGCAAAGGGCGCGTTGACGCGGCCCGCGGAAAGCTGTGGAGCAAACTTTCTAAAGCGATCATCATGTGCGCCAAGCAAGGCGGCGGAGATCCTGACGCAAATTTTCAATTGCGCAAAGCAATCGATGATGCAAAAGCCGTCAGTATGCCCAAGGACAATATCGCGCGCGCGATCAAACGCGGCACCGGCGAAATTGATGGCGGCGACATGGAAGAAGTCGTCTACGAAGGCTATGGCCCCGGAGGCGTCGCAGTCATGTGCGAAGCACTAACCGATAAACGCACACGCACCGGACCAGAACTGAAAACCATTTTCAGCAAGAACGGCGGCGAGATCGGCAAGAGTGGTTGTGTGTCGTATTTGTTTCAACGCAAAGGGCTGTTTGTGTTTCCCGCCGAAGGCGTTGATGAAGAAAAGTTGACGGAAATCGCCCTGGAAAATGGTGCCGAGGATGTCGAGACGCTTGATGACGGAAAACTTCAGGTGACGTCTGCACCCAGCGAATTTCAGCCACTCTCCGAAGCGTTCACGAGTGCTGAAATGGTAGCGGAAATGAGCGAAGTTTCGCTTATTGCACAGACGACGGTCGATCTTGACGGGGATACAGCCAAAAAAGTTCTTCGGTTGCTAGAAGCGATTGACGACCACGATGATATTCAAAAAGTCAGTACGAATCTAAATATCACCGATGAGATGATCGAAGACTGAATTCACAGCTGGTGTAGTGTGATTCCAGGGGCGATTTCCCCCTGGGGGTGGCGAATCAGCTAAGATGCTTGCATCTTTTCCAACAATAACCTCTGGGATTTTTGACGTCGATGAGTTCAACAGTTGAAACGATGCAGGCCCAGGCCGAAGAATTTCGTGATCGCTACAACGCTGTCAAAGAAATGATCGGTCGAGTCATCGTGGGGCACGATGATATAGTTCACGGAGTTCTGACCGCGATGCTTTGCGGCGGACACGTCTTACTTGAAGGGGTGCCGGGGCTGGGCAAAACAATGTTGGTTCGCACATTAAGCGAAGTGATGGATCTGAATTTTAATCGAATTCAGTTCACACCCGACTTGATGCCAGCGGACATCTTGGGCACCAACATGATTGTAGAAAACGAACAAGGAAACCGTTCGTTTGAATTCCAACGCGGACCCGTGTTTACACAGATCCTATTGGCGGACGAAATCAACCGGGCAACACCGAAAACACAATCGGCCATGTTGGAAACCATGCAGGAAGGCACGGTGACCGCAGCGGGAACTCGATTCACGTTGGATAAGCCGTTCTTTGTTTTGGCGACCCAGAACCCAATCGAACAAGAAGGCACTTACCCGTTGCCCGAAGCTCAGTTGGACCGTTTTCTTTTCAAGTTGGTCGTTGGCTATAGCAATCGCGAAGACTTGAACGAAATCGTCGACCGCACAACACGCGGAGTGAAAGCGGACTTGGAAAAAGTCATGGAGGGAGACGAGATCCTGAAGTGGCAGGGGCTCGTTCGCGAAGTCATCTTGGCGCCACATGTTCAGGATTATTTAGTGCGACTGACGCTGGCGACTCACCCCGAAGGTCCGCATTCGGTCGACGCCACCAACAACTATGTCCGTTGGGGCAGTAGTCCTCGTGGTGCACAGACTTTGGCGCTCGCGTCGAAGGTTCGTGCCTTATTGGAAGGCCGTTACAACGTGTCTTTCGAAGACATTCGCCGCGTGTTCCTACCAACGATGCGTCACCGCGTGCTGTTGAACTTCGAGGCGCAAGCCGAAGGCATCGCGGCTGACCAAGTGTTGCTGGATATCTTGGAGAAGGTACCGGAGAAGGGCGAGTAAGCCCAACGATGTCAGCAGCAGATATTCAAGCCGTCATCTTTGACTCTGACGGCACGCTGGTAGATACGGAACGACTAAGTATCACCGTTCTGTGCGAGCAGTTCGGATTGCTTGGGATCGATGTTCCGGTCGATCAAGCCGTTGCCAATTGGGCTGGTAGAGATTTGCACGAAGTATTGCGTAATGTCGCGACTGAATCGGGCCAAACCATCCCTGATTCGTTCCTGGATGATTTTCGTGATCGGCAACTTGCGAAACTGGAATCAGAAGTTCAGCCGATTCGCGGCGCCGCGGATTTGTTGCGGCAAATTACGATGCCAAAGTGCGTCGCTTCGAACGCTCCGGTCGTCAAAGTCGAATTGTGCCTTCGAACGACCGGCTTGCTGGATTACTTTCATGCCGACCGTCTATTCAGTGCCTATCAAGTCAACGCGTGGAAACCCAATCCGGCGGTGTTTTTGCACGCAGCGAAAGAGATGGGATTCGCGCCAGAGAACTGCGCGGTCGTCGAAGACAGCGAATCGGGTGTTCAAGCCGGCATCGCGGCCGGGATGACCGTCTTTGCGTTAGACCCAAATAGCAAGTTGCCCGCCATGGACGGCGTAGCCAAAATCAAAAAACTAACCGAGCTAGTAGGAGTTTTGACGTAGCGTTGCGCCGGGGGATTGTTTTGGGTTTCAATCGAGTGGTTGTTTTTCAAAGTCATCCGGACTGACCCAGCCCGCTTTGACTTTCTCGCCGGCCATGTACCGTTCGTAGAAATGGTCGGTGGCGTCGCTTGAATAGGGATAGCGATCAAACACATCGCCGTTGCCCTTCATCCTTGGGTCGCCTTGTGCAGTCAGTTCAGCAATCATTTGCGATTTCAGCTTCGCCATCTCCTGTGCGTCTTGCTTATTCTTAGCCAAGTTATTGGTGCAGTCGGGGTCGCTGCCCACGTGAAAGAATTCTTCGGCAGCACGTTTGCCAAAATTCAAATTCCAAAACGTAGTCGCTTCGCCGCTACGTCTCTGGTTCAGAATCAATGACTTCGTCGGACTGGCGTCGCAATTCAGGTACCCCGTTTCAGGATTACCAGCAGGCCAACGGTCGGTTTCAAAGTTCTGCAAGTACAACCTATCGCCTTTGCGAATGCCGCGTATTGGGTATCCTCCCGAATCCGGGCGACCAATGTCGTGGCGTTCTTTGCCAACCAAAACATGATCACGATCTGGATTGATCTGGCCGGACTGG
>CAZZDZ010000275.1:0-8743 GCA_964652675.1 uncultured Pirellulaceae bacterium
ATCGAGGGCGCGTCGACAATGGGGCTGTCACGTTGCAAGTAGAAACGCAGTTCGGTGTCTCGCGAACGCGATTCCCTTTCTTTTCGCGGTTCCCGCTCGCTTCTTTCGCGTCGTTCAGATCGATACGACTCGCGTTCACTGCGTTCACGCTGCTGACGTGGTTCGTACTCACGAGACTCACGCTCGCCTCGAACATATTCGCGCGGCTCATGCTCGTTTTGCATCCGAACAACATCACGCGACCCGCGATTCGATTTGCCTTGACCAGATCGATTGGATCTTCCGGAACCGTAACCTTGACCTGAACCATTTCCGCTACCGGAACCGTATCCACGACCAGAGCCGTTTCCATTGCCGGAACCGTTACCACGACCCGAACCATTTCCGTAGCCGCTTCCTTGTCCTTGGCCATAACCGTAGCCTTGGCCAGCTCCGTTTCCGTTTCCATTGCGACCCGATCGGCTTTGTCCAGATCCGGTGTTGCTGGTGCCAGTATTGCTTCGGGATCGACTACGGCCACTTCGACTTGAGCGTCCAGTGCCATTGCCAGTGCCACTACCAGAACCGGCTCCATAGCCGTCTGGCGTGATTCCGTATCGCGGCCCTTCCGATAGATCCCTTGCCCGTCTTGTTGACGCATTTCTGTTTGATCGCGAACCATTGGTGTAGCCAGTTGGGCCGCCGTATCCGGTTCCGTTATCGTACACGTGGTTGATGTCGGTCGGAATTTGCGTTGGCCCGCTGGCAACCGTTCGAATTCTTTTTCGACGTCGACGGTTGGCGGTACCGTAGTCTCCATTTCCGTCGTAATCGTATTCGTAGCGGTCGCTATCGTGAATGTACTGATCGTGAGTGTACTGGCGACGACCGCCGCGAATCACACGGCCGTTGACGACACGGTTGTCTTCGAATTCGTAGCGAGGACGGTCGCTGTCGGATGAATTTGCCGCAGCAATCCAACTGGTGATGCGTGACAATTCATAGCTACTGCCGCTCATCAAAATGCGTTGGCCTCTTTCCGTTGCCAAAAACGCTTCGACTCGATCTAGCAAATCGTTCGGGTGAATCGCCGATAGCTGCGCGGGATCGATGATCCCACAACCAACCAAAATCCTTGCGTCGAATCCACGAAGTTGGGGAACGCGGCAAACCAACCGGCATTCGCTCTGCCAATGACGGATCGTGTCGGCGTCGACATTGGCCAGTCCCAATGAATCGGCCAAGCGATTTGGGTCTTGTTGCATCAAGTGATTGATGTGCGTGACGTTCAACCCACGCAACCGTGCCGCTGCGACGGCGTCGATCGACGGGGCTTGATCAATCGAACTGTCGACGGTCAAAAAGAACGGTGTTTTCAGTTTGCGAATTCGAGCATCCGCTGCGAACTGGGGTCCTGCCGAGATGATCATGGAGCCCGGGTTGATTAACGTTGGATGTACCCCGTGGAGATGCGAACCGTGGACTGAACCGGGAACGTGAACGCCGCCGGCAACTAACGTGGGATGAGCCCAAGAGGCACGACCACCAAGATTTGCCCTGCCAAGTACGTCATGACGCGGGTCGGGCACTGTCGTGTACGAATCGGCAAAATAGTAACCGTCGCGGAATGCGATTCCGTCGGTTGCCCAATCCGTTTGCGGCAGTTCGTGGTTATTAAATCGCTCGGGGTTGTCGTAAACCCCATAAGCTTCTCGCCATGCCGTATCGAAATTGCGATTGATGTCCAACGTGCTTGCGTTTCGCGGATAGATACGCGGTGACACAACTGGACCGACGTCGGCGCCACGGTACACGCTTGCCGATGCAGTCGGTGTGACACTGCTGTAGTGCGGGAAACCACTGCGGTGATAGTCGTTTGCTCCATACGCTGCTGGCGTGAAGTCAACCGTGCCATAATCGCGATGGCTAAAATCCTGGTGGCTTTGATCCACAAAGCCATGGTCTACGGCGCGATAGTCTGGAGCCAGTTTTGACCCGTAAGTATGCGCGTGGGGGCCAACGTACTTTTCGCTCGCGTAGTGTGGTTTCCAAAGCGGTCGGTGGGGATGAACGATTCGTTCTGCGTGCAAGTTAAACGCACTGCCGCCAACGCGTTGCAGTTGCAACGAAAGTTCGTGGCTACTGGTCAACACGATCACTTGATGTCCTGATCGGGTGTAATCATGTAACGCGGCGGCAATCGGGTGATTGCTGCGACCATCAAAACTGTGATCGCGATAGGCTGCTTGGGCCGTTGAAGCCCCTGATAGCCAGTCCGACTCGTAGGCCGCAGGAGCAAAGGATGCCGCGGTTGTGTACTGGAGCAACTCACGATGAGTTTCAAAAACCAACGGAATGCTACGTCCCGTGCGTGCCAGCAGCTCACCGGCTGCCATGCGAACGGCCATGCTGGCCAAAGCGCGATCGGCAGCCGAACAATGCGTTTCGTCTTGGCCGTTGATGCGAACATGGGTTTCACCTGTCACTTCGCTGCCATAGTGACCATGCGTAGCACGCGTTTCGCGGAAAGCCGCGTAGGGCCAATCGATTCGTGTCAATCGACCAGCGGAAAGGCGGACTAGCCACCGACTGGCTTCTTCGGCCAACGGCGATTCGCTGTGAGTTCGGTTGCGAACGGCGCCAAGCTGCCGGAGCAATTCAGCGCGACGATTTTCTAGCCATTGCAGTCGAGTCGAACTGGCGAGCTGTTCATCGATGCGTCGAATTTCTTCGGCGATCGCATCACGTGTGGACAGATTTTCGGTCGCAATCCACTGTTTGTCTTGCGGAACGTCTCTCATGCTGCGGCGAATGTCACTCGCTTCGACAACGCTTCGTTGAAGTTGCGAATCGACACGTTGCAACTCGGCGACACGCTCGGCTCGTTCGCGTTCGTAGCGAGCAAACGTCCAATCAGCGTTTTGATTGTTGTCTTGAGTTGGGAATCCACGCAGCAGAGTTTCGCGGTGATCCATCAATTGATCGATCGCAGCAGTTAGCCATCGCTCTGACCGCGTTAGCTCTTCGATTTCGTTCTGATCGGCTGCCGCCGCTCCCGAGTTAAACGCTGCATAGTTAGACGACTGTCGCGCCCGAGTATGAACGTAACGCAGATCATCACGGATGGTACGCAAGGTTTCGGCCAGCGTTGTGTTGCTGCGTGATTGCTGGGCGGCCGCATAGTTTGGCAACGATTGGAACCAATCCGACTGCAAGTTGTCGCCTTTTGCGTAGCGATCCAACAACCAATCGATCTGTCGCGTGGCGGATTCGATTCGTGATTCGATGTCGTCGACGAAGTGATTTCCGCGAGTGGCATCCCCATAAAAATCATCCCAATTGCTACCGGGCGCGTAGCGATCAACGGCTTTCAAAAAACCGTCCAAACGACGACGTCTTGCCGTGGCGTGATCCATCTCACTAACGAACACTTCCTGCGACGCGTTTTGGCTGCGGCGTCCAGCCAAGATGGCGGAACGCAACCCGCGAACTTCCATCAACGCACGACGCCAGCGGATCATCTGAGCATCCAAGTCGTCCAGACGTCGACGCAAATCGGCGTCCATTGCTGCGGCTTGCGCCGCATAATCACTGTAGGTTTCTCTGACGCCATGATGATTTCGGCGGCGAGCCAAGTCGGAATCCAATTCTGCGATCCAGCGACGCAATTCACTACGCTCAACACGCAAGCGACGAGTCTGTTCGTAGAGTTCTTCGAGCCGAATTTCCCAGGCAGGATTGGTCGCAGCTTGCGGGACTGATTCAGCCGACGCCAGTCTTGCGGCCAGTTCGTTTCGTCGCTGGAGCAATTCGACGCGGTTGATCGAAGTGGTCTTCAGTCGCGTCAATTCTGATTCGACGTCAGCCAATTGTGCTCGCAGTTCGCGGCGTCCATCATCTTGACGATCACGATGTTCGTAACCGACAGCACCAGCGGTTCGCGAATCACCGTTTAGATAACTTCGATCGGTAGGAATCGGCAGGTTTGCGAAAACAGCGGGGTTGTCCAACCCACTTCGCACACACGCGGAAACCACTCTTGCAACGCTTGTCACTGCCGAATCCGTGATCACGCCATCGACGATCGACTCGGGCAAGTTCAAAGACTGAGCTGCGTTGGTGGCATCGTTTCGCGACGCGATCGCGGAAATCCACGAATGACGATGTTGGCTGTAGTCGTTGCGGAATTCACCACGAGATTCGAACTCCACCGAACGGCGACCCGTTGGCGTTCCATCTTGTTCGCGACGACAGTGGACGATTCCGTTGTGGTCGGCCCAAACAACGCGGCCCGCTGATGAACTCATCATTCCCAACGGATAGTGGCGGTTGGTTAACGAGTCGCGGATGAATCGCGCGATCGCGGTTTTGCCGGCTCCCTCAGGACCACAGATCACATTTAAGTGTTCGGAAAAGGGGCCTAATTCAACACGGTTCAGAGGTCCGTGGGAATCAATATCTAAGCGGTCTAACAACATGGTCTGGCTCCTCCATGGCCACGTGAATTTTTACGTCCCCGCCAGATGCTGAACCGGCGATCCTGCCAATTCTCACTTCGCATCTGACGTACAAGTCGCGGGTAGTTTGCGAACTTTAGTCGAGACGCTGTTTCACGAAAAGAGAGAAAAACACCCCATTAATCGCAGGCCTTGGCCCAATACCAACTTGACGGCGCCGACGATGGGTTCGTAATGTCCGTGTTTTAAGCAAACATTGGGCGTGTTTGTTGCAATTTCGCTGCTCTTTTCTTAATCAAACCATTTCGTTTCGAAAGTCACTGAATTCTTGTGATTCGTCTCGGCAGACTACCGCACGCCTTCATCGCAGCCTTGCTAGCGATAGGGGTTTGCGGCTGCGCGTCTTGGACGGATCGAACGACAGACCGTCCGATCGCCGAACTTCCCAAGCTAAAAGAGAACACGCGATCAATGGTCGTGGAAGTCGAATTTGTTCCGATCTCGGTGGACGAAGCGACACCCGATGAAATCCAATCGTTGTGGCAATGGGTCGACGAGACAAAAATCGATTCCGGTTTGCGACGTGATATGGCAGCCAACGGATTACGAGTTGGGCGTGTGATTCGCAAAGATCGTTTTCGACTGCGTTTGGATGCAATGCAATCGGGCGAAGGCGTGTTGGATGAGTTCTTTTTCCAAGCGTCCGTGGCAAGCGATGTTTCGCACGGAGGACGCCGGATCCCAATGCGAATGGGGCGGCGATATGAATTGCCCGTCCGACAACCGATCGAAGGTTCCCATGTGACGATGGCACGATTGGATGGCGAACTGGTTGGCAAAACGCTGCAGGATCCACAATTTTTGTTTGCCATCACTCCCACATCGGGAGCGACCGCCCAGCAAGTCAACTTGTTGTTGCGTCCCGAAATTCAGCACGGTTCGATGCGTCAAAAATGGGTCGCTAGCGATACGGCACTTCGCATTGATACTCGCCGCGAGACATGGTCCTTGGATCAACTGGACTTGAACCTGACCGGTGTCGAAGATGACTTGTACGTGATCGGAACCACTCGCCACCGCGCCGGCATTGGCAGGCAGATGTTCAGCGGCAAAAACAGCGATCACAAACAGGAGCAAGTGTTGATGCTAATCTCGTTCGCCCAAGTTCCCACGCCAGTGGATCAGCTATAAACTTTCGTGTGATGGGCTTGCTGCTTATCCCGCGAAAACTTCTCTTTCTGTATCCACCAATCCAATGCGTATTCTTGTCACCGGTTGCGGCGGATTTCTTGGCAGCGAAATCGTTCGACAATTGATCGATCGTGGTGACGAAGTGACCGGAATTTCGCGCCGTCATTACCCGGACTTGGTCGCAAACGGAATGAAACACATCCAAGGCGACCTGACCGATTCGTCTTTCACGAGAGAATCAATCCGCGACGTCGATGCTGTTGTACACACAGCCGCCGTCGCCGGAGTCTGGGGCCCATGGGATCATTATCATTCAATCAATACACAGGCGACGCATCACGTCGTCGACGCTTGCCAGTCTGCTGGGATTGGCACGTTGGTTTTTACCAGCAGCCCAAGTGTGACGTTCAACGGAAACCACCAGCGCGGCGTCGACGAGTCAGAACCTTATGCGACCAATTGGCTCTGTCACTATCCGCACACCAAGGCGCTCGCCGAGCAACATGTTTTGCAAGCTCACAAGTTGGACGTATTAAATACTTGTGCGTTGCGACCTCACTTGATTTGGGGGGACGACGACCCGCACATCTTGCCGCGAATGATCGACCGAGCCAAAAGCGGTCGGCTGCGGATCGTCGGGTCCGGCGACAACAAGGTCGATACCGTGCACGTCACCAACGCGGCTCATGCACACGTTTGCGCCATCGACGCATTGCAAAGCCGCCCCGAAGCGGCGGGCGGCCAAGCCTATTTCATCGCCCAAGACGAACCGGTGGACTGCTGGGATTGGATCGCCGAAATCTGCCGAATCGGCAATGCACCACCGCCAACCAAATCCATCGGCTTCAAAACCGCCTATCGAATCGGAGCAGGACTCGAAACGCTCTATCGATTGACAGGTCGAAAATCCGAACCACCGATGACACGTTTCGTCGCAGCCCAATTGGCACACGATCATTACTTTGACATCACCGCGGCTAAGGAAAACCTCGGTTATTCGATCCGAATTTCGATGGACGACGGACTTCGGTCGCTGAGTGACAGTTGGAGCAAAAACGCCCGCGTCTAAAGCGAAAGATCCCGGGGCTAAAGTGGCCGACTGATTCGTTGGGGGGCTTTCTAAGGTCGGACTCTGGCGCCTAACCCGTAAAAACCAACAAAATACGTCAGGGCGTTGTCACTTTTCGCGGGAATGGTTAACTTTTTGGTACAAATCGCTGTCTCATCCGCGCGGTTAAACCGCGTACAAATTGCCTTAATAGCCTGCCCAAGTGATCGCCCCCAACCTTGCTTCAGAATTGCCCGACGATCAGCGTATCGTTATCACCGGAGTCGGCCTGACTGCGCCCAACGGCAACGATTGGCAATCCTACCGAGATGCACTGTTGGCAAAGCAGAGCGGCGTGCAGCCATACGAGATCCGTTACTTTGGCAAAACGGTTGCCGGCGTATGTGATTTCGAAGCGACGCGGTACCAGAAAAAGAAAGAGATCCGCCGCGGAACGAGAGCCGGCAGCGTCGGTGTTTACGCAGCCAACGAAGCGATCAAGCACGCTGGAATCGACTGGGAAAACACCGACAAGTCACGTGTGGGCGTTTACGTCGGCGTCACCGAACACGGTAACGTCGAAACCGAAAACGAAATTTACATCATCAAAGGTTTCGACTACGACACCAGTTGCTGGTCGCATCACCACAATCCGCGTACCGTCGCCAACAATCCCGCTGGCGAGATCGCGTTGAACATGGACATCACCGGTCCGCACTACACAATCGGGGCGGCATGTGCGGCCGGCAACGCAGGGATCATCCAAGGCGCCCAGATGTTGCGTCTGAAAGAATGTGATTTGGCAATCGCCGGTGGCACCAGCGAGAGTATTCATACGTTTGGAATCTTTGCCAGTTTCAATAGCCAAAACGCGCTCGCGACCCACGACGATCCAACGCAAGCTTCACGACCGTTCGACACCAAACGAAACGGCATCGTGGTCGCGGAAGGCGGATGCCTGTATACGTTGGAACGATTCAGCGATGCCAAAGCACGTGGTGCCCAGATCATCGGTGAACTGGTCGGCTACGCCATGAATACCGACGCCACCGATTTTGTGCTGCCCAACCCAGAACGCCAAGCTCAATGCGTCGACATGGCCTTGAAACGCGCTGGACTCCAGGCCGAAGATATCGATATCGTCAGCACGCATGCCACAGGCACTGCCAGTGGCGATTCCCAGGAATGCAAAGCGCTGCGGACCGTGTTCGGCAATTGCGAAACCGTGCGAATCAATAACACTAAGAGCTACATTGGCCACGCGATGGGAGCGGCGGGTGCATTGGAGCTTGCCGGCAACTTAATGTCTTTTCGTGATCGAGTTGTTCATCCCACGATCAATGTCGATGAACTGGACCCCGATTGCGATTTGCCTGGACTGGTTTTGAATGAACCACAAGAAACGAAACAAGTCGACTATGTTCTGAACAATTCGTTCGGAATGCTCGGCATCAACTCGGTCGTGATCATCGGCCGCGTTTAAAAATCAACCATCCCCTTTTAACTCAACATAAGAACGATGACCCCTGCTGAAATTCGTGATGAGATTCTGGACATTCTCGATGACATCTCACCAGACGAAGATCTAGATAGCCTGGATGACGAGAAAGCGTTCCGCGACCAATTAGAATTGGACAGCATGGACTTTTTGGACATCGTGATGGAGTTGCGAAAACGCCATCGTGTGCAAATCCCAGAGGAAGATTACGGCAACCTGGCCAGCATGAACTCCACGGTGACGTACCTGGAGCCCAAAATGAAAGACATCGTCAAAGCCTAGGTTCGTGTCCGCGGTCGCCATTGGCATTGGTTTGTGGTAACCCGAAGCGTCAGCGAGGGACGAGCCAAAATCGATTCGGTGAAACAACCAGAAAACCAGCTGCGAAGCAGCGACAGCATATAGCCCCATGCGTCAGCATGGGGTTCAAGGTATTGCACCACCAACTCTCGTTTTTTCCGTCCATCATCGCCGCCGACGGCGGCGATGATGGACGGAAAAAACGAAACCGATACGGGACGCCCAAAACCTGGGGCTCGCGCCCCAGGCTACATTCTGTCGCCACTTCGT
>CAZZDZ010000276.1:0-8642 GCA_964652675.1 uncultured Pirellulaceae bacterium
TAAACCTCGTAAAACGCAGTAGCTTTTCAGTCCAATTAGATCCCATGATTCGTCTTGATTTGTGAGTGGACCCATTTTGTTACTCGTCGATTGAGATAATCGAACAGCGTCTCTTCGTCAGTTTGAATTCTGACTTGAACTCCTTGGCCCGCGAACAAATGGCTGCTTGCGTGCTGATCCAGATCGACCTCGATTCTCACATGGGGTTCGACTAGCTCCCATCTTGCTTCGCTTCGCTCGTTGCCGGCTTGTTTTCCAGGGTCGATTTGTTGCACGGTAAGGCTGCCGCCTGCGGTTGCGGTTAGTGCGTCGTGAACTGCGTCCTTTGAAGCCCGAACACCGACCGTGCGCAAGGTGCCGTTGATCGTTTGTTGCCAGCTACCAAACACCAACGTCTGAACTTGTTGGCCACGGAATCGCTGCAGTTGTTTGCTCAGGAAAGGTGAGACAAGCCCCACCACCTTCTTTTTGTCGGTGTCACCGACCGACATGATTTCGTCCCCACGATCAAAGAATCGTCCTGTTATCTCTTCCAAGGATGGCGTCACGACGATGCCGCTTGTTGGACTGTGAACTTTGAGATCCGCAGTCGACTTATTCAGTTGTTTCAAGCGAACTTGGTTTGCCCTGAGTTGCTCCTGTTCTGCTTGATAGGCGGCGTATTGACTGTTTTGCTGTAACTGTCGCAATCGCATTTTCGAAAGCTCCACTTCGATCAGCGCGTTGTCGCGGTCAATGCTTGTCTCTTTGTCAATCAACGTTACGAGCAACTGGCCGGCTTGGACTTGTTGGCCAGGGCGGACGTGCAGCTGGCTGACGAAGCCTTTGGATTTCGCTCGCACAACCATCAGGGGGTCGTACTGTACAACACCATCTGCTTTCAAAGTCGACGGGCCAGGGACGTAGATCAACACGGCTACCGTCAAGCACGCTAGGCATCCAACAACGGATACAAATTGTAGTCGTCCAGGTTTTTGCGTTTCACTGCCGCAAAAAAAGAACTTGGCGATTCGAAATCCTGGCACCGCGATCGTTAACAGCAACGATCCTGCAGCGATCAACAGACCGATGCCGCTGAATAATGTGTAGGCAGCTAGCGTCAATGTCACGACAATCAACATTCGCCATCCAAGCGCGGCGATGCCGTAAAGTTTTGTGACGACGGTGCGCCAGTTCGTTTTTGAATCTGGCATTGCCAATCCAAAAAACAACCATCTTGCACGAGCATGAATCCACTGTTGGCCTTTGGTACCTAAGTTGGGAATGTCCAAAGCGTCGACCAACATGTAGTAACCGTCAAACCGCATCAACGGATTCGCGTTGAACAAAATGGTTGTCACGCTGGCGGTCAGGATAATGTTGTAGGCTGCTTGATTGACGAATCCAGATGCTGTGTAACTCCAAACAAAAACCGCGACGGCTGCGACGGACAATTCCAGCATCATCCCTGCCGCGGATGTCAAGATTCTTTGGCGTGCTTTGGGGAAACGCCACGAACTGGTTACATCCACAAACGGCATTGGGATCAACAGCAAAAGCAGCAAGCCGCAATCGCGGACTTCGCCGCCAAATTTTTTGGCCATCAGGCCATGTCCCAATTCATGAATTAGCTTGATCACCACCCAGGTAACGCCAAGCCAGATCCAGTTGCCCGCTGCAAGCACGTCGTTGCCGCCACCGGTAAACCGCGACCAATCCTGGCATACTTGCAAGATCGCCGCGACAATCAAAAGGCAACCCAAAATCAGCATTGGAACATTGAAAAACCATCGCGTTGCACGATAAAGCATGCCGATCTGCGGGTCAGGGCATCCAATGCTGAATTTCATCATGATCGGATTCACTCGCTGGATCCATTTTTGATTGTCAATCTTTCGACGTCGCTGCTCCATTCGACTGCTGTTGGTGGAATATTGTGTTGTGGCAAGTTCACTTTCGATCAACCAACTACACAGCGATTCGGCACGTTGAATACTGATCGTTTCGCCTCGCAACGCAGTGGCGCAAATCGCGATGGCGTCATCAACGGTCCGCTTTCCATCAAGCAAAGTCAGAAACGAGTATTCGGGAAAGCCGATTCGGTAAAAGGATCCCGTCGCGGTGTCTTCGATGACATAGTTGATTTCGCCAGCAACGGTTCGCTGTTGAAACTCCAGTTCATCTCGCAAGGAAACAATCGCGTTGCCAAGCTCGAACACCAAGTGATCAAGCGTCTGAGGTTGATTGCCGGTCGGGATCATTGTTTTTGTCTTGACTGGGACGGGTGTGCTTAACGGTTCCGCTGGTCTTACCAACAGCTCAATCGTGACTGCAGATATTCCCAAGGTTTGTGGAACAGGTTCCAGCCAATCGGATGTTCTTTGCCGGTGACTTTGGCGATCCCTCGCATGCCTGGTCGCAATCGTTGATCCTCGTTTTGGACAATCGCTTCGGCAACGAAAACGTTGCTGCCGTCTTCGGTTTGCGAACGTGGTAAAACTCGTTCAACCGGTAATTCGATTGCCTCGGCCGAAACTCCATCAAGCCAAACTTTGACCACTTGGTCTTTCTGTACTTCCAGCACGTCTTCGGCGGGAATAAAGACTTGGATTTTCAACGGCGTGATAGGGCCTACTTCATAGAGCGTGTCTCCGGTTCGCACGGCCGCATTTTCGGCCATATCAAGATCGCCACTGAGCACGAATCCTTGGACGCTGCTGCGGATTTCCAAGTTCTCGCGGCGGTACTCCAGTAATCGCTTTTGGTTCTCCAGCCGTTCGCTTTCCAAATCTGCCATTACGGTTGCAGGCACATCACCGGACTTTAAAGCGACGCTGCGTTCCTTTTTGGTTCGCTGTATGTCGGCAACCACACCAGCCAGTTCCCAACGCAATTCTTTGTCATCCATGGTTGCCAACAAGTCGCCTTGTTGGACCACATCGCCGGGATGAAAAAATCCGCGCTCGACGATTCCGTCGTAAGGGGCAACGGCAAACCGATGAGAGACTGCATCCACAACACACTGGCCGCGAATTTTGTAGGGTGCTGGAATCCACATCGCCGCGATCCCCGCAACGACGAGTATCATCACAAGCAGACGCCAAAAACGCGCGGTCCAAGAAACCGGCAACGCCAAGGCGCGATACAACCAAGTCTTTTCGCTTCGCCGCACCAGTTGCAGAGCCTGTGTTGCCGGCGCTGCAAAAGCGGCTGCGAATGCGCGATGTCGTTGCACGACAATATCGTCACTGTTTTCACCCCAGATGACGTGCGCTATGACTTTGTCGTCATCGCGTAATGTTTGGGTGACCACGTGTTTGCAGGCCAACCGTTTGGCAACTGATTGGTGCGATACAATGGCATGTTGCGGATCGTTTTGGGCGGCTGGAAATGCGACTTGCTTTTCATGACAGGCCGCCTCGGCACAAGCTTCGCCGATGACGCGGCAGACCGCAGAGTTTTTATCGACTTGTGAAACACCAGCCATCGACACAATCCGGATCCGATTGTGACGAGGAATCGTGACCGCGACAAAGTTGGCTCCAAATTCAGACTTCAAGCTGTTCGCCAACTCATCACAGGCTTGTCGAAAAGTTTCGTGTTGTTGTAGTCGAGCGGTCAAGTCGATCAATTCACGCATCTGTGATGCAATTCGAATCGACTCGTTGGACGTGGCATGCTGGTGACAAATCTGCAGGTACGACGTCGCGATTGCTGAATGCTCGCGGATCTCTGCCCGGGTTACGTCGGTGGCGGGAACCAGTGTCACGATCGATAGTGGCACTGAAACGCCCACGACGGGACTGCAGAAGATTGCCAAGCGTGTTTCTTTGTGGACAATCAGTTGGCCGGACCTCTGGGCCAGCGATGACGCGCACACTTTTTGAATGGGTTCCAACAGCACGCGTGGAATGCTACCGGCCATCGCAGAAATCAGCTGGTCACTGTCAAGCCGAATCAAAGCGGTTCCGACAGCTTGATTGGATTGATGCAGTGAATCGACAATCCGTTGTTCGCACTGCTCAGTTCGTTGTTCGTACTGCTCAGTGCTGATTCCGGATCGTCGGTTGGTGAGCTGTTCAATAGACGCATGCATCTGCGAGTGCAGCGAAACCAAAGATGAACTCTGTGTTGACGTCGCCGCTGAATTACCGGACGCCGTTGGATTTGCCATTCGGCGTTTGCCACGGCGCGTGCGAGACGATTGGCGTGTATTGCTGATCATCGTACTGTCTGCTTTCGTTTTGCGAACGACGTGAGTGGCATCACAAATTCGCACGGTAACCCGCTACGTATTTTTTCCTTCGCATTATCGATTACCACGTCAACTTGAACGGTGTCCGAATCGGATTCCGTGACGCTGGAAATGTATTGGATTTTGGCTTCAATCGTTTGATGCTGGTCGCTCAGCGTGAGAATCAGATTGGCGCGACTGCCCAGTGTTAATTGCAATGCTTGAGCGGTCGAGAGATGAAAGCTGGCTCGTAGTTTGTCAATCTGCACGATTGTCGCGACACTTGGCTCGCTGGATGAGATGTATTCGCCGGGATCGGTGGGAAGTTGGGTGACGATTCCGTCGATAGGGCTGCGGGCGATGCGCTGCTCGATTTCTGCTTCGATCCTTTCGATGTCAACGCGTGCTTCGTCGATCTTTTCCAAGGCAAGTTGCAATTCTGCTTGCGCGCGATCCGATTCCAATCGAACCGATTCGAATTCGGTCACCGATGCATGTCCGTTTTTGTGAACAAGTTTGATGTTTTGCCATCGGCGTTTGGCGAGTTCAGCGCCGGCTTTTGCGGCATCGATTTCGGCTCGCGAACTTTCGCGCAGTGCGGCCAGTTTTCGAGAGGCGTGTAGAACACGATTATCCAGTTCGGCAATGACATCGTCTGCCTTTACACGGTCACCTAGTTCGACGTTCAAACGGTAAATCGTGCCGGGTTGCGAAATCGCCAGCTCGATTTCTTTGTAGGGTTTTGTGTAGCTCGTCAGCACTTGTGCTGTAGCGTTTGATGCGAAGCAAACCGTGCCGATGATCACTGCCAGCACCCCTGATTTCAGAATCTTGTGAGTCATCATTATTCTCTTGAGAGTGCCGTGTCCAAAATTCGTTCTCGGTAAGCGTCTTGCCGGTGCATTTGTTGTCGCGCCAGATAGGCTTTTGCTTCCAGCTTTCGCTGCAAACGTAAAACTTCACGCGAAAGATCCAATCGGCATTCGCCATCATCGTCAGCGTTGCGAACAATCTTGCGGGCTAGTTGTGGGTCGCCGGTGACAAACAGATCGTCATCTGCAGCGACAAAGAACTGACAAGACCCTGGTTCTCCCTGGCGTGCTGACCGACCGATTAGTTGGCCGTCAACGCGGACGCTTTGGTGATGTTCGCTGGCCAACATGTGTAATCCGCCTAACGATTTCGCTTCGGGCTGGATCGGAATATCGGTTCCTCGGCCGGCGATGTTCGTGGCAATGGTGATAGCGCGGCATTGCCCGGCGCGAGCCACGATTTCTGCCTCCTCGTCGTCTTGGACACCATTAAGAAGCTCAAACGAGAGATCAAGTTGCTGCAGAATTTTTGCGATCTGCAGACTTGATAGAATGGTGCGGGTTCCGACCAAGATGGGCCTGCCAAGTTGATTCAGCCTGGCGATCTCTTGACCAATGGCTGCGTTTTTTGTGTCGCAATCTATAAAGTAACGTGTGGGTGTGTGAATTCGCAGACAGGGTTTGTTGCGATGGATGACCGTCGTGGTTAAACCGTAGGTGTCGCGAAACTCCGACTCGCTACCTTGGGCCGTTCCCGTCAACCCGCAGAGCTTTTCGTAGAAACAAAAGTAGCGTTGCCGAGTGATTCTTGCCTGCGTCTCGCTGGGCGGCGTGATCGCGAGTGATTCCTTTGCTTCGATGGCTTGATGCAGACCGTCTCGCCAAGTTCGATCGGGATGGATGCGTCCCGTTTTGGGATCGACGATTTGCACCTTGTCGTCGCGGACGACGTAGTCTTCGTCACGCTGAAAGATGACTCGGGCTCGCAGAGCATTGTAGATGTAAGAAATCCAGGGTCGTGACAGTCGCATTTGCATGCGTTGTTCGTGGACGGCCATCACTTGGTCTTGTCCGCGTAACGTCAATTCGACTGAGCGTTTTTCTTCCTGGTGAACAAAGTGTTCGTCCTGGACAAGTTCGTTGATGGTGTCCCGGGCAACCATGTAAGCGCGTTGCGTGGGTTTGCGTTGCGAAGTTCCGCTCATTAGAAGCGGCGTGTTCGCTTCGTCCAGCATCACACTGTCGATTTCATCAATGATCGCGTAGGCGTGGCCGCGTTGACGCGTCTGTGTTTGATTGGACCGGCCGACAATCTTTAGGATCGCTTCGGTGCCGGCGCCGATTGATTCTTGATCTCGCGCGGCAATTTGATCTTTCAAATAGTCAAACCCAAATTGGTAGCCGGTGCCGTAGGTCACGTCGGCTTGGTAGGCAGCCTGAGCTTGTTGGATGTTGGAATCTTCGGGCAGCAAACACGATTGAATGCCCATCCGCTGAAAAACGGGTTCAAGCTGTGCGTGGTCTCGTGTTGCGAGGTAGTGGTTGGTGGTCGCCACATGAACACCCTGTCCGGTTAAGGCGTGTAATGCGGCAGGCAGAGCAATGACAATTGTTTTTCCTTCGCCCGTTTGCATTTCGGCGATGCAACCTTTGGCCAGCGTGATCCCACCAAGGAGCTGGACATCGTAGTACGTCATGCCCGTCTCGCGGCGGAGCGTTTCGGTCGTCAGTGCAAATGACTGAATCAAAATGTCCGTATCAGTTGGCGGTTTTCCCGATCGAAGCTGACTGCGTAGGTTGTCCGCTACGGCAAGCAACTGTGTCTCGCGATGGGTTGCGTACTGGTCTGCGAGTTCGCGGATTTTGCCAAGCAGCATTTGGGAGTTTGACGTGCCCATCATTCGCTTTGCCAAGCGAAAAGGCGCTCCCATTTTTCTGGTCAACGATCGCGCGGAATGGTTCTTTGTAATCACAGCCGGCTGCGGTCAAGAGTGTCGATATAAATTCGTGAGACTGCTGATCGCCAGGGACTATTGTGCGTTGGCGCCCTGCAGGATTTGCCGGCCGTCGAAATTGGACGTTTCAAGCATTCCGCCTGCGTCGTACAGTTCGTGGTTCAAACCGGGGCCAACTTTTTCATGTTTCACAACTGGCAATCTGCATTGGCAGCCACGTCCCATGTCGACTTGCTCGGCTTGTAGCAGCGTTCCTGTCGCTCTTTTCAGATTCATCAACGCCAGGTTGTAGGCCAAAGAGGAGTTTACGAATTCAATCTCCAGGCCACTCAATCGTTCGTTTGCGCGAAGGATGTCGTCCAAAACCAAACCTGCTGTTCTGTCGCTGCCGATTTGGTATTTCCAACGAGTGTAAATGTTTTGCAGTTCGCTTCGGCTCGCTTCGACAGCAAGTTGTTGTAGGCTTGCCTCCTGGAATGCCGCCTGGACTTCACCAACCGCATTGAGAGCCTCCATGGTGATCTGTTCGGTCGTTGCACGAAAAATGCTTGCCAGTCGACGGGATTCAAGTTGCCGTCTTTGGTGACGTGCCAAAGCCGCTCGGTTACCAATGGGCAGTTCGTATTGCAGGCCTACGGAATAGCTGGGGCGACCGGTTTGGAATTGATCAATAAACGCTCGGCCGACATTTGAATTGCCTTGCAGTCCCGAGGAGAAGACCGAGGTAACCAAATTCAACTGAGGCAGCAGTTCATTTTTTGTTAATTGCTGCTGAATGGCAGCAGACTTGATTCGTTTGATCGCCTGGCGCACTTCTGGTCTCAGCTGCAGTGCGGCCGAAACGGCATCGGCTGGCTGGACATCGATCATTTCGACAATCGGTATCTCGGTTGGAATCAGTTCAGAGTGTTTGGTGTAGCCGGTGCCCAACGCTGGGTCGTTGACCAACGACCGGATTCTTGCTTCGGCGAATGTCACTCCTGCGCGGGCACGAACCAGCGATGCTTGGCTGGTGGCGATGGCTGCGTTGGCTCGCGCTACTTGAATGTTGTATGTGTCGACGCTGCGACGCGCTTCGATGTCGCCGAGCAGCTCCTGCAGTTTTTGTTGCAGACGCAATCGCACGGCAAGCGTTGCTCGTTCTTGGTACAGCGACCAGTATGCGGTTGCGATGTCTTGCAGATGTTCCTGAAGCTCCTGCGATGCCTGGTCAAACGCGATGCGTGTATCCAACTTTGCCAGACAAACAAAGCTGGTGTTGTAGACTTTGCCCTTTCCTCGTAACAGCGGATGGGTGTAGCTCAAGGTCAACCGGGCTGAACCCTGATTGTTGGGGACGAAGAAATCTGAGTTGGTGTTTTGGTGACCGAGGCGTTGGGCGAGTTCAAATTGTCCGCCATAGACGTTGCGTCGACGAACACCCGCGTTGCCGTTGATATTGCGATCAGTGAAACGATTTGCCGACCCGGTTGTTAGTGTGCTACCGACGGGATTGTTGATGTCGTCCCAAGTGGTGTCCCAAAAAGAGACCCAGTCAAATGCTGAACTGGATTCGATGATCGCCGTTTCTTGAATAAGTGGTGCGTCTTGAATGGCTTGTACTTGAGCGGAGTGGCGCAGTGCCCGAGTAACCAAATCGTGGATCGATACTTTGATGGCAGG
>CAZZDZ010000277.1:0-3483 GCA_964652675.1 uncultured Pirellulaceae bacterium
ACGATCAGCTCTGCCGGCTCCACTGGGCATTGGGAAAAGACGATGTTGAGCCAGTCATTGAAGTGTTGGATCAAACAGGATGGCTAACCAAGCTGGATGCTGGCTCATTTGGCAACTGTGGAAGATAATTGCAGATGGGATTACGACCAAGAAAGACACTAATAATATGAACAAGACATACAGCCCGAAACCCATTGATACGTCAAACATCGAACTACCAGTTTCGCTAGAGCAGCTGCTCGAGAAGTTGGCAGCAAACACGCACGAAGTTTGGGCACTGAGGCGTATCAACGAAGGCTGGACGTATGGCCCCATTCGCGACGATGCCAACAAGAAGCACCCTTGTCTGGTTCCCTACCAAGAGTTAGCTGAGCCCGAAAAAGAATACGACCGCGATACCGCAACCGAAGCTCTAAAGGTCTTGTTGAGTATGGGATACACAATCGAAAGAAGTTGAATATTGGCAAATGAAACTCCGGGCTTTACTTCAGCGGTTGGCCGTGTACTGGAAACTGCAAGTAACTGGTCGGAACATCGAGTAGCTACGGCAAATGCACTGGTGGATATAGGCCAATAGTTGGAATCGCAAGAATCGGCCGCCTAGACAATGGTCATTACGAGAAATTTTGTCGAAAAGTCACCGGAAACACCAGTTGCCCGGTAAATGGCTCTATAATCAATCTTTCTATTCAAACGACGAATTACGTTGACTAATAAAGTTCTAAACCGACGAGGGGACGCAATAGATGAAGAAGGTCCAGTGGAATCGATTGCTCAACGAGATTAAAGATCAACGGATTGTTCCAATCATTGGGAAAGAACTTCTTCGATTGGACTTGGATGGCAAAGAGTTCTTTCTTTACGACCGGCTGGCCTTTGACTTGGCGAGAGAGCTTGAGCTTGACCTTCCCAAAGATCCAATACGCCCGATCACTCTAAGTGATGTTGCTTTTGCGTATCGCGACGAGGGTGGCGATCTTCTTGATGTGTCATACGAAGTTGCAGAGTTACTGCGAAGCTACAACGAGGTAATCCCGGATCCGCTTCGCAAGCTCGCACAGATAAGGCACTTTAATCTTTTTATTTGCACCACACCCGACTCATTGCTGAAACGAGCTCTCGACGATGTGAGATATGATGGCCGTAATGTGTCCAAAGAGCTAACTTATTCTCCAATGATGGAAGTTGCGGATCTCCCTGATGACTACAACCCCGCCACACAAAAGTCACCACTGATCTTCCATATGTTCGGGAGTGCCGAGCAAGCTCCAGACTTCGTGGTAACCGAAGATGACTTGCTGAAGTACGCGAACTCACTTCAATCTCCAGATAATCGTCCAGTCAACCTATTTGACACGCTACTCCCGAATTCCTTGGCATGGATGGGAACTAGCTACCCTGATTGGCTGATCCGATTTTTGTTGTGTTCCGCGCGTGGCGAATCATTGTTTGTGACAAATTCAGCACCTGGATATGTAGCGGATCAAAATTCAGTTAATAACCACGGACTTCGTAGCTTTTTAAATCGTCACCATGCTGTGCTCTACGAACTGGGAGACTCCATTAGCTTCGTTGAGGAGTTGTTCGAAAGATGGCAAGAACGATTTGGTGGCAAACCACCCGAGGTGCCCACTGAATTGCCTGATGAAAGCCTAGGGCTCAATTTTCCTAAGAATGGCGTGTTTATTAGCTACGCAAGCGAGGACTTAGAGCCAGCCACTAATCTATGCAATGCACTTTCACGTCACGGGATCCAGGTATGGCTTGACAAAGAGTCGTTGCGTGGTGGTGACCAGTGGGAATACGTGATTCGCCGCAATATCGAATCCTGTTCAATTTTTCTGCCGCTGCTTTCTCGCAATACACAGACTCTTGATCGAAGGTTCTTTCGAATGGAATGGAGCCACGCAATTCGGGAGTCCGAGATTCGGCCAAATACTTTTCCCTTCATTCAGCCAATCGTTGTCGATGATTCATCCCTTGTTTCTGAATATCATCCACCCAAATTTCATAAGCTCCATTGCAATCGGTTCATTAATGGAATTCCTGATGGCGATTTTTTGGAGCGTTCAAAGAGTATTGTACGAAGTGTTAGCCGCCAGCAGAGGAGAAATTTATCATGAATAGCAATTTGAGCATGATGGGTGATGCGCGACTGCGCTGGCTTGGCTTGCGTTCATACGAAGAAAGCGACACGGACATCTTCTATGGCCGAGACCGAGATAGTGAAAAACTTTTTCGTATGGTTCGTCGAGAGGTCCTTACGACCGTGTTTGCACCGTCTGGGACGGGTAAGACCTCCCTGTTGTGTGCCGGGTTGTTCCCTAAGCTTCGTAAAGAGAAATTCTTGCCGGTCTGGGTTCGGTTGGATCATTCGGATTCAGTGATGGATCATGGCCGCTATATAATCGATCGAATAGAAGATGCTGCGAACGTCAGAGGATTGGAAGTCGCTTCGATCGTTCCACCGCAAGTTGCCCTCGACGATGAAATGTTCTGGGAGTACATGCATCGGATTGAATTGTGGGACGATCAAAACAATCTTGTGACTCCCGTGGTGGTGCTCGATCAGTTCGAAGAAGTTTTCACAGTCGGTCGATCGATTTCGAAGACGAATGATTTTCTTTGTGAGTTGGCGGACCTCGTCCAAAAACGCATCCCGAAGTTACTTCGCGAACGATTGCAGAAAGATCGCAAGCAACTCAAGATTCCGTTTGATACTCAAACGTTTCGTTTTGTATTGGCGATACGGCAAGACTTTGTGGCTCAGTTGGACTCCTTGGGCAAGTCAATGCCTGCAATAATGAGGAACAGGTATCCCTTGAAGCAAATGTCCGGCAGTCAGGCCATGAAAGCCGTTTTGGGGCCAGGAGAAGGGATCGTAACGGAAACGGTCGCCCGCAGGATTGTGGAGATCGCTGGTGGAACGGCAGCTGGTGAACCAAACAACCTCCCTAGAGATTTACAAAATGTCGCTGTCGAACCCAATCACCTTTCACTTGTATGTCATGAACTTAATCAGTCGCGAATTCGATCCAATGAGAGTCAAATTACCGCCGATGGTTTGGAAGAGCAGAGCCAAGACATTTTGCGCAGATTTTATCTGGAAAGCTTTGATGGCCTTGATACTACAGCACAGGTCTTCGTTGAAGAGAATTTGCTGACATCGACTGGATTTCGAAAGTCACAGCCTTTCGACGACGCTGAGATGAATGGCCTAACGGCAGAAGCCCGCAAGCAATTAGTGAACCGCCATGTGTTACGTGCCAGCGACCGTCAAGGCATGTCCCACATTGAATTGACTCATGATCTTTTGACGGGCATTGTTCAGGAAAGTCGTGACAAAAGACATGAAGAAGAAGAAAAAGAACGCCTGCGATCCGAACGTCAAGCGGCGCGTAAGCGTCTTCAGATTTCTGCGATCGCCTGCGGATTCCTCCTGGTTTTTCTTTGCGTTGCGGCCTTTCTAGCGATTCGTGCTAA
>CAZZDZ010000277.1:3583-8642 GCA_964652675.1 uncultured Pirellulaceae bacterium
GCTGCAGAAGAGAACGCGGTGGCTGCAGAAGGGCTGCTTAGCTTCATGGCAATTGATATGTACGACAGTTTGCTTCCAATTGGTCGACTCGACTTGTTGGACAAGGTGGCAAAACGCGCAGAAGAACACCTTGAGTATGCTGATTCATTGACCGATGATTTAAGCGCGAACCGTGCAAAAATTCGACTAGCCAATCTGCAATTACGCAAAGGGAACTTGTTTAGGGCAATCAAAACGCAGAAGCAGGCTTTCGATGTTCTTAATTCAGGTAACTACCTTGCTAGTAGCGGAAATAGCCCTATAGAAGCTAGGGAATTGGTTAGACTCAAAATAGACCATTCGGATATGCATGGGCAGTGGGGCAATCCAGATCGAGCAATTGAAATCTTGGACACAATCAAGAATGTTGATCTTGAGTTGAAATCCAAAAAATATCTTGTGCTTTGCCGCGTCCAAAGGCGACTTGGGGACTACGCAAATGCTAACAGTTCTTTCGATATTGCAATGGAGGCTTGTCAATCGCTAGTGTCAAAATCATCGTCTGATGTTGGCGACGGGATGTCTGCACGGTCCTTAGGGGTTGAATTGCAATTAGAGCTCGGTCGGATGCAAATTGCACTACGCAAATTCCCAGAAGCATTTGATACACTTCGGCAAGCATTAACCGACATTGCAATCCTCTTGAAAGACGATCTAGGGAATACGGACTGGTTGTTACAAAGAAGCAGTTTGTTGGTGGAACTCGGAAGCCTGCATCTTGCTGTAGGTGACCCGCATGGAGCCCGGGACAAACTGACTACCGCTTTAGAGATTGCTCAGCAGCAGGCAGGGATTGCTGCCACCACAGAGCTTGGAGCTGTTTTAGCAGATAATGAGAAAGTGAAAGCCGAAAACAGTTACAAGCCTCATTGGATTCGTTTGTTAGCACGAACAAGAAACAAGCTTGGCGAAGCGGCATTTATGGAGGCGAAGTATAAAAGTTCCGATTTGCAATTAGATGATGCGCTAAAACACTTTGAACGCGCAATTGAGCTTCTTAATCAGACCCCTGAAAACGTTCTCGACCAACTGTTGCTCGCGGAAACTCACGCCAACTACGGCACATTACTTATGGAGTTCTTCGGTCCAAAAAAAAATCGTTCGTCAAGAACGGCGTGGATTCCAGAGAAGTCTGAACGTCAGTTCGCTATGGCGCAAGGCATTTATAGGCGACAGTTGAATTCTGAGAACTCGGAGAATGCGTCAATACTGCTAGCCTATTCGGAGCTCTGTAAAAACGCATCCGTAGCCTCGGATCGTTTGGAATCTCCGATCGAATCGGATTGGTACGATGAGGCGAATGCCTATCTTGATAAAGCGATTAAGAAATGGCCCAATTGGCTGGTGCTTTATGAGTATCGCGCGGAGCTTCTTGAAGAACATGCAAAGTGGCTACATGCTGACGGGCAGGTGTTGACGGCAACCGACATATTAGAGGACGCGTTGCGATGCCGACAAGAGGTATATAATCGAGGCGGCAAAGACACGAGTACTGATTCGAGAATTCGGGCGCTCGCAATTGCTAACTGGAGATATGCCGATTACTATACAAAATGGTCAGATCAGAAGAACGAAGTTTTAAGTAAGGGACTCAAGCTCTTTCGTGAAAGTGAACGGCTGTTCCGTTTACTCAAAACCGAAATCGACATCGGTCAAGGCACTCGCGAACAGTGGTGGGTCAAAGACCAACTTGATGCTGCTCGGGCAGTCTTTCGTGCGTCGGAAATGCTTGCAAAGATGGGTAAGGACCAAGAGTCATTGGAAGTATTGGAAAACGCTTCCAAATTAGGTTCGTCAGATGCGACCCAAGCCCTCCATGACCGAAATAATCTAGAAGTGGAGTCATCTGAATCCAAGCCTGAGTTATTGCCTTCGAGCCTTGCAAAGCGACAGGAAAGTAGAACTCTACTAATTCCATGCGAACTAGAAGACAAACTTATCAATAATGAATCGATAGATGCTGTAACGCGAGTTGTTCTCTCTCCTGTGACCATAACTGGCCCTTTGCCTAATTGCGAATTCAAACACTCAGCACTTAGGCGGGAAATGGAGAGACTCGACAAGGATCTTGCACTGAAAATAAGCGATGATCTAGATCGTGAATTAAGAAATTGGTGGAAGCACTTGTCAAAAGACGCCAGCGCAGACGTTTCACTTGCTGACTTGATAGAGAATGGTGTAGCCGGGGAAGATTTGGTAGCAGAGTCGAAGAATTCGATCGTCCTCCAGTATCCTAGAAATCTGTCAACCAATATTGGCGACGAATGTAAACTGCAATGGACTTATCAAGGATCTGATCATAGACGTTTGTACCAGATCCAAGTAGCTAGAGAAGATGCTAACCTTAAATATAACTTCGAGAAACCAGTGATTGATAAAACGTTTGCTGGAACGAGCCTTACAATCAGCTCGGAATCTAGCCTTCCAGGCATCGGAAATCCTAGAGGTAAAGTGAATGAAGTCCCCCTCAATTCTGAGTTCTATTGGCGTGTTCGTTCAGTAGATCGTGACGGTGTTAGTGGCTCTAAGGGTACGTGGAGTGAGGTTAGAAAATTTGGAGTTTATGAATCCCTTGTCAAGCGTATAGAGGTGACAAGAAAATTCCGAATTGGCCTATTCGAATTCGATGGAGATTTGTTGGAGTGGGATGAAAGCAAGACCGTACCAAAAGGGTTTAATGGAGAACTCATTAAACACATTAGAAAGCATCTGTCAGAAAAGTATCTTGGTAACGACGATTTAAAAATCGAACAAGTTGCATATAGCTGGCGCGGCTTGTTTAAGGCTGCAAGTCGAGCTGATATCGATTGCGCAATATCTATTATTACTCGAACAAAGGATCGTGAACGCCAGTGGGGAATTCGATTTTCTGAGCCTTATTACGAGACTCGTTTTGCATTGGTTTCAAAGAAAGAAAATCCAATTAGAGATATTGATTCACTTATTAGAACAAAAGCGAGAATTCTAGTGAACGATGGTTTTCGCGCTCAAGCTGCTGCAGAAATGTTGACTGGGCCTGGCAATACAGTGGTTCCTCGTACCTACCAGAGAGTCGGCTTGCTCATCAACGCTGTAATTAGTGGACAGGGAGATGATCGAGGCGACGCTGCGATTACAGATTACGCATTCGTTGAACAATTTCTGAACCAGAATGAAGAGAAAAGGGAAAAACTGCATATTGTTCCACTTAAAGCATCTGATTTTGAAAACGCGTTAAAACGGGAGGGAACCAGTGAAACACAGCAAGCCAACTTAGAAAGCATGGTTAATGATTACGGAGGAGCAGAATACGAGCAATATGCAGTGGCAATGAATCCAGAGGCTGATGCGCTTCGTTCTGCAGTTAATGAAGCAATCCTCGATTTTCGAAGCACTAAGGCGACTGACGCGTGTGAGGCTGCAAAAATTCCTGGAGCTGAGAGGCTGTATCGCCCAACTCAAGTCTCTGAGGAACTTGCTTCCGTTATTGCACAAAGCCCAAATCAACAACAGACTCGGTACGTGATTGGAGATGAGATCAAGTTTAAACTTTATCCAATCCTAGAAAATCCAGCCCAATTCCACCTTCAACTGTCGGAATCCAAAAAATTCTATTCACAGCATATCATTAAATCAGAATCTAATCCTACAGGTGACTTTGTCGTTTCGGCCTCCAAAGATGGAATCACCGAAGGAGTCTTGTATTGGCGTGCCAAAGCGACTCTAGAAGAAACGGACCTATATCCAAACCAAGGTTGGTGCGAGCCTGTCAGGTTCGAGTTCTATAAGTCATGCCTATCAAGAATTAAAATGACAAAAAATATTCGAATAGCGGTCAACGTACAGAATGGCCAGAGCGTTTTTCGAAACGAAAAGGGCAAGCGTGTTGGCTTTGATGTGCAGATCATTGAAATGTTATGCAAAGACTTTGAAAAGAAGCTTGGTGTTGATCCGTTAACTCCAGAATATGTTGAGATGAGCTTTGGTGATTTTTTCGAAAACGTTGAAAACAAAATCGTCGACATGGCAATTTCTGGAATCACAAAAACGCAAGAGCGCGAGAAAGACTATGAAATCATATTCTCTGCCCCCTATTGCAGAACACGACAAGCTGCCGTTTGGATGAGAAACAAAAAATACGCTAGCCCAAAAGCGCTCATGGGTAAACGCTTTATTGTAACTGGAAGGACGCGAGCATGGGATTTCGCAAAAGCGTTTGGCGAGGAAGGCAACATAGTAGTTATGGAACCTAGGGTCTTGGGGCCTGTTCCCAAAGAGTATCTTCTGAAGCAACTTGCCCTCGAGCACGCCGATGTCGCGATTATGGATTATCAAGCGGCGTTAGCGGCACAAAGAAAGCAGGAGTACTCTGAAAATTTTGTTGTTCACCCAATCAATAAGAGCCATCTTCCCGAGAGCGCGTTTGCTTCAGTTGTTGATGAGAATGGTACTGTTATTGATGAGAACGGTGCTGTTCTCGATGAAAATGATTCTATTCTCGATGAGTATGGCATAGCGTTGGCCGCCAGCAAGAACCCTGACACCAAGCAACCTGAATTGACTAAGGGCGAAGAAGAATTGCGTGTGCTGATCAATGAGTCAATATCGAATTGGAAATCAAAAGAAGGCACCTTGAAAACAATTTTCAAAGAGTATCTGGACGACCGCGGTAAGCCAGTGTTCGAGGTCGACTGAATTCTGGTCCATATGATGTTGAGCAAAACAACGATGACGAAAAACGGCCCCAAACAGCAATTTCCAGAAACTCCCAGGAGTGCATCACTAATGGGTTAAAATGTAGGCGTTCATCGATTAAAATCTATTGTTGCTATTGCAGCGTGACAATCAATGGCGGTAATAGGCATTGCTCTGGCGGAATTGATTGCTGAACCAAGACAATGGAAACCTTTGACTACTTAGCTTCAATGCAAGACAATTACTTCTGCTAAATCCAGCACACAAGTTTTTGGATAATTTGGAGGTTGTTTTGCTTTGTAGATTTTTATTTTCAGCATTTTGCCTCCTACTGCTTCTAGCTCCT
>CAZZDZ010000278.1:0-8638 GCA_964652675.1 uncultured Pirellulaceae bacterium
TGACGACTTCCGCTACGGCCTTTCATTCAAGGTTAGCTACCGTCTGCAGCGCTAGTTCACGACGCCTTCGACTGGACGTTTGCCTTTGTCGTCGTCGTCGAAATTGGTTACCAACGCTTCGGTGGTCAGCAACAAGCCTGCGATGCTGCCGGCGTTTGCCAGTGCGGTGCGAGCTACTTTTACTGGGTCAATGACGCCTTCCTTTAGCATGTCGCCATACTTTCCGGTGTTGGCGTTGTAGCCGATGTTGGTCGCCTTCTGGCTGACTTCGTCGACAACAACGCTGCCGTCGATGCCGCCGTTGTCAGCGATCTGACGCATTGGTGCATCCAAAGCTCCCAAGACGATATCGACGCCGATTTTCTCGTCGCCCTTCGCCTTCTTCTTGGCCGCTTCGACAGCTTCTTTGCAACGAACCAGTGCGACGCCGCCGCCTGGCAAGATGCCTTCTTCCAATGCAGCACGTGTGGCGTGCAATGCGTCTTCCAAACGAGCCTTGGTCTGCTTCATCTCTGCTTCGGTTTCGGCACCGACGCTGATCACAGCAACACCGCCAGCCAATTTGGCCAAACGCTCTTGGTATTTTTCTTTGTCGTACTCGCTATCGGTTTGTTCGATTTGAGCACGAATTTGAGCAACACGTTTGTCGATGTCAGCACGCTTGCCGCCACCTTCGATCATCGTCGTGCTGCCTTTGTCGACTGTCACGTTCTTGGCGCGGCCAAGTTGTTCCAGTGTGACGTTTTCTAGTTGGATGCCGAGATCTTCGCTGATCAATTGACCGCCGGTCAACGTTGCGATGTCACCCAACATGGCTTTGCGGCGATCGCCGAAACCAGGAGCCTTCACAGCACAAACATTCAGAGTGCCACGAAGCTTGTTGACGACCAACAAAGTCAATGCTTCGGCGTCGACGTCTTCGGCGATGATCAACAATGGCTGACCGGTTTGAGCCGATTTTTCGAGCAACGGCACAAGGTCGCGGATGTTGCTGATCTTCTTTTCGTACAACAGCACCAACGCGTTTTCCAAGTTCGCTTCCATCGTGCTTGGATCGTTGATGAAGTAAGGCGAGATGTAGCCTTTGTCGAACTGCATTCCGTCGACATAGTTGACTTCGGTATCGCGGCTCTTGCCTTCTTCGACCGTGATCACACCGTCTTTGCCAACACGCTCCAAAGCGTCGGCCAGCAAGTTGCCGATTTCTTGGTCGTTGTTAGCACTGATGGCGCCGACGTTGGCGACTTGATCGCGATTTTTGACGGCTTTACCCATCGAGATCAATTGTTCCGTAGCGGCTTCGACAGCTTGGTCGATTCCGCGGCGGATCGCAGCAGGGTTGCTACCGGCAACGATGTTACGCAAACCTTCTTTGAAGATCGCTCGTGCCAGAACGGTTGCCGTCGTGGTGCCGTCACCAGCCAAGTCGCTGGTCTTCTGAGCGACTTCCATGACCAGTTTGGCGCCCATGTTCTCGAAGCGATCTTCGAGTTCGATTTCCTTGGCGACCGTGACGCCGTCCTTGGTGACGGTTGGACCGCCGAAGGATTTATCTATGATGACGTTGCGACCGGTTGGGCCCATCGTCACAGCAACCGCTTGGGCTAGCTTTTCGACGCCAGCCAACATGCGAGCACGTGCGTGATCGTCAAATAAGAGTTGTTTAGCCACGAGAGAATTCCTCGATTGTTTAGTGGTTTATGTTTTGGTTTGGCGGATGCGTCAGGTCGGTCTGGGATCGCCGTGCCTGACGGTTCGCTTTGTCTTGAAAGAAATGCTTACAGCACTTTGGCCAGGATATCGCTCTCGCGAAGGATCTTCATTTCTTGACCGTCGACTTCGATGTCGTTTCCGCCGTAGCGACCGTAGATCACGGTATCGCCAACATCAACGCTTAGTTCGCCGCGGTTGCCGCTGTCCATCAACTTGCCTGGACCCACTGCGACGACTTGGCCGCGAAGTGGTTTTTCCTGAGCCGAATCGGGAAGCACGATGCCGCCAGCCGTTGTCGTTTCTGCTGCTTCGGGTTGAACAACGATGCGATCGTCCAGAGGACGCAAAGATAGTTTTGCCATGGTTCTGTTCTTAGAAAAAATCGTGTGTGTGTTGTTTGTTTCGTAAGTCGGCTCGCGGTACGAGCCGACTTTTTTGAGTTCAGCGTTTTCAAAGTTTCAGCATCTAAAAGATTCAGCATCTCAAAGGTACTGTGCGATGGGGATCGCGAGCGGCTTACATCATGCCGCCCATGCCACCCATTCCGCCCATGCCACCCATATCCATGCCGCCCATTCCTCCCATGCCGCCGCCACCATGGTCATGGTGATGATCGCCACCGTCTCCGTCGTCTTCGACAGGAATTTCGGTGACAAGCGACTCGGTCGTTAGCAACAAACAAGCGACGCTGGCGGCGTTGGTCAGCGAGGTCCGAACGACTTTGGCTGGGTCAACGATGCCACTGGCGACAAGGTCACAGTAGTTTTCTGCGTTGGCATCGTAACCGTCCGTCTTGCCTTTCATTTGCACGACGCGGTTAACGACAACGGCTCCATCCAAACCTGCGTTGTTGGCAATCGCACGAAGCGGTTGGTCCAAGCAGTTTTTGATGATGCGAATGCCAAGCTTCTGATCGCCTTCGGTTGCCTTTTCCAGTTTTTCAACTGCTGCGCGACAACGTAGCAGTGCAGTACCGCCACCAGGAACAATGCCTTCTTCCAAAGCAGCTTGTGTGGCCGCACGAGCATCGTCGATCAGAGCTTTTCGCTCTTTCATCTCGGTCTCGGTAGCAGCACCGACATTGATCTGTGCAACACCGCCAGCCAATTTGGCAAGTCGCTCTTGCAGTTTTTCTTTGTCGTAATCGCTATCGGTCAAAGAGATTTCGCGGCGGATCTGTTCAACGCGACCTTCGATGTCTGCTTTCTTGCCTTTGCCGCCAACGATCGTGGTGGCTTCGCTGGTGATGCGAATCTTTTTGGCAACGCCCAGATCGGAAATCTTGACGCTCTCCAGGTCGATGCCCAGATCTTTGAAGATGGCTTTGCCGCCGGTCAGAACCGCGATGTCGCCCAAGATGGCTTTACGGCGATCGCCGTAGCCGGGAGCTTTCACAGCACAAGCTGACAGGATGCCACGCATTTTGTTGACAACCAAAGTCGCCAATGCTTCGCCTTCGGTGTCTTCGGCGATCACCAACAAAGGCTTCTTGGCTTTGCTGACAGCTTCCAACAAAGGAATCATTTTCTTGTTGTTGCTGATTTTTTCTTCGAACAACAGCACGTAGCAGTCTTCCAGTTCGACCGACACGTCGTCTTGATTGGTGACGAAGTGTGGCGATAGGAAACCGCGATCAAACTGCATGCCTTCGACAACGTCGACATAAGTTTCGTTTGATCGGCCTTCTTCGACCGTGATCACACCGTTCTTGCCGACTTTGGTGAACGCGTTTGCAAGCACGTCGCCGATGGTCGGGTCGTTGTTGCCAGCGATCGTGGCGACTTGTTTGATGTCGCTCTTTTTCTTTTCGTCGATTGGAGTCGACAATTTCGAGATTTGTTTGACACAAGTTTCAACGGCTTTGTTGATACCGCGTGTCAGTGCCATTGGGTCGGCACCGGTCGCGACCATTTTCAGGCCTTCTTTGAAAATGGCTTCGGCCAAAACGGTTGCCGTTGTGGTTCCGTCACCAGCGACATCGTTTGTCTTGCTGGCAGCTTCTTTGACAAGCTGAGCGCCCAAGTTCTCGAACGGGTCGTCCAGTTCGATGTCTTCAGCAACCGTCACTCCATCTTTGGTGACTTTGGGCGAGCCCCAGCCCTTGTCCAACACGGCGTTTCGGCCGCGAGGGCCAAGCGTGCTGCGGACGGCTCGCGCCAATTTGCTGACGCCGGCCAACAATGGCCCACGTGCATCGTCGTCGAAAACGATTTGCTTTGCCACGACGTTTCTCTCCTGTGTTTCGTCAGTGAGTTTTTACCTGGGCCGCAGAAATGTGCGTGCCAAGGCAAAAACCGTGATTCAGTTAAATGTGAACGGGAATGGTCCGGAGTGCCATTCTGGGTAGAAGGCCAACCGGTCAAGTCATGTGTGCTGCACCGGTGGCAGTGCCAGCGATGAAGTTCCTCCACTGAGCAACCCGTGTGCCAACCATGACAATGGGTGATGCGGTTTTGTCCGCAAGTCGCTCAGCGGTAACGATTTAGTGGTCGTCATTCCGTGCCGGCCGAACGCGAAATGGTATCGACAATGCCACGATGGCAGAAGGGGCTAAAGCCAAGATTTGTGGGTTTCTTGGACGCAGCGAATTGCTCAATTTGCCTGCGATGCGTGAATTCGGGTCCGGTAAGAGCTGGCAAACATTGTCGGGGGATCGTTGGCCTTGATTGGAAGGCCGCGGTGGGAGGTCGTCGAGGCATGCCGGGAATCGAGGCATGCCGGGAATCTGGCTTGTTTCCGGAAATTCGGTCGGGCCATTGGAGGGCCGGTTCTTGCGATCGGAATCACAATGGCTGGGCGCCTGTTCGGTCGGGCTACGTCGCTCGGAGATCGACGGCTACTTTCTTGGCCGTGAAACGCTGGGTTTCGACAGCATTACGGCTGGGCTTTGGCTGGCCCTCCAATGTCCAAGTCGCTGACCAGAAGACAGGAAAAGCCGACATAACCGGTATATCCGCTGCACGGATGTCCAAAAACTTTTCCAACGGCCAAATCTAGGCTCATGTTTCGTTGACCAATGGCTGTCTGCGGCGTCAAGTTACAACGGAACTCTGTCCGTTTCGTTCGGAAAGAACCCATGCCGTGCAATTGCGGCGTGAAACACAACTACTGCATGGGACTTGGTCGATGTCAACTCGGCGCCTTTGGATCGTAATACTTGCGTTCGCTACCACCTGCTTGTCAGGCCCACCTGCCGATGCAGGGCTGGGTGACTGGCTGTTTGGCCGAACAACTCCCTATGCTGCCGGATATGCACCGTACGCAACAGCCGGTGGAGCAACGGTTACACCCATCGGAACACCGCAGCCGGTCGGAGCAGCCAATACGACCTTTCCAGCTTTCGCACAAACCTTTGACAACCCATCGGTCTATACCGGTCGACCTGTGGTTTCGCGAAACGCGGGTGCCTTTCAATTACCGCCTGGTGGAACATCAGTCCCGCTTGCAGCAACTGGCATTCCCGGCGACTTGAACGCAGCCTTTCGTCCAAGCCTGGATAGCACACAGGTTCCACAACCCACTTTGGCTCCCGGCGGCTTCCAGCAACCAGCACTTGCACAAACTCAATTTGCGCAACCACTTCCAACGCCGCTTGGGTTTCAGCCTCCTGCTTTCACTAGCCCTGGTATCGGAAGCGGATTGACGTTTCGTGGCCCCAACACGGGTGGCGAAGTTCCTTTGGCGAGCGTTCTACGTGGGAACACGACTTCAAACCCGTTCTACGGAACCGGCAACATCTACCCGAACAACTTTGGCGGCCAGAATGTGGCACGACTTGGTCGATTGCCAGTCACCGCTCCTCCAGGGATAGCGGCACCATCGGTCAGCCCGCTTTTCCCCGCTGCACCTCAACCAGTGCTTGGCGGATTGTCGCGGTTCTTTACGTCCCGTTTAGCAACCGGCTACAACAGTTCGTACTACCGGGCCCCGATTACTTACTATCGACCAACGATCGCTGTTGATCCGGTGACCGGTGTTGCAGCGACATCGCAACAAGCGTGTTCATCGTACGTTCAACAGTTGCAACGCACGCCGTTTAACCAAGTGCAACGCAGTTTCCAGCTTGGCAATGGCTCCACTGCGACCGCGGTTGGCCCGTTGACTCCTGTCGGTCCTCCTTGCAGTGGATCTACCTGCCAAAACTTTGCGGCGAGCCCCTCGTATAGCCAGCAACCGTTTGCGTCACAGCAGCCATTTGCATCTCAGCCATCTACCTTTCCTGGATATGGCGGTGCTTTTGCCGGTGCCAACAGCGGCAGTTCTACTCGCGAGCCGATCGGTGGCAGTTCTACTCGTGGTCCCGTTAGTGGCAGTTCCACTCGAGGACCTGTTGGGCAAGTCAGCGGAATTGAATCACCAAGTGATCGCGTCATTCCCATTCCGTCGACCGACCAGGGTTACTATCGAGAAAACACCGCTCCGTTGACCGGCCGCCCATCGACTGACCGTGACGATGTTGGTCAACCGCGATTGGAATCGGCTCGCCCAAGAACCGACAGCGATTTTTATCGAGACGGATTGTACCGTAGCGATGCAGATCCTTATCTGCAGAACAAAACGGCGCCTCGCGCGACCGTACCTCGTGCCACCGTGCCTCCTGCAACTGTGCCGAAAGCGACAGCGCCCCGCGAAGCAGTCGAGCAAAGTTCGTTTTGGACAAAGCCTTTTGAGAGCAAGAACGATGGCCCGCTTGAGTTGAATGCACCATCGGTACGATACAAGCCAGAAGCGACAATTCCGAGTTTGGACGAAACTCCACGACTGCCACCACCGCCAATGAGCATTCGTCCTGACTCGTTGCGAGACGACTACACGTACACGCAATCTGGCACAATGGTCCGGCAGCAGACGCCCGTTGCAGCGAAAAGGGTGGAAACAAATTCTTTTGCTCCGAACTCGCTTGCTCCAAAATCATTTGCTCCGGAGTACAGCACGCTGCGTCCGATCGAGGCCCCCGAAAGCCTGAAATCGCCATTCCCATCCAGTCAAACAGAGCCGCGCGTATTGGCTCCCGCTTTGCCACCAGCAACACGAACTCCTGGTGTTTGGGAAAAGCGTGATGATGCAAACACCGCGTCATCACGAATCTCTGTTCCTGTTCGTGAAGCAGCCATCACGCGAGAGCCTTCAACGACACGCCTGCCGACTAGAAAGTCTGCTCCCAAGGCAAAGGTACCCGTCATCCGCGACTCGGGCGGTTGGATCGCGATGTAGGGTCGTTCCGAGCGGCTTGAGTCGAATCGAAAGTTAACAGCACGCAGCACCAGCAACTGGCGCTGCGTGTTGCTTTTTCGAACGGATGCCCCGTTCCCAAAAGTGCTGTGCCCTGCGCCAACGGTGGGCAGACTTGCGTTAACTGCCCTTAGCGGATTGGCTTACCGGGCATTTGGAAATCAAGCTGTTGGGCCTGATCTGTTAGCCCTTGCGGATCAAGCGCCTCGTGAGATAATCGGCGTCCAGTAAACACCCCGCATCCACGATTTTTCAGGAAGCTCATTATGGCTTTGGTTCCACTACGCGTTGTTCTCGACCATGCGGCAGAAAACGATTACGGCGTTGCAGCGTTTAACGTCAACAACATGGAACAAGTTCAGGCCATCATGGAAGCGGCCGAAGAAACCGATTCACCGGTAATCATCCAAGCATCTCGTGGTGCTCGCGCTTATTCGCAAGATGCTTACTTGCGTCATCTCATGTTGGCCGCAGTCGAGTTGTATCCACACATTCCAATCGTGATGCACCAAGACCATGGCAACAGCCCCGAGACTTGTCAGAGCGCGATCGACAATGGTTTCACGAGCGTGATGATGGATGGTTCGCTAGAAGCCGACGGCAAGACTCCTGCCGATTACGATTACAACGTTCGCGTGACCGCAGAAGTCGTCAAGGCCGCCCACTCGCAAGGCGTTAGCGTCGAAGGAGAATTGGGCTGTTTGGGATCGTTGGAATCCGGCGAAGGTGAACAGGAAGACGGTCACGGTGCGGTTGGCGAACTAACACACGATCAACTGCTTACCGATCCTGAAGAAGCCGAGCGTTTCGTCGCCGAAACTGGCGTTGACGCATTGGCAGTTGCGATCGGAACCAGCCATGGTGCATACAAGTTCACCAAGAAACCGACCGGCGAAGTCCTGGCGATGGACCGTATCGACGCGATTCATGCCAAGTTGCCAAACACTCACTTGGTTATGCACGGCAGCAGCAGCGTGCCACAAGAGTTGCAAGACATCATCAATGAGTTTGGTGGTGAGATGAAGCAAACTTATGGCGTGCCAGTGGAAGAAATTCAGCGTGGCATCAAGAGCGGTGTTCGCAAGATCAATGTCGACACCGATTGTCGCATGGCCATCACCGGTGCGATCCGCAAACTTTTGACCGAAGACAAAGGTGCGTTCGACCCACGTGCTTACTTGAAGCCAGCACGCGCGGCGATGCAAAAAGTCTGTGTCGCACGAATGACTGCGTTCGGACAAGCGGGTAACGCAGCTAAGTTGCGTGCTTCGATGGGAGCAACCGCGTAACGTCGCGATTAAAAACCAAAACTACGAAAGCTCGAAGCTGCCGCATTGGCGACTTCGAGCTTTTTTCGTGGTTCGATTCTCGGTTGCTGGCGACTATTGCGTCACGAACCAACCTTCGGGCGGGTCGGGCAAGTTGAATGCCTTGTGATATTCGCGCTGTTGCAGTTCGATCCACACCAGTGTCTTTTGGTGCAAACTTGACGGTTTGCGTCGCACTGCTTTTCTGGCCAACTGCTTGGCTTTGGAAAAATCTTGTTCGGCCACGGCTGCCAACGCCAGGTTGTGAATCGCGGCGACTTGCAACTTGTGCTTTTCAGCGACTTCGCTCCAAATGCGTTTTGCATCAGCCCATCGACCGTTCAACGCTGCGATGTTGCCAGCCCGAACTCGTTTGCTGCCCGGCG
>CAZZDZ010000279.1:0-4176 GCA_964652675.1 uncultured Pirellulaceae bacterium
CCACTTTGCAGTGTTTTCTGATCGTACTCGTACTCAGGCGTTTCGCCGGTACTCGGCGCTGTCCGGGTAGTCACCGTGGCGCTGGTCCAGCGGCATTACTTCCAGTCGAGTCCTTCGGGCAACTTGTTCAGGCTCTTTGCTTCGCCGTCGGTAACCACCAACATGTCTTCGACTCGGATGCCACCTGTTTTGCGGCCATACAAACCTGGTTCGACCGTGAAGACTTCTCCAGCAAAGATTTCTCCACATCCATGGTCCAGCAGAATTGGTTCGTGAACGTTCAACCCGATTCCGTGGCCGGTTCCGTGTTGGATGCTTGGTTCGTCTGTGATCGCGCCGCGCGACACTGGATAGCCCGCAGCGATCAATACATCTTCGCCGGCTTTGTGAACATCACCCGCCAGTTTGCCAGCGGTAAGCAATTCGATCGACGCGACTTTGGCGGCAACCACTGCTGCGTGCATTGCTTTTACGATATCGGTAGGTTCGCCGTGACAAACGGTCCGCGTGCAATCACCCCAATAGCGAGACGATTCGTCGCGCGGAAACAAATCGATCACTACCGGCACACCCGTTAACAGCGGTCCGGTCCCACTGTGATGACAATCGGCGACGTGGGGTGCTGTTGCTACGATCGCACCGTGGCCCATCGTGAAACCGCGTTTCAAAAACTCGATCGCGGCCATCGACTTCACAATTTCGCTGGTCAGAACATTTCCATCGTGCTTTAACGTACCGTCGGCAGACGCTTTGCTGCGGGCAACCGTTTCGCACATGATCCGCATGACTTCTTCGGTCGTGCTTTGCGCTTTGGCGAGCAAGGCGATCTCATTTTCGCTTTTCGTCCTGCGATCCACGACTCCCAATTCATCGTCGTAGACAACCGAGATGCCAGCTTGTTCCAAATGCCACGCAAAGATGTATGGCAGGGACCGATCCGCATGAATCTTGTTGACTTTCTGGTCGACCAACAATTGCGCGACGGATTGGGCGGTCGCGGTCTCGCGGTCAGAGCTTAAACCCGATTCGGGAGCGTGTTCGGCTGGGCAAGTTACCAAATCAGCATCGCTATTGCTGCGTACGCGATCCATTTCCAAGTCTCTGACCAGCGCGATTTTGCGTCCGTCTATCTCCAACCAAGCAGCCGGGTCCCCCAAGGAGACTTGTAGACGTCGGTACAGCGAAGCATTGGTGTCAGCGATCCCCGCTAAAATCGTTGCAGTCATGGAGCGTATTTCAAGTAAGAGTTTTTAGTGCAAAGCCAGCCAAAAAGGACGATTAACTTAGATTAAGCGATTTAGATCTTCCGCGATACCAACGCGTTGATCAACTGATTGACAATTTTTGTACGAACCGATCGGCTGAACTTGGTGTCTGCCATTTGGTGCTCGCTCGGTGTTGGGCGTGGCGCAAAGCAAACGACAGAAGGAGTATTCTGATGCCAAGCAAAAAGCGGCGGAAACGTCGACAGCAAGCCAAGTTGCCATTGACTGGTCAAGCGTTCGCAAAAACTAGTGAAACAAAGTGTCTTTGACCAAACCCTTCGATCAGCAACAGAAGTCATCTTGGAAGTCAAAGGTGGCGAAGGCGGTGACGACTCCAAACTGTTTGCTCATGATCTGTTCGCCGCGTTAGCAAAGTACGCGACGCGAAGCGGTCTTCAAGTTACGGTCGTATCGACCACGCATGGCCACATCTGTGCCAGCGTAAAAGGCAAAGATGTATGGAACACTCTACGGTCGGAGGTTGGGACTCATTGCGTTCAGCGAGTGCCTCCCACCGAACAACGCGGGCGCCGTCACACGTCCTACGTCGCGGTCGCTGTTTTGCCCATCGTAAGTTCGACATGCGAACCGCTTCTCCGCTCGGAGATCGAAATCAAAACGCAGCGCGGTCATGGTCCTGGTGGACAACACCAGAACAAAACCGACTCTGCCGTACGAATGACGCACGTTCCCACCGGCATCAAGGTCTTTATCAACGGCCGCGACCAGCATTCAAATCGCGCTGACGCACTAAAGATTTTGACTGCAAGGGTCCGCGATCATCAGCAGCAAGCAGTCGACGGTGATTATCGTTTGATTCGACAATCTCAGTTGGGCAATGCTGGGCGCGGAGAAAAGATCCGCACTTACAACTTCATTGACGATCGCGCGGTTGACCATCGCACCGGCGCAAAAACGAAGGTGCGACGTGTTATCGAAAAGGCCGAGTTTGATCTGCTGAAGTAAACGTCAAAATTACTATACGCAGTTTTTAACCTGCTATACGCAATTCTTCAGATTGTTAAACGCTGGGCATTCCTTGCACTCTTCGCCACGCGCTAAGCTGTCCCAGGTGCAGGTTCTCGTGCAGGACCATCAAGTACGGCAGGGCGCCACCGGCATTCTTAAACGGCTCTTTCCATCTTGGCAGTTCGATTGGCTGATCAAACAGTTCGTCGCTGGCGGATTTCAACGCGGTCGCGACCGCTTCATGGCCCTTCGAGAACGTGTCGATCAATTCAGACTTACTTGCATAGATTGAACGATCCGATTCGGGTTTAGACTGCATCCCGAATGGTTTTTCCTTTGGATCCTCGAATTCCCGGCCAGCAATAATCGATTCAATGATCGGCACGTAAAGGTTCAAGTGACTCAAAATCCAAGCTGCATGATTCACACGCGCGCCGCCATCGGGGGCGGGCTGCAAAATCATTTGTTCATCGGACAGGTCAGCGACTAGCCGCTCTGCGTAGTCCTTGTTCTTGCCCCACGCAAAAAGTAATCCGTCCACCACGGCCGACATAGCGTATTCCTTTTGAAATTCAGGTAGGCCGGAACAAGCAGCAAAGCAACGCAGCGCCGGCACACAGTAGGTTAGATCTCGTCCGAACAGGATAACCGATTGGCAAAGATAAGCACGGCCCGGGATTAGTGGATTTCCGAAAGTCTCGACAACTTCCGTTACGCTTTTCCCTTGATCCCATTCGCTATCGATAGGACTTTGACATGTCCACTTTGGCCGTTGATTTAACGACCTTGCGTGGCTTGGACTGGGCAATTTTTTCTAGCATGATTTTTTCATACGCTGCGCTATCTAGCGGCAATGAAACCGCGTCGTCAATCCAGGTGGAGTAGATCATCGCACCTGCGATTTCAAGCGACCGGACTCCTTCACTGGCAGGAGCAATCAGTTCTTCTTCGCCACGCGTTGCTTTGACAAAGTTGTTCAAAATGGCAGCATGCTGATTGATCGCATCGGTCGGCTTGAAGTGTTCTTGGGTGGTTTCCGGGGTCCCGAACATTTCATCGGTCGAACGACTGAATGCGGCAGCCGATTCGCTATTTCGCACCAACGTCACTTCCGTCCCGTCGGTCGTGATCGTGCCCAAATCACCAACGATCTCCAAGCGGTTACTGCCGGGAGATTCTCCGGTGCTGGCTGAAAACTGCCCGGTTGCGCCGTTGGGGAATTCAAAGTACGCGTTCACTTCATCTTCTACTTCAATGTCGTGATACTTACCAAATGAACATTGAGCGCGAATCGACGAAGGCATTCCGACCAGCCACTGGAGAACATCGATATTGTGCGGACATTGATTCATCAGCACGCCACCGCCTTCGCCTTTCCATGTGGCCCGCCAAGGACTGGATTGATAATAAATCTCTGGACGGAACCAGTTGGTCATGGTCCATGAAACTCGCTGCAATTCGCCAAGCGCTCCATCGTCAATCCACTGTTTGATCTTTACATAGCAAGGATGCGTTCGCTGATTCATCATCAACGCCGCAACTTGGTCGTCGTTCTGTTTGGCAGCCAGAATCCGTTCGCCTTCGGCCTTGTGGCAGGCGAGTGGCTTTTCCATCATCAGATGCAACCCGGCCTTCAACGCCTGGATTCCTAGCGGTGCATGAAGTGCCGTTGGCAGGGCGACCAACACGGCGTCGACCAAACCGGATTCGATCAACGCTGCTCCATCGTCAAAACAAGCGACACCCTGCGCCTTGAAATCGTCCATCGATTCAATGGGTTGGTTGGCAACCGCCGTGATCTCGCAGTTCTCAACAAGTCCACTCTGAATGTTCTTTGCATGGACGCGGCCAATATTTCCAAGTCCGATGATGCCGATTTTCATAAAGGTTTCCTGATTTCTAACTTAAACATCTTGAGCGATCTGCTGCACAAACGCTGACC
>CAZZDZ010000279.1:4276-8547 GCA_964652675.1 uncultured Pirellulaceae bacterium
CCGTCGACTTCAAATTCAAATTCACCCTCAAGCACGTAGAACGTTTCGGACTCTCGAGTATGCACGTGGCGAGGCGGACCGCCGCCGGCAGGAACGGTCGTTTCAAGAATCGTCATCGCACCATTGGTGTCACTGGCGGTGGCTTTGATCACGACTTGGTCGCCGCCCAAAACATCGAATCGAGTTCCCGCGCCCGATGGTACAAAACGGAGTTTACTATCCATCTTTTTCATAGCTTTTTAAGAGAGTATTTCGCAGGGATACACAAAGCAGCATACCGATCGATTATTCTAATCGCCATCTTAGCCGCCGACGCAGCCAAACGATTCACGGCTATGCCATTGATGATCAATTTTCCGCATTAAAATCGCATTGTCAAACGTAATCGAACCATCTGGAAAAACTTCGCGATCATCGAAAAATGAAGATTGAACGTTGGTGATGTCAAGTGGTTGTGCACGCCAATCGAACGTCTGAAGTTCAAGCCCATGAAAACGCGACGTCGAACTTGCTGGCGAGTATCCAACAGAACCCGCTTCAAAGAACTGCGAATACTGTGCGAGCGTTTCAAAAACAGAATCGCTCGGCCATTCGTAAGTCGCGTGACCTTTGACAACGATGTGCGTAGCGTTGTCAACGCTGTCAATTGCAATGTGATATTCGCTTTGCGTTTCACGAACATCGAACTTCGCCCGATGATGAACACTGGAAAAAAGGCGACCACCGACAAACGCATTCAAAATTGACGACGTATCTCGCCGAGGGATATACACGCCGTTGTGAGTGACCCCATTCGCGTCCCATTGAACAGCGATTCGGTGTGCGGCGTTTTCCGACGAGATGCCGAGAAAAGAAGGTAGACGTTTTGGCCGAATGTGCTTGAGGCGAAGCAGGCATATACCCGCGATGCCGAATCCATTAACTGTTCGCGGGCGAAACGGCGATGGGCAAACACGAGACAGCACGTCGGGGTCAACTCGAAAATTGACAAGCACACGACGATCAATCAGTCCTCGAATGGTTGGAATCTGCATTCAGTATGCCTCAGGAAAGTCGCAGGTATTAAGGTGTCAAGGGAATAACCGCAACATCGATCCAAGGTTAACTTCAAGCGGGCGCATTACGCCAAAATTCGCATTCGGAGCAAACAGTAGGTAAAGTTGGCGACGAAGTTTTCGTCCACTATCTGTTCAGTGTTTAACATTAGCAGTGTTTTTGCCGACGTAGCGAGTTTGCCACGTCGTAAAAATTTCCAGGAAGATAAAAATGCGAGATGCCTCCAAACCCACCATCACGTCGTTTCAGTTCCATTCTCCTTTGACAGAAATGGACTCTACGTCTCCCGTGATCTCCTGCCACAAGTTGAAGGGACGGTGTAGCACTATTTTTTCGCTGATGATCCGCACAGCCGCTGTGATCACGATCAGCTTTACTGGCTTGAATGGCTGCGCAAGTGGTGATTCGCCCGAGGATCAGAAAGTCACGATGAAAGAAGTTTCATTTCGCGCGACAGACGGCGGGCAGATCTACGGTTCCCTGTTTGGCAAAGGCGACCACGCAGTGGTTTTGGCACACGGTGCGATCTTCAACAAGGAAAGCTGGGATGAACAATCCAAGTTGCTCGCAAGTCGTGGCTTGCGCGTGCTTGCGATCGATTTCCGCGGCTACGGAAAATCGAAACCAGGCAGCAAAGGTAACGCACTTCACCTGGATGTCCTGGCCGCCGTCCAATACTTACACGATCAAGGAGCGAAGCGAGTTTCCGTTGTAGGCGGTAGCATGGGTGGCGGCGCGGCGGCCCTCGCGTCGGTCGAATCGAAAGACAAAGAAATCGATCGTTTGATTCTGTTGGCACATTCTCCGATCAAGGAACCGGAAAAACTGAAAGGGAACAAATTGTTTATCGTCAGCCGCGGCGACGGGATATGAAGTTCCGTCGAACGGCAATTCAAAGCAGCGCCAGAACCCAAAAAGCTCGTTCAGATCGAAGGCAACGCGCACGCCCAGCACATCTTCCGCTCAGACAAAAAAGACGAACTAACAAAACAAATCGTCGACTGGCTGACCAAAGAGAAATAGACCGCAGAAAGACAAAGTAATTACTCAACTAACTATCAACACCTAAGATGACGTGCGTCGTCTATGCATGCTTTTTTCCGTGACGAAATGATTGTTGCCGTTTCTGATTTAACAACCCCTTCTCACCAGAAGTTGCACCGGTTGATTGCAATGTTGAGGCAACGCGACGACACCCAGATTGTGTCGGATTTCGCTCCGCTGCAATGGCACGACTGGGCAGAAATACATGATAAATCATTCGTTCTATCTGTGGCCGCGGCCGACCAAGCCACGTTCGACCGCGCGACAATTCCCGTCTCGAAGCTAATGGCAGACTCTGTGGCATTTGGCGGCGGCAGCATGATCGCGGCTGCGAATGAAGCGATTAAGAAACGGTGTGCATTTTCGCCGTCGTCCGGATTTCATCATGCTCATTGGGATCACCCCGGTCCGCTCTGCCTTTTGAACGCGTTGCCACTCACTGCGCTGCACATTCTTAAACAGCCTTCGTTCAATCGCGTTTTGATTCTCGACTGCGACTATCATCGCGGTGACGGCACTGACGACATCTTGATGCGTCTTGGTGATGACCGTATCACTCACGAATCACTAGGTTTCCGATATTCACGTCGACAAGATGCAGAAGACTACCTTTCAGCAATCAACCAAATCTCAATTCGGATCAAACGTCAAGAATTTGATTTTGTGATTTATCAGGCGGGGATGGATGTACTCCTAGGTGATCCGGCGGGCGGAGGGTTGTTAACGCTGGCACAGGCGAGGGATCGAGACCAGATGATATTTGCAGCTTGTGAACGTGGGGCCGTCCCGATCGTCTGGAATCTTGCTGGTGGATACCCTCGTGATCGCGACGACGGATACGATGCATTGATGAAAGGGCATCTTAATACGCTCGATTGCGCGATTGAGACATTCGGCGGTTCCACTTAATGACCATTAACCATGCGTTGGAGCTAAGCACGCCATGAAGAGCAAGACACGCGAGGAAGCTTTCCCCAGTTTTCACATCCGTGTTCATCCGTGTCCATCCGTGGTTCCTTCCACCAAATCCATTGCGCAGTTTTTCTCTGCTGTTTCTTAAGTTCGTCGATTCGCTGTTGTCGTTGTTTTTTCAATCGCAAAACGAAACTATTGTCTGTTTAAGCGGTTTCAACAAAACGCAAACACTAAACCACGTTTCAATCATGAAAACACGACAACTATTTGCCGCCCTCGCGCTTTTGATGTCTAGTGTTGCTAGTGCTCAGCAGACATCGCCGGATCAAATCAAATTCTTTGAGGAGAATATTCGACCGGCGTTGGTCAAGTATTGCTACGAATGTCACAGCGCCGAAGCTGGCGATAGCCAAGGCGGTTTGCTGCTCGATACTCGGATGGGATTGATGCAAGGGGGCGATGCGGGCGCCGCGATCGAACCGGGCAATGCAGACGACAGTCTGTTGTGGGAAGCCATCAATTGGGAAGGCTACGAGATGCCGCCGAGCCAGAAAATGCCGGCTTCGGTGATTGCAAATTTCAAAAAATGGATCGACATGGGCGCGCCCGATCCGCGAGTTCGTGAAATCACCAACTTCAATACCAAGATCACGGCGGAAGATATCGACCATGCCCGCAGTGAACATTGGTCTTTCACGCCCCCACTTAGCGAAAGCGACGCAACCATCGATAGTTTGGTCGCGGAAAGACTACACAGCGAAGGCCTCGTTTCATCCGAACGTGCAGACGGCTACACGTTACTTCGTCGAATCTATTTTGACCTCGTAGGACTGCCACCCACTCCGCAAGAGATCAACCGTTTCCAGACTGCTTTCAAAGCGGATCCTGACGCGGCACTGAAATCAAAGATCGATCAGCTGTTAGATCTTCCCCAGTACGGTGAACGATGGGGCAGGCATTGGTTGGACGTCGCACGCTATGGCGAATCCTCCGGATCCCGAAACACGCCGTTCCCGCACGCGTGGCGGTATCGTGACTACGTCATCGATGCTTTCAACGACGACACGCCTTACGATCGGTTCATCGCCCAGCAAATCGCAGGTGACCTGTTACCAGCCAAGACCGACCAGCAATGGACAGAGAATTTAGTGGCGACCGGGTTCCTGGCGATCGGTTTGAAGCACCTTGACCAAAAAAATCCGCGTGAATTCATGTCGGAGATGGTCGACGAACAAATTGACACAACCACTCAAGCC
>CAZZDZ010000280.1:0-5275 GCA_964652675.1 uncultured Pirellulaceae bacterium
GTTGGGATCGACACCGTGCTGGATTTGTTGGAACGGGCGACCGTTGTCGTCGTAGAGCATTTCGTTTCGTGAGACCAAGTTGCCGGCGGCGTTTGTATCGCGGCGGTCGACACTGATGACGCGGTTTGCGTTGTCGTAATGGGTCAAGGTGTACTGGGTCATTTCACCATTGACGATTGTCTGGCGACCGCGATAGTCGTATTCGAATTCGGTGACGCGGGTGGTTTCGTCATCGACGTGGACGGTCGTTTGGACCAGTTGTCCGTCGTCGTTGTAGGTTGACTGAGCCAGCAGAACCATGTCGTTGCCAGCGGCGCCGGAGCCAACCGCGCTGGAACCCGTTGGATCGCTATCGGTGGCGCCGTTGTCATTGGTGCCGATGTACGTGGCGGTGACTTGGCTCAGTTTGTTGAAGACGCTGGTGCGAATGGTTCCGCTTGGTGAAACCGTGCGGTTCATGTTCTTAGCTTCGTCATATCCGAATTTGGTTTCGTTGTAATGTGTACCAGAATCGCCGTCGCCAGTGGCCGGGATGTCGTGGTAAACGCGTGTGCTTTCGCGTAGGCAACATTCGTCGTAGTTGTGGGTTGTCCAGCGAACGTAGTCGCTTTGGTTGAAGGTGTCGTCAGCGCTCAGTTTGCCGTTGGTGACAGCGCGGACGGCGCTGATTTCGGCGACCACGTGGTCGCCGGGGTTGCGAACGGCAATTTGGACTGGGTTGACGAGAGTGAACTGGTCCATGTTGGCGCCATGGGCGTAGCCGCGAGCGGACATGGTGGTGTTTGCCACGTCATTGTGAATGGTCCAATTCGCTGTGCGGACACTGGTTTGAACATCGTCAACCATGGCCAAGTGGACCGGGCCAAGCATTTGTGTCACTCGGTCTTGGGCGTCGTACTGATAGTCGGTGACGATGTGCTGGCCACCGTCGGCTGGCGTTTGCCAACCGGCGGGGACTGCGGTCAACTGCGATGTGTCGGCGTCTTGAATCCGTTGGCAGATGCTACCACTGGAGATGTCGTAGCAGGTGTATTGGATGTAGCCACGTGGATCACGTTGCCAAACCAATCGACCCTGGGCGTCGAAGACTTCGTCGATCGTGTTGACGGTGCCGGTTCCGTTTTGTTGGGCGCTAATCACGGGCAGCCGCGTTGTTCGTGTCGCCATCGTCGCGGTGCCGGCGTGGAACGTGTATTCGTATTCGGTGACGATTGTCTGTGTGGCATCGGCCTCAGACGGATACTGAATTTCCTTTGCCGGGAAATACACGTCTTGTTCCATTTCTTGATTGACGATGTATTGGATTTCGCGCTGCTTGATCTCGGTGCCGTGTTGGCCTTTTTTGACACTTTGCGAGACGAGTTTGCCCGAATCGGGGTCGTACTGGTTGATTTCGATCAGTCCGTCGTCGTCGCGCAGCAGTTCGAAGGTGCCGTCGGTGCGACGTTTGAGCATGTCGGGAAAATCTTGGTCAATGTCGACGATCGCGGATGGGTGCGCGTGCAGCGTGCGTTTGCCTTGTTCGTTGTATTGGTAGAAGTTAACGACTTGTTCGGTCGGATCGTCGGCGGCTTGGCTGATTTCGACGATGGGTTGGTCGGCGTGATTGGCGAACGTGATCCGGTGGTTTCCGCCCGGCAGGGTTTCGTCCAGTTTGTAGCGCCAGTAGTTAAAGTCATCGGGGTACGTGTTTTCTTCGTACTCGTAGGTGTAGCTGCGCAATCCGCCGTGAACTTGGCGTGTCGTTAAGCGATCCAGTTCGTCGTACTCGAAGTAGCCGTCGGCGTATTGCGCGACGATGCTGTCTGGCGCGGTGAACGGATCGGAGACGTTTGGATCGGCGACCAGATCGGCAAATCCATCGGCGTGCAACACGTATCGCAATAATCCATTGGATGGATCGTAGCGATACATTTGTGTTTTGACGTCTTCCCATTGATCGGTGTCGGCGTTGTAAATCTGTGTGGTGTCACTAAGCAACATGCCTTCGTCGCCGTGGGGATCACCGGATTCGTAATAGGTATAGATGACCCGTGAAACACTTGTTGGTGCTTCTGACCCGGTCGTGCGTTGATGTTCCATGATCATGGGACGTGGGCCGGCGCCGGTGTCTTGAAAGGTTGTCAGCACGTCGTCGGTGACGCTGACACCGTTTTCATCGCGAGTCGTACAGAGACGCTTTTGTGTTTGGTTGCCTTGGCCGGGGACGCTCCCGAGGTTTTCCTGGATGATTTTGTCGCCGGTACCGAGCGTGCGGCTAATGAATACCCCGTCGGCGTCCAAGAGATCGGTGTCGCCATTTTCGAACAGGATTTGGAAGCCGCTTTCGATTTCGTCGATCGAAAATTCTGCGCCGCTGAGGTTTTGCCACAGGCCTGTATCGTCATTGATTTGAAAGTAGTAGACGCCGGGGGTGGGAGGTCGATCGTCGCAACAATCGATGGGAACGATCCCAGAGAGGCCGTCTTGGAACTGAGATTCGCCGGCAGAGTTGCTAGAAGAACCACTGGAGGCGCCACCAACAGGACACGATTGCAACTCGGCTCGAGCGTTGGCCGAGAGAATGTTCCCGGTGAGAAGTGGCAACGAGTTTTCGGAAAAACAGCCGTTTGTGATGGTTTCGTCATCGCAACAGCAACCGCCGGGTTGCGAAACGGTGACTTGGAAACACCGACAGGAACCGCCTGATGAAGAACAGCTGTCGGGCGAATCGGGCGCGAGAAAGTGGGGTACGTGATCGGAGTGGACGTTACGACGCAGAAACTGTGCGAGTGACATGAGAAACCTGTGTAAAGCAGGATGCGAAACGGGAGGCAACTGCGACAGTGCAGTGCCGACAAGAACAGGTTTCCGATGAGCAGTGCTTTTTTGACACAAAACATGAAAAGAATTTTGTGTGTCAAAAATCAGTGTCAAAAATCAACGCGCCGCTGGAAAGAAGAAGTTGTGGATGTAAGTGGGCGCAGACGCGAACGGAAGTTTGGTTGTGCGTTGAGCCGTTTGGACCGAGAGGCATATTGCCGACCGGCGGCTTGCTCCGTGCCGCTGATGAATCCAAAAGGTTCACGGTCTGCGGTTTTTGCTTGATCCTCTTTTCGATTGAAAGAATGAACTGATGACACGACGCGCTATCACGATTTGCTACAACGACCAGCGCGATGCGGCTTGGTTGTTTGAGCGTTGCTACGACAGCATCGAACGTTACGCCAAACGAACAGGATCTGATCTGCTGATCAAACGCATTCACGGTGACATGCATTACTTGGACAAGTATGCGATGGTCAAAACCGCTCAAATGCAGGGCTACGATCGGATTTTGCAATTGGATGCGGATATCTACATCCACACCGATGAGGACATTTTTGAAGTGGCTGGCGATGCGCGTTTTGCGGCCAGACGGACGGAACGAACCGACGGGGATAAGGCGTGGTTCGGTGGATTCAAGGAGGATTGGACTTGGAATGCAGGTGTGCTTGTGAGCGAACCGGCGATCCTGGCTAACTTTTTTGACTTTGCAGATCCCCATCGAGCGGCCTGTTGGGGCGATGAAGTCATTTTGGTGCCGTATCTGCAGTACGCGCAAATCGATGTGCTGGACTTGCCGCGTCGATTCAATCTTTGGGCTAACTGGACGAACCCGGCGCTAAGGGGTGATGACAAAGGCTTTTTTCACTTTTCCGGACCGAACAAGCAACGACGCTGGAACTGGTTTGAGAAAAAATACTTGGCCTAGCGTTGGGTCAGGCTGTGATTGTTGGCAGTATCGATTTTTGGGTGACGTTGGATTTTTGTTTGCGCCATGCCGCTTACTGGATTGAACGGTATTGGGCTCAAGCCGGTACTGGAGAATCGATTTGCTGGGGGTGTTCTGACCGACCAGCTTTTTTCCGTGACCGATTGGAATCCGGTCCTTTCTTTGAGAGACAAAAAAATATGAATAGTGAGAACCAATGTCATGGCTTGTGGGTCGATGGCGAATTGCCTCCGCTGGCTGAATTGACCGTGCGTTCGTTTTTAAGGCATCACGGTTCGTTCATGCTATGGACGTACAATCTGGACATGAAAGCTCCCGAGGGTACGCGATTGCGTGATGCCGCCGAGATCATTCCGCGTGGAGAAGTTTTTGCGTACACGCAAGGCGCAGCAGCGGGATCGTTTGGTGGTTTCAGCGACATTTTTCGCGCACAACTGTTGTTTCAACACGGTGGCTGGTGGACGGACATGGATGTGACCTTGATGCAGCCGATTCCCAGCGAGTTTCTGGAGTCGCCGATCGTACTGCGGGATCATTGGAAGAACATTGTTGTCGGAAATGTGATGAAGTTTCCGATTCAATCCAATGCAATGCGAGTCGCCTACGAATTGACTTCGCGAGCGGTGAACGAGCAGAACAATGACTGGGACAAACCGATTCGGTTGTTGTCCCGCGCGGTACGTCGCAACCGATTGCTGAAGTACCGGCATTGCATCGGGCACTTGGATGAATTCGTAGATGTGCTGCCGTTTGTCCGATTGCCGATTCGAATCCCCAAAGATTGGTGGGCGATGCACTGGTGTAACGAAATGTGGCGACGCGGTCACCAACATTTGAAACTTCATGCTGAAAGTCATTTGGCAGAACTGTTTCGCGAATACGATATTGTTGCGGAGGGGTTGTCATGATCTACGATTTTCATTTGGGCAAGTTGATTCTGACTCCGCCCAAGACGGCTTCATCGACGTTACACACAGAATTGTGTTCGCGCGCTGGTTGCTTTTACATTTTGGCGATGGCCCAATGGGGACGTATTTCAAAGCACTGTGCATTGGGCGAACTGGGGCAAACCCCGTACGAATTCGCGTTTGAGCGTACGTACGATGTTCTGCTAACCGTCCGGCATCCGATCGAACGTTTGATTTCGATGTATGGACATCAATGTCGCTATGACGGCTATTCGGGTTGTTTTGAGGATTGGGTTCGTGATCGCGAATCCGACGGCGGTAAAAACTGGCTTCGGTCATGCCATTCGCACCTCAGCGGGCAGCAACCGGATGGAATCCTGCGCACCGAGTTTCTCAATAAGGACTTGGAAGATCACGAGTTGCCAACGGTGTGTCTGCGAGTCAACGAATCGAAAGAATCGCGGCAGGTCGATCGTGATTTGGCTGCCGACACGGCCCGCCGTTGGTGGCCTGACGATTGGCAATATTACCAGTAGACCCGTTGTGGATCTCGGGGCGCTTAGCGAGTGGCGGAGCTTCAAAGGTTGCGCTAACGCGCCATGCAGTGGTTTTG
>CAZZDZ010000280.1:5375-8536 GCA_964652675.1 uncultured Pirellulaceae bacterium
TCGAAACTACTGCGACAGTGCTGCCGACACTCGGGCGATTAGCTCGCGGCGCTTTCTATGATCTTTGATCTCATCCAGCTTGCCGCTTAGCTCCAGCATGAAAGCTGCGTAATCGTTGTGCCAGTCGGTTTGCAGTTCGTCACCATCAATCCTTGGCTTGGGCTTGCCTGTGGAAATCGGTTCGGATCCTGGTACCAATTCAAACGTCTCGTCAAAGACAGGCATGAACACGCGAGCTGTATCGATCCCTTTCTTGCCCAGCAATTCACGCATCATCTCACGTGCGTCATCATCGCCGTGGTTCAAGAACAATGCGCCATTGATTGGGCCTCGCTCCAACACCCAATCGATCAGCTCGCCTTGATCGGCGTGGGCGCTGTAGTTTCCTAAGCGACGAATTTCGGCTGCGACCTTAAAGGACTTGCCATGGATCGTGACCTTCTTGGCACCGTTGGTGATAATGTGTCCAAGCGTTCCGGGCGACTGATAGCCAACGAACAGCACGGTGCTTTCCTTGCGGAAAATGTTGGCCTTCAGATGGTGCTTGATGCGACCCGCGTTGCACATGCCGCTGGCCGAAATGATTACCGCTCCCTTTTTGATTTGGTTGACTGCTTTGCTTTCGTCCACACTCTGCACGATATGAAAGTTTTTGTGTTTGAACAGTTGGGATTCGTCCATCGCAATGTCTTGCAACTCGGCGGAGTGTTTGACGAAAACCTGCGTCGCTTTGCGAGCTAGCGGCGAATCCAGATACACATCACAAGGCGGTAGTTCGTTGTTGTGCAACAATACTCCGATGTCGTGCAACAGTTCTTGGCTGCGTTCGACGGCGAAAGATGGAATGATGACGTTGCCGCCTCGTTTCAATCCGCGAACCAATTCAGTCTTGATCGCCTCGCGTCGTTTCTCCAGCGTATAGTCGTCGCGATCGCGATTGCCGTAAGTGCTTTCGCAAATGATGTAGTCGTGGCCAGCGGGCGCGTCCGGTTCAGGATGAAAAGCTTTTTCTTCTGGACCCAAGTCACCGGAGAACAACAACGAGAGTTCTTTGCCCGACTTTTTGTCGTCCACACGAATCTCGGCCGATGCACTACCCAGCAGGTGTCCGGCGTTCCAAAATCGAACTTTCACGCCTGGTTTTGGTTCGAACCAAGTCTCGTACTCGGTCCCTTCGATCAGTTTGATTGTTTCTTCGGCGTCGGGGACCGTATAGATCGGCTCGACCGGCTCTTCGCCTTTTCGCAAGCGCTTGCGGTTCCACCTTTCGGCGTTGGATTCTTGGATCCAAGCGGAATCTAGCAACATAAACTGCAGCAGATCGGCGCTCGGATGCGTCGCGTAGATGGTGCCATTGAAACCCGCTTTGACCAGTTTGGGCAGCAGGCCGCTGTGGTCGATGTGGGCGTGCGTCAGAATCAGGAATTCGGCTTTGCTGGCGTCGAATGGAAATTCGCCGTAGTTCAATTGTTGAGTCGTTTTGTTGCCTTGAAACAGGCCGCAATCGACTAAAAAACGAACCGAGTCGTTTTCGATGTACGAACAGGAACCGGTTACGGTGCCAGCGGCTCCGCAGAATGTAATCGTCGTCATGAGCAAGCATTCCAGTCTTTTATTTTACTTTTCGGTGATCAAAACCCACCAAGGTTTTGTCCCGACTTCGGTAGTCGCGAATTGCTTCAACGATCCGTCGTCATTGATTTGATAAAGAGCAAGTCTACCGGAATTCTGGCCAGCCGCGATTAGGTGTCGTCCATTGGGCGAAATGTTAAACGAACGAGGCGTTTTTTCGGTCGGAGTCGTACCCAACGACTTCAACGATCCGTCGTCATCTATCGAAAAACCTGCGATCGAGTCGTGGCCGCGATTGGCAACGTACACAAACTTTCCCGACGGATGCACTTCGATGTCCGACGTGCTGTTCTTATCGGAATAGCCACTTGGCAAAGTCGAAAGGGTTTCCTTTTTGCTCAACTGGCCTTTGTCGCTGAGGTCATACGACGTGATGCTGCTGCCCTGTTCGTCGCTACCGAACGCGATTGGTCGTTTGGGGTGAAACCACAAATGACGCGGGCCTGCTTTGCCATCACGAACGAGTTTGGGCGGATCGTTTGGAAACAATTTGCCGCTGGTGGGATCAAAACGAAATTGAAAGATCGCGTTTGGACCTGTGTGCGGAATGAACACGAACTTTCCCGAAGGGTCACGGACCGCAGCGTGAGCTTTTTCGTCGGTGTCGATCGATTGAATTGGCTGTGATGAGAGTGATCCGTCTTTGCCGATCTCGTGCACCATGACTTTGCCGGCGCGATAGTACGCACTGATCACGTATTTGCCGGCGCGGTCGATCATCACATACGAAGGATCCGCGTCGACGGGGGTCTCATTGATTAAAACCAAGCCGCCGTCTTTGCCGACGTGCATCGCGGCAAGATGGCCAGTGCCACGCACCGAAGCATACAAATATTGACCACTGGGATGCATCGCCAGCGAGCCGGGACCGCCGCTCAATTCGACTTCGTTGATAACCGAAAGTTTGCCTGAGTTCTCCTCAAGCGAATGCGCAATAACGCGTTGTTCGCCGGAAACCGAAACATAGACAACCGTTTCAGCAAACGCGGTGGCCGCAAAACTAACCAAGGCCAGAAAAGAAAAAAGCAAGTTGTAACGCACGAGACTCTCCAGTAATGCCGCTGGTTCTTTTGTTAACAGGCGGACATTGTAACAAGACTTGAGCGTTTACCAGCACGCCGAGGTTGTGAACTTTTAGGCCAGAGGCCGGCACAACCCTAGCTGGTGGCGTCAGCCACCAGATTGAATCCGAATTCAGAACAAGAGGCCGGAGGCCGACACAATTACTTTTCGCTGACTCAGGGGAGATCATCGCGGTGCAACCACAATTGTGTGTCGGCCTGTGGCCTTTTGCGTTTGTTTAACATGCGACCCCATGGCTGAAGCCATGGGCTAGGGTTGTGCCGGCCTCCGGCCTAAAAAACTCAGTGCCGCAATTTCAATATTCATTCAATACGCAAACGCGCGTTCCCAAACGATTCCTGCGGGAAATCACCCACCCGATGACGTTTTGAGCCACTTCAAAACTTACGCGTCGGGTTACCTCCGAAGATTCGCAGTCTCGAATTAATTCACAACCTATGCGTGCT
>CAZZDZ010000281.1:0-3280 GCA_964652675.1 uncultured Pirellulaceae bacterium
ATTTCGTGTTCTTTGGGTTCACGAGCGTATAACGGGTCGTAGATACCAGGCGCATTAGCAACAAAGTCATCAAATACAGGCAGGATGACACGTTCGAAAAACGCCGCAACTAGCTTCCCTTTGACTTCGATCTCGGTTCGTTACTTTTCGCGACTGGCTTCTGCGTCTCTCCTTTCCTGTAGACCGCGACATTTCGCATCTGACGTGATCTTTTCGAGACGATCTTTCATTGAATCTGCCATTACATTCCATTTTAAGTTTTAGCTTTGAAAGTGCTTTTGGACCCTGATTGGTCGCAAGACAGCACAAACAGAATATCAGTTGAGGCTGAATTCAAGTCTCAAATCGGAGTTGTCGCATTCTTCTTTCGGCAGTTTCAGCCACTTACGATGCGGTACGTGCCGTGGATCGGCCCACAAACCGAGCTTGGCGTTCCTGGCCTTTGCTTCTGCGTGTCGATAACGTTAGACGCCCCAAGGCGATTGACCCCGCGGTGTTTCTGCTCTGAAAGCCGCCGGCCGATCTGCTCCTTAACAAACTCTTTTTGTTTCAACTCAAATTTGAAGCTTGTAAACAAACCAAGGCGTCAAGATAAACTAACCATCGGCTTGCCCAACAAACAGAGATCAAACCACAGATTTGGAACACCAGAATGACGGTACTTGAAGAACTCAGCCAACTCTGTATCGAGATGTCCAAAGACAAAATGTGAAAACTGAAATCGATGAATTGCGGACAAATCCTTAATGCAATTGCGAAGGTTGCTAAAAGTGGGAGAAAAGAGGAAGAAACAAAAACGAAAAATGAAGGCTAAGATTTGAAGGCTTGAAAAGAAGATAAGCAAGTTCGGGTATCCCTAGCGTGCTTGTACAAACTAGGATTTGCTTGATAGTGAATTTGGGAGACCAAGTGCGTTCATTGGGCGGCCACTGATTGTTGTTCATTCAGGGCAATCACATTTGAAAGTGCTTTCATTTTGCTGCAGGTTCACGGCAAATCAGAATTGCCATTGGTGAATCAACTGACCATTTGCGTCGTTCAGTTGAATGCTTAATATTTCGATCATTCCGGGACCTCTGGAGGGATCGATGCGAATGCTCTGGATCGCAGCGTCGGTGGTCAAACCGATGGTGTATTGATGCTCTCGTCCGTCATGCCTGACAGCGAACCTCTGACTGTGGTCGGCAGAAAAAGGGCGGCCCGCCGATTTCCAAAACACCTGACCATCTCCGGTGGAGTTCGACTTCATGCTAATGCGCAGTGACATATCGCTAGCGCCCAATTCGCGTGGCAACACGTAGCTTGCGTAAGGGTCTTTGCCTGTGCTTTCGATTCGCAACACTCCGTCGGTGACGGACAGTTTGCAAGTCCCTCCAGGCTGCCAGCCAGCAACCGGTACCGCGCGAGGCTTTTTCTTTGTTTTCTTGCCAGTTGACGTGGCGCCTTTCAGCTTCGCTTTGCCTTCCAATGACGCATCATATTTCGAGGGATCGAAATTGGGGTTCGCTGGTGGGCGAACGGCATTTGTTCCGATCAGATGCTGTTCAATGAGCGCGTCAAGCTCTCGGACGCGATGTGGTTGTTCGTCGGCGAGGTTGCTGCGCTCGCCTATGTCGTTTTTCAGATCGAAAAGCTTGTAGCGGTGTTCACCGGCGTCACCACCGTGAAAGATCCGAATGAGTTTCCAGTCGTCTTGGTGAATACTCACCGACGGTGGCAACCAATCCGGCACACCGGGTGCGTGTGGAAAATACGTAAAGATGGCGTCGCGATTGAGTCGTTCGCCACGCAGCGCCGGCGTGATACTGATGCCGTCAAAATGCTGTCCTGGTTTAGCTTTGATCGCGAGCAGATCCAACAAGGTCGGATAAAAATCACTGCTTTGAATCGGTTGGTCACTCCGCGAACCTGCTTTAACGCGGCCGGGATGAACGACGACGGCGGGTCCACGCACACCACCTTCGTACATCGTCGCTTTTCCGCCTCTCAACGGAGCGTTGCTGGTTGCTGTGCCGCCATCCACCATGCTGTACATGTTGCCGCCATTATCGGATGCGAACACGATGATCGTATTGTCGGCGATCTGAAGTCGATCGAGCGTGTCAAGTAATGTTCCAACAGCGTCATCCATGCTCTCGATCATCGCAGCATAGGTCGCGCTGCGTTGCGGATTACCGGGAACGATCCTGTCGCGGTACTTGTCAATCAATTTTCGCTTGGCGTCAAACGGCGCGTGCACACTGAACATCCAATAGTTCAAAAAGAACGGTTCGTCGCGATGCTGCTTGATGTAAGCGACAGCTTCTTTGGCCATGCGATCTTCTATGTGTTCATTTGGAATATCTGGATCGTGATCAAAGTCCTTGAATTTCCATGGTGCGACATAACTGCCCGCCGGTCCGGGGCCCGGGTGGTGTGGGATGTCGACTTCAAAACCGTGCTCCAGTGGCGAGTAAGGTTCCGCCCCGAGATGCCATTTTCCGAAATGCCCTGTCGCGTAGCCATTGTCGCGAAACATTTCGGCCATCGTGTAGAACTTGGTATCCAGTCGAGAAACGCTCTGTAGAGAAAGCGTCTTTAGTTTCGGTGATCCCGTTTCTGGTTGGAAAGGTTTTAAACGTACAGTGGGCAAGTGGCATGTTGGTGCCGTGATCCCGTGACGCGCGGGGCTAAGTCCCGTTAGCACGCTGGCTCTTGTTGGTGAACAAAGAGGGCTGGATGAATACGCTCTTGTGAACGTCATGCCTCGCTGAGCAAGTCGCTGGATGTTGGGCGTCTTGTACAGACTGGTCGTGCCAAACAAAGTCGTATCGCTCCACCCCAAGTCGTCCGCCAAAATGAAAACCACATTCGGCTTCGGCTCGCCAGCAACACAGTTACCCGACAGCATTGCCACCAAAACAACAAAGCCCACACGCAAAACGGTCAGCAAAGGGGCGAAATTCTTGGTCGGAATCATACGATTGCACACTTTTTTGCAGCACTTTTTACGGGACAGCCCACTTTACCAACAAACGATGCCAATCAAGGGAAAACACCGCCATTTCACGCTCAAGATCAGGCGAATCAATCGAAAAGTCACCTATTGTCAGTCGACTCTCACCCCCAGCGAACGGGAACTTTGCCAAGCGGTTCTGGTATTCCTGCTGGCTTATGCATCTGGGCAACCTCGATGATCGATTACGAGTACTATTTCCCTTCGATTCCTTGACTACAATCTACTCTTTGCTAATCCAGCACAGATATCCTGGATAGTGGAAAGTTCTTACCCGCCGCTGTT
>CAZZDZ010000281.1:3380-7300 GCA_964652675.1 uncultured Pirellulaceae bacterium
CCCGCCAGTAACTGCCTGCCCCCTCCTTGTGTTCCAAGCATGAATCTTAGATTTCTATCGACGTTGAAAGCTACCGTTCTCGTCCCTTGTAGTGTCATCGCCTGTGTCGCGATGATGCTTGTCCCAGTCACCAACGCTGCGGAGCCGTTTGGCTTTAAAGCAAACGACGTGGTCGCAATTTATGGCAATGGGTTGGCCGACCGGATGCAGCATGACCCGTGGGTCGAAACGGTCTTGCAAAGCCATTTGAAAGGCATGAATGTCAGTTTCCGAAACATGAGTTTTTCGGGAGACTTGGTCAACAAGCGGCCGCGCAACAAAGGGTTCACCAACGATGGTGAATACCTGCAACACGTGGCTCCCAGTGTCGTATTCAGTTTTTATGGATACAACGAATCATTCGCAGGCGTAAACAAAGCGGATGCGCATCGCGGCGAGCTGGTAAAACTGGTTCAGCGATACACCGACTTGCGAAAGCAAAAGGGCGAGAGTCTGCGTTTTGTACTGTTCAGCCCGATCGCTTATCAGAACACGGGCGACCGAAATCTTCCTGACGGTACCGAATTAAACGCAAACCTTGCCGCGATCACCGATGCAACACGAAAAGCAGCCGAAGAAACCGGCGCGACGTTTGTTGACCTGTTCACCCCGACCATGCAACTGTTTCAAACCGCGACGCAGTCCTACACGGTCAACGGTATCCACTTGAACGGCGACGGTTACCAGCAGCTTGCCGGAATCATGTCCCAAGCATTGACTGGTAAACCAGCCCCCGCTGCAAAAGAACTTGAAAATCTATACGCGGCGGTCGGCGAAAAAAACTGGCATTGGCACAACCGTTACCACGCAACCGATGGCAACGACATTTGGGGCGGACGATCGACTTTGAAATTCGTCGATGGACAAAGCAACGCGGAAGTACTGAAACACGAACTGGTCATGCTGGACGTGATGACTGCCAATCGTGACAAAGCGATTTGGGCAGCCGCGCAGGGCAAGCAATACACCGTCAACGACGACAATGTCCCGCCACCGGTAAAAGTCATCTCGAATGTGGGTGGCGGCAGCAAAAGTTCCAGCAAAGAGAAAGAGGGCAGTATCGACTACCTGACCCCCGAAGAATCACTTGCCAAAATCAAAGTGCCGGAAGGTTACGAGCTGAATTTGTTCGCGTCCGAAGTCCAATTTCCCGAATTGGCCAACCCCGTGCAAATGCAGGTCGACGCAAAAGGACGCATTTGGGCCGCCAGTTGGAATACCTATCCCAAATGGGAACCCGGCAAAGAGATGAACGATTCGTTGATGATCTTTGAGGACACCGACAAAGACGGCAAAGCGGACACGAGCAAGATCTTTGCCCACGTTCACAACCCTCTTGGTTTCGAGTTTTGGAATGGTGGTGTCATCGTCACTTCCGGTCCCGACTTGCTGTTTTTGAAAGACACCGATGGAGACGATGTGGCGGACGTTCAGTTCCCAATGCTTCAAGGATTAGGCACAGCCGATACGCACCACGCCGCCAACAATTTGGTGATGGGGCCCGACGGCGGAATCTATTGGCAAAGTGGCATTTTCTTGGTCCACAACCACGAAACTCCGTGGAAACAGAACCTGAACGTCGGCAGTTCTGGGATGTATCGGTTCGATCCGCGAACGTACGCGATCACGCCTCACGCAGCCAATTCGCCCAACCCCCACGGCACAAGCTTTGACTACTGGGGATACTGCTACGCCAACGACGGCACCGGCGGTCGTTCCTACCAAGTGCGTCCCGAAGGCAAGGGATTCAAAATGCACTTGCTGCTGAAAAAAGAATTTCGGCCCGTTGCAGCCGACGCAATCATGTCGTCGGAACATTTTCCCGATGACATCCAACAGGACTTTTTGATCTGTAACACGATTGGTTTCCTGGGCGTCAAACAATATTCGCTTGACCGCGAAGGAGACGGAAAGAATCGAGAGTTCGGTCATGTCTGGGGAACTCCTGGAGCCGAGTTGCTAAATAGCTCCGACCGAAATTTTCGACCAACCGATGCCGTGATCGGCGAAGACGGCGCGCTGTATGTTGCCGACTGGCACAACGCCATCATCGGCCACATGCAACACAACATTCGCGACCCCAATCGCGACCACAAGCACGGACGTATCTTTCGTCTGACCGTCAAAGATCGCCCGCTTCAAAAGCCTGTCAAAATCCACGGGCAAAGTACCGTGGCGCTGCTTGAGAACTTAAAGCACCCCGTTAACGGAGTACGTCATCGAACGCGCGTCGAACTTAGTTCGCACGATTCCGATGAAGTGATTACAGCCGCCCAAGCGTGGATCAAAGGTTTTGATGCCAACGATGAAACAGAGGCTCACCACTTGCTGGAGGCACTTTGGTTACACCAGCAGCATGGCGTCCGCAACCAAGCGTTGCTAGACTCGCTACTGAGTTCAAGCGTCAAGCATGCGGTCGTTGCTGCCAAGACAGTGGAACACTTTTGGAACAATGTCGATACAAAAGGCGCCAGCGATTTCGTAGCTCCAGCCGAAAGAGAGTTTGTCAAATTCAATCCCCCCAAACACCTAAAGGGAGCTGACAAAAAGGTCTACAAACTTGGCGCGCAAGTCTACCAACGTGAATCTCACTGCGCAACATGTCACTTGCCCCACGGCAAAGGCAACGCCAACATCTATCCCCCCTTGGTCAACAGTCCTTGGGTCACCGGCAGTGAAGAACGATTGATCAAACTGACGCTTCATGGCGTGTGGGGAAAAATGACGGTCAACGGAAAGAACTACGATCCGTCGCGCGGTGTCCCACCGATGACGGCGTTTCGTTCATTGTTAAAAGACCACGAACTGGCCGCTGTACTGACATTTGTGCGCAACACTTGGGGCAACAAAGCGTCCACGATCACCCCCGAAATGGTCAAGCGAATCCGCGAGGAAACCAGCGACCGAGACACGTTTTGGAAACCCGATGATTTGCTAGCCGAACATCCGCTCGAAGCGTCCAAGGGGAACACGCCAGTCAAAGAGTTCTCCAACGAAGCGTTGGAGGCCGAGTTGATGGCGGCATCGCCTGCGGAATTAGCCAAAAGTGCGATGGCAAATGGGGACGTGGCGCGCGGCAAGAAAGTGTTCTACAAGTCAGCCGCAGCATGTTTTGCCTGCCATGACCCACCAAAAGGCGTTGCGCGAATGGGCCCCGATTTGGTCAAGTTGAAATCCAAACTGACGCACGAGCAATTGATCAATTCCATTTTGCGACCATCCGAATTGATCGACAAGGAGTTTTCTCAAGTCCAAGTGTTGGATGTCAACGCAAAAGTGCGAACGGGAATCCGTGTTTCTGAGGACGAAAAGGAACTTGTGCTACGGAATTTGGCACAACCAAATCCAATCAAGATCAAGAAAGACAACATCGAAGCCATCAAAGAATCCAAGGTGTCGCTGATGCCGGCTGGATTGGTGAAGCAACTGCGAAACCGCAAAGAGTTTGATGACTTGATGAAATACATCATCGAAGTTCGCAAACGCTAACGCAAGTTCTGCACCGTGGGCATCAATGACTAATCCGTACACGCCTCCCTCAGTCGAATCGCTAGACGATCCGCTGGATGCGGATAACTACGCGGAAATCAGGTCGTTTGCGATCCGGATGAGCGCACTTGTTTTGGTGAACTGCGTTGTGCCTACCTTTTTCGCGCTAGCCGTGACATCGATTTCGGCGAGAATTGGGATGGGAATTGCGGTCGTAATCATTGCTGTTCTGTGCATTTTGATCGGCATTGGCTTTCCCCATTTCAGATTAGTCTTGCCCAGAGGAGCGACAGCCTTGTGTCTCTTGCAGTTGCTACCCATTGGGCACATTTTTGCGGGCTTATTCGCGATCACTGTTTGCGGTCAACTAGGCCTTGCGACAATAGGCGACG
>CAZZDZ010000281.1:7400-8534 GCA_964652675.1 uncultured Pirellulaceae bacterium
GGATATATTGCTTCGATGACTGGCGGATTGGTGTGCACGCTGATCGTGGCGAGCATGAGCCTGTGTATTGTAATTCCACTGGGGCTTTTGCTGTCGAACAAATCCAATCCTCCAGCGACTGACTGAATTGTCTGCAAAACGCGGGCAGTTTCTTTCGATCGTTTTCGCCGCTCGCTTCATCGAACCTTATTTGCGAATGCCCAAATCCAATCCAAAAACCAACAAGCGTAAACTTGCTGAATCTGCGGACAAACTGAAACTTTACGAAGAAGCGGTCCAAATGCCTGACCACGAAGTCAGGTTCTTTTTGCAGGCGTTTGCCGAAGCACGCGATCGCGCTGCCCATTCGCTGGCTGAAGATTTTTGTGGCACCGCTGCGGTTAGCTGCCAGTGGGTCAAATCGGACGAGCGACGCACGGCGGTCGGAATCGATACGTGTGAACAGACGCTTCAGTGGGGACGCGAAAACAATTTGGCAGCGCTGAATGCCTCGCAGCAATCGCGAGTCACGTTGCTCCAGCAAGACGTTCGCGACCAACCACCTGGCAAATTCGATATTCTTGCTGCGCAGAATTTCTCGTTCTACTTTTTCAAGAAGCGAAAAGAGCTACTGGACTACTTTCGCATTGCTCTGGAGAGATTGGCCGACGACGGGATCATGGTGATTGACATGATGGGCGGAGCCGAGTGTCGCATCGAAGGACTTTCGCACACGCAAGTGATTCGCGAAGGCAAAGATGGATTCAAGTATCAGTGGAAACAAGTTTCCTACAATCCGATTACTTCTGATGCGACTTGCACGATCAGTTTTTCGTTCCCCGATGGCAGTCGGCTGAACGACGCTTTTGTGTATCGCTGGCGAATCTGGACGATCGCCGAAGTACGCGAGATCTTGCGCGAAGTCGGTTTCAAAAACACGTATGTCTACTGGGCAGTCGAAGACGACTTTGGCGCCGACGAACCAGGATGGCGGCGGCGCGAAAAAGCTCCCAGCGACGCAAGCTGGACGTGTTATTTAGTGTCACTGAAATAGGTTTGCGGCGTCAGCGCCACTTTTCTGATCGTACTCGTACTCAGGCGTTTCGCCGGTACTCGTACTCGATGCCACGGTTTCGAGTAGGAGTACGAGTACGA
>CAZZDZ010000282.1:0-1610 GCA_964652675.1 uncultured Pirellulaceae bacterium
TTAGTTGATGCACTACAATGCGTCGCAAACGCCTCCCGAATCGCCTACGGAACCAACATGCCCCCATTCTCGCGATCACTTTGTTTGCTGCTTGCCGTTGCTTCCGTTTTCAGCCTCCATGCTGCCGAAAAACCGAACGTCCTGTTCATTGCCGTTGACGACTTGCGGCCGGAACTTGGTTGCTATGGTTCTCCCATCGCTGTGTCGCCAAACTTGGACGCTCTGGCGGCCGACGGACTGTTGTTTAATCGCGCGTACTGCCAAGAAGCAATCTGTCGGCCTTCGCGTGCCAGCCTGATGACGGGCGCACGACCTGAAACAACGGGCCTGTTCCACAACTACGTTTCACTTCGCGAACTTCAGCCTGACATTGTCACGCTTCCTCAGCATTTCATCGCAAACGGTTACGAAACGGCGTACTGTGGCAAAATTTTTCACCAAGGCGACACGGACGAAGAAAACTCTTGGTCGCGAAAGCCCGTCAAGTGGCTAAAGAATATTCCCAGACCCAAAGGAGCATTTGCGTTAGCCGAAAACAACAAAATCAAAAGCGACAACATGAAGTTGATGATTGAGAAGTACGGCGAGTCGGCACGACGCGGCCTGTCATCCGGGCCGGCTTATGAAAACGCGGACGTTCCCGATCACGCGTATATCGACGGCTACGAAACGCTTCGTGCGATCGCGACGATGAAGGAAATGGTGAAGAACAAAGACAAGCCGTTCTTCATGGCACTTGGGTTCAAGAAACCACACCTGAATTGGACGGCGCCCAAAAAGTACTGGGACCTGTACGATGCCGACAATATCCCGATGGCATCGGAAACCACGGCCCCGATCGACGGCGCGGCGATGGGATTGCACGCTTCGTTTGAACTTCGCACTCGAGCGGGGATTCCCAAGAGCGGTCCGCTTGGTAAAGAACTGTCGCGGACTCTCAAGCACGCCTATCTGGCTTGTGTTAGTTACGTCGATGCGCAGATCGGTTTGATGATCAAAGAGCTTGAGCAAGCCGGCGTGCGCGACAATACGATCATCATTGTGTGGGGCGACCATGGCTGGCACCTTGGTGACATGGGCGTCTGGGGGAAAGCGACAAACTACGAGATCGCAACTCGGGTCCCGATGATGATTTGGACGCCGAACATGAAAACACGAGGTGCCGCGACGGACGCTTTGGTGGAATTGGTCGACATCTTTCCCAGCCTTTGTGAACTAGCCGGGCTGCCGATTCCTGATCACACCGAAGGCCACAGTTTTGTACCGTTGTTGGACAACCCCAATCAGACTTGGAAGAAAGCGGCGTTCAGCCAGTACCCCAATCCGGCACTGCGCGAATGGGCGGCGAACCCATTGTCAAAGGGCATGCGGGAAACTTGGTTTGGACCGTTGATCGAAGAGGTCGAGGGTCGGATTATCGCACAGCAGGGGGACAAATGGGACCGCGATCTGTTCGAAAAGCACTTGATGGGATATACAATGAGGACCGATCGATACCGGTTGGTCGTTTGGCGCGATCATCGCGATCAAAATTCCACTCCGGTTTTCATCGAACTTTTTGACCACCAAACCGACCCCGCCGAAACGAAGAACATCGCAAACGATCATCC
>CAZZDZ010000282.1:1710-4489 GCA_964652675.1 uncultured Pirellulaceae bacterium
GACTACGCAAACGATATCGCGCCAATTTTTGAAGAGCATTGTTTGCATTGTCACGGCGAAGACGAACAAGAATCGAATCTTCGGCTGGATTCGCGGCCAAGAATGTTGCGCGGCGGTGATTCTGGGCTTTCGGCCGTTGTACCGGGCAAACCCGACAAAAGTTATTTGATCGAAGTCATCAAGCACATCGACGAAGAGATGGCGATGCCGCCGGATGAGGATAAGATCGCTTCGCAGCAGATTGAATTGATCGAGCGGTGGATCCAGCAAGGTGCAGTCGTACCCGGCCAGATGGATGCGGTGGACGAACTGAAATCTGATCACTGGGCTTTTCAGGACGTCGTACGCGGTGAAGTGCCGAATGTTCCCCGAGCGAGGACACCAATGGACGCGTTCTTGCAAATTCGTTTGGCCAAGGAGGCGATCAAGCCGCTGGAACAAGCGGACGCACGCACTTTGATCCGCCGCGCGTCGATCGTCTTGACAGGCTTGATGCCGACCGCTGACGAATCGACCGCCTTCAAAATCGAATATGCGAAAGATGCTGACCACGCCTATACCGCAATGATTGACCGGCTGTTGGAATCGCCCCACTTCGGTGAACGCTGGTCGCAGCATTGGTTGGATGTGATTCGATGGGCGGAAACGAATGGCTCCGAAGCAAACTTGTATCGCAAGAACGCTTGGATCTATCGCGACTACGTGACGCGTGCTTTCAACGAAGACAAACCGTATGACGATTTTATCCGCGAGCAGATTGCTGGTGATTCCTACGGTGCGGGCGAAGCGACCGGGTTTTTAGTCGCCGGTCCCCATGTGCCCGCCGCAACGGTCGGTCGCGAACCGTCTGCCATCCGCCAGGCTCGTGCTGACCGAATGGACGAAGTGATCCAGACAGTCGGAGCGTCCATTATGGGAGTCACGATGGGTTGCGCTCGGTGCCACAACCATAAATTTGATCCGGTCACGATCAAAGATTACTACTCGTTGACCGCCGTCTTTCAAGACATCGAATTTGGCAGTCGATTCCCCGAGTTTTCAAAAGACCATCCCCGTCGCCACCGCGGCGATGAGTTGTGGGGCGACATTGCCAAACAACGTCGAGCGTTGCGCAAGTTCGGCGGCTGGGAAGAAAACTGGGGTGCGTTTCGCGAATTGCATTTCAATCCGATCGAGACGAAAGCGATTCGCCTGAATTTTAAAAGCACCAACGTCACCTTGGATGAATTGGAAGCGTTCGGCGCCGTAGGCGAAAAACAGAACCTTCTACACAAAAGCAACGACGTAAAAGTCAGTAGTTCATCGGACAAAGGTATCGAAGGACGAAATCCGGTTGATCGGTTGACCGACGGCGAATATGGCACGATGACTTGGCGAGCAAAGGTAGAAAAGAAAGCCAAGGATCGACCTTGGGTGCAATTCGATTTTGATGAGCCGCAAACGATCCAGCGTTTAAGGCTAAGCAGCAATCGGGAATACTTTTACGACACAGATTATTTGACGGCCAAGCCGAAATTGCCGCGTTACGAGTTTGACCTTCACGTTCAGAAATCCGACGGCACTTGGAAACCCTGGGTGGGGACTTGGTATGTCAACAAGAAACTGAACGAGAAGAATCCCGATCGCAAGGAATTGCTTGAGAACGTCCAGGCAGCAATCGCCCAATTGGGCGAAGAAGGTCCGAGGCCAAGTTTTGTGGGGCGGTTCGTTCGTCCCGCGGTGACTCGTGTTTTACATCGAGGCAGCCCAGAGAATCCGCGAGACGAAGTGATGCCGTCAGGCCCCGCGATTTTTGACGGCGAATTGGGGCTGAAGAGCGATGCGACCGGTGCGAAGCGTCGGGCCGAATTTGCGAAGTGGATCAGCAGTGCAGACAATCCTCTTACCGCTCGTGTGATGGTGAATCGGATTTGGCATCACGTGTTTGGAACTGGAATCGTTCCCACGACCAGTGATTTTGGCGAAGCGGGCGCGAGGCCGACACATCCGAAATTGCTTGATTGGTTGGCCGCTGAATTCGTCAATCCAACGGCGCCAGAAGGGATCATCAAAGGGTCAACCGCCGCGAAACCATGGTCGATGAAGTCGATGATTCGGTTGCTGGTGATGTCGGACGCTTTTCGTCGATCCAATGTTCCGTTGGACGATTCGTTGAAAAAGGATGCCAATTCGATGTTGTTGTGGCGTTTCCCACCCAAACGTGTGGAAGCGGAAGTGATTCGCGACAGCATTTTGCAGGCATCTGGCGTGCTTGATCGAACGATCGGTGGACGCAGTTATCGAATCCACAACGAAAAGAAAACTTACGCTCAATGGGAAGTGCTCAACAACCACGGCCCTGAAACGTGGCGTCGGATGCTTTACCAGGAACGAATGCGTCGAGTGGACGATCGGATGTTCACAGCGTTTGATTTTCCCGATTGTGGGCAGGTACGTGCCAAGCGGCCTGTGTCGACGACTCCGCTGCAAGCTTTGAATCTGATGAACAGTGATTTCGTGATCGACCAAACAAATCGAATCGCCGAACGGGCGATGAAGGACGCCGGAGAAGATCTAGGCAAAGCCGTTGATCGTTGTTTCGAGTTGCTACTCGGTCGGACGCCGGACGATACAGAGCGAGAGTCGTGTTTGGCGTTGGCAAAAGACGAAAGTCTTGCCCTGGTTTGCCGAGCGTTGATCAACTCCAACGAATTCGCGTTCATGCCCTAACGTGCCAGCGCGAACCTTTCGTGACCGAATGAGTCTGAGCGAGTAGGTGGAAATCGCCACTCTTAGTTTG
>CAZZDZ010000282.1:4589-8457 GCA_964652675.1 uncultured Pirellulaceae bacterium
CGGTGTAATGCCTCGAACCCCATGCTAATGCATGGGGCTATATGCTATCGCTGCTTCGCAGCTGGGTTTCCGATTGTTTCACCCACTTCGATCAAGCGTCAAGTCTTTCTTCACGCAAGAACTACTTCACTCGACATGCGTTTCTTCTGCATCACTATCTTTTTGAGCACACAGCCTGGACGGTTCAGCGATGACCGTTCGGCAATTCTTTAGTGCGCTGTGATGCGTCTGGCGTTTCAGCCAGAGTCAACTAACCCAACATCATAGCGCTTTCTCGCTGCGCATTTGGCCTCGTTCCACTGCGCACGCCCCCAATGCAAACACAACCGCAGCGCGGCAAAGGGTGCCCGCTGCGCACTTTGAATCAAAACGCATTAACGAAAGATACACATGACTACTCTTAAACGTCTTCGCAACGTCGGCATCTCTGCTCATATTGATTCGGGCAAAACCACTCTTACCGAACGCATGTTGTTCTATTGTGGACGCATCCATTCGATGAACGAAGTCCACGGTCAAGACGGCGGCGCGACGATGGATAGCGATCCGATCGAACGCAAACGTGGAATCACAATCAACTCTGCTGCTACCCGCGTAAACTGGGACGACTACACGATCAATGTGATCGATACACCCGGACACGTGGACTTTACCATCGAAGTCGAACGTAGCCTGCGAGTTCTGGATGGAGCTGTTTTGGTTCTGTGCAGCGTTGGTGGTGTGCAAAGCCAAAGCGTGACCGTGGATCGCCAGATGCGACGTTACAGCGTGCCGCGAATTGCATTCGTCAATAAGATGGATCGCGTGGGCGCAGACCCGGGCCGTGTCATCGAGCAACTTCGTCAGCGATTGAACTGCAATGCGATTGCGTTGCAGATTCCGATTGGCTGCGAAGACGGCTTTATTGGCGTGGTGGATCTGATCACGATGCAAAGCGTCTACTTTGACGGCGAGCATGGTGAAACCGTTCGACGCTGCGCGATCGATGACTCTTTGATTGCTGCGGCAACCGAAGCGCGTACGTTGATGCTGGAATCACTGGCACTGCTGGACGAACAACTGATGGAAGCGATGGACGGTGGTGCTGAGCCATCGGTCGATGAAATTCAGCGAGTCGTTCGGTCCGCCACGATTGACGGTACGATGACAGCCGTGTTGATGGGCAGTGCGTTCAAGAACAAAGGTGTTCAAGAACTGTTGTCCGCCATCACAAGGTACTTGCCGTCGCCAGATCAGCGCGATGTTTTCGCAACCCAGACGGATTGCGATAACGAGATTGCTTTGACGTGCGATGCGGACGAACCCATGGTAGCTTTGGCGTTTAAGACGGTGGTCGAAAAGTTTGGCCAGCTGACTTATTTGCGTGTCTATCAAGGCAGCGTTCGCAAAGGCGGTTCGTACCGCAACGCGCGAACGGGCAAGAGCGTCCGTTTTGGTCGTCTGGTACGGATGCATGCTGATCAACGCGAAGAAATCGAATCGGCAATGGCTGGGGATATCATCGCTGTGATCGGGATCGATTGCGCGTCTGGTGATACGTTCACGTCGCCGGGCTGCCAGATGACGTTGGAAAACATCGTCGCGGCTGATCCAGTGATGCGGTTATCGATCGCGCCCAAGCGGCGTGCCGACGCAAGCAAACTGGCCAAGGCACTCGATCGTTTTCGTCGTGAAGATCCCACGTTCCGTGTTTCGACCGATTCAGAAACGGGGGAAACGTTGATCGCTGGCATGGGACAACTACACCTGGAAGTCTACGTCGAACGAATCAAGACCGACTACGGTTGCGAATGCATTGTCGGCCACCCTCGCGTGGCTTACAAGGAAAGTCCGACACGCGCGACGACGTTTGAACATCGGCTGAAAAAGATGACAGGCGGCCCAGGTATGTTTGCGCATATCTTTGGTCGACTGGAGCCGATTTTGGACGACGAAGACGTGGAATTCGATTTCCAAGACGAGATCACCGGCGGACGTATTCAATCGCGCTACATCACAGCGGTTCGAGACGGATTTGTCGAAACGTTGGCGAAGGGACCGATTGGTGGTTATCCCGTTGTCGGCGCGAGATTGGTTTTGACTGACGGTGGTGAACACAAACAGGAGTCATCGGAATGGTCGTTCAAGCAGTGTGCACGCGAAGCGATGCGAGATGTCATCTTGCCATCCGCGGAAGTCGTGTTGCTTGAACCGGTGATGGCGTTGACGGTGGAATGTCCGGACGAATTCCAAGGAGCGGTGGCTGGCCATCTGGCAAGGCATCGATCCACGGTGACCGGAACGGATAGCGTCAACGGAATTTGCACGCTGAGTGCCGAAGCCCCCTTGGCGGAGTTGTTTGACTACTCAAATCAACTTAGATCAATGACACAGGGCAACGGGACATTCGTCATGCAGCCATACACCTATCGTCAGGCTCCGATGAGCGTCCAACAAGCCGTCCAGGCGAAACATGAAAGTGAATCGCGAGAGACGGCATAGATATGTGTGAAACCAGCCACGGCGGGAAACCGCTGTGGCTGGTTTTTTCTTGGCAAGCTGCAAGCTTTATCGCACTGACCAGCGGCTATTCTGGCTTTTGCTTGGCGGTTGGGAAAATCAGTGTGGTGCTTGATTGAAATTTGTCGCCAGGTTTCAAAATGGTGGTTGGGAATTTGTCATGGTTGACGCTATTGGGAAAATGCTGCGTCTCCAAGCAACAGGCGCTGCGATGTGGATAGACTTTTCCGCCTTTTCCCTTTTGGCCTTTAAGAAAATTGCCGCTGTATAGCTGAATGCCGATTTCGGTAGTCGTGATTCGCAAAATGCGTCCCGACTTAGGATCCTTTAACACAGCCGCCAACCGCTGTTTGCCTTCTTCTTTGGCGGCGTTGAGCTCAAAATTGTGGTCGTATCCGATTGCCGCCGTGTCGGTTAGCGGATCAATGCGATCGCCGATCCTAGTCGACTTGCGAAAATCCAACTCGGTGCCTTCAACCGATTTCAGTTCGCCGGTAGGAATCAGGGTGTCGTCGGTTGGTGTGAATTTATCAGCGTTGATCTGCAGCATGTGATCCAAAACCGTCTCGCTGCCTTCGCCACCCAAATTGAAATAAGCGTGATTGGTCAAGTTAACAGGCGTCACTTTGTCGGTTGTTGCCGAGTACGAGATTGACAACCGATTCCCTTCATTGGGTACAAAGTAGCGAACAGAAAGTTTCAACTCTCCCGGGTAGCCTTCTTCGCCGTCGGGGCTGGTGTATTTGAACAACACCCCGGAGCCTTTCTCGTTGCTGATCGGGGTTGCGTCCCAGATGACTTTGTCCAAGCTGCGTTTCACGCCACCGTGTAGATGGTTGGGTTCGTTGTTGATCGCCAATGTGTATTCTTTGCCTTCAAGCGTGAACTTACCTTTCGCGATTCGGTTGCAAACGCGGCCAGTCGTGCAACCAAAATACTGATTGTCGTCACTTTCGTATCCTGCCACGTCATCAAACCCCAGAATGACGTCGGCCATCTTGCCTTCCTTGTCTGGCACGTGCAGTTGGACCAGCGTAGCGCCGCGTGTCATTACTTTTGCTTCGATGCCCGACGCAGCTTTGATCGTGTAGAGATCAACCGATTCGCCATCCTTCGTAACGCCGAATTTTTTCGCCAGGGGTTTGTCCGCGACGGCGACCGATGCAACAAGCAAGAAGGCGAACGAAATAAGAAGTGTTTTCATGGCAGGATTGGTTTGTTTGGCGGGAAGAAGGTGAGGTGGAGTCTGACAATTCTAAATCCCCGGTGTCCGGGAATCTAGCTGCATGAGGTGGTGTAAAACCAGCTGCGTAGCAGCGACAGCATATAGCCCCATGCGTTAGCATGGGGATCGACGCATTGCACCACC
>CAZZDZ010000283.1:0-1780 GCA_964652675.1 uncultured Pirellulaceae bacterium
ACGCGGCACCCCAAAGATCAAGCCTGCGGCGGATCCAGTGCGGCAAAGCGAATGCAACTGCAAGCTGCCAGTGAACTGACGACAGACGAAGAAGTCGACCTGGAATATCGGCGACAAGTTTATCGACGCGCTGCCCAGATCGTTCGACAGCGAGCGGACGAAGTGACGTGGCAGGCGTTTTCGATGACGATGATCGAAGGCATTCCGGTCAGCGAGGCTGCCCAAAAATTGGACCGCAGTGAGGGCACTGTCTATGCGGCTCGCAGCCGGATTGTGAAACGACTTCGCGACGTGGTCAGCGAATTGGAGGACGGTTGAAATGAAACCTACTTTTACCTGTGATTTAGATCGCTCCATCGAGTTCCTAAATGACACTCTCGCTGAATCGGACGAGGCCATCTTTGTCGAACATTTGAACGATTGCGATTCCTGTCGCCAACGCGTCAAGGAGTTGGCCGCCGAAGACAAAACTTGGGATGACGTAGAACAGTTCTTAAAAGACGATGCCCACGATCCGATCTTGCTGGCCAATTCGGACGCAGATTCCAACGGCGAGGCAAATGATCACGCTGGTGCACAGATCAATCACGTCCTGAGTGTGTTGGCGCCAACGGACGACCCCAGCAAACTTGGGCGGCTTGGTGGTTACGAAGTCACCGGCGTCGTTGGTTCGGGAGGCATGGGAGTTGTTCTCAAGGCGCACGACAACTCACTTGATCGAACCGTTGCAATGAAGGTGCTGGCGCCGCATCTCGCGTCCAGTGGTGCTGCCCGGCGTCGGTTTGCTCGCGAAGCCAAAGCGACCGCTGCCGTTTTGCATCCCAACGTGATCGCGATTCACGGCGTTTCCAACGAAGCCGCCTTGCCATATTTGGTGATGCCCTATGTCCGTGGCGAGTCGTTGCAGCGACGTCTGGATCATCAGGGGCCGCTTGAGGTGAATGAAATCCTACGGATCGGCCAACAAATCGCGGCCGGATTGTCCGCGGCTCACGCACAGGGTTTGGTTCACCGCGACATCAAGCCAGCGAACATCCTGTTGGCCGATGGAATCGAGCGGGTCACGATCACCGATTTTGGATTGGCTCGCGCGGTCGACGACGCAACGATGACACGCAGCGGTGTTGTTGCTGGCACGCCGCAGTACATGTCGCCCGAACAAGCACGCGGCGAAGCGATTGATGCACGTAGCGATCTGTTTTCGTTGGGATCTCTGATGTACGCAATGTGTACCGGACGCCCGCCGTTTCGCGCGGAAACTAGTTTTGGCGTGATGCGACGAATCACAGACGATTCCCCAAGAGACATCAGCGAAATCAATTCCAACATACCGCCATGGTTGTGTCGACTGATTCAGTTGCTTCAGGAAAAGTCGCCAGAGCAACGAGTTCAAACAGCAGAACAAACCGAGCAAATCCTTCAGCAGTGCATTGCTCACCTCGAACAACCTTCGGCAAAGTCGCTGCCTGAAATCTTACAGCCCCGTAAATCACTTCGTTCGCTGATTGCCGGGATTTCGGCGGCCATTTTGTGTTTGACGTTTATTGCAATGTTCTGGCGCCCAGGAGAGAAATCTCCAGCGCCAGATTCGCTTGCAGATCAAACAGCGACAGCGATTTCCGAAGCCGCCGGCGAAGCAGAGGCTTCCCGGTCCGATGATGCTGTCCGTCCGCACTGGGATGACGGTATTGATCAATCGATCTTGGATACAACCGAGCAAATCGAAGCATTGGAACGATCGATGCAAAGTGACAGGCTGAATCCCTCCGGTTAGCGATTA
>CAZZDZ010000283.1:1880-8454 GCA_964652675.1 uncultured Pirellulaceae bacterium
CAAGCCAACAAGCCAACCAAACGACCTACTCAACTGGAATTCAACGTAATGTTCAATCGAATCTTCGGACTACTGTTTTGCGTGTTGCTACTCGCCCTGCCAGGAACCGTTTGCGCTGATGACGCTCAGATACAGGAGCTTGCGAAGCTAAAAGGCGATCTTGCAGATGTCATGCAACAGTTTGGCAAAGGCCATCCAACCATAAAGAAACTGACTGACAAAATCCAGCAGTTGGAAAAAGAACTAGCGAAAAGCAAGCCAAACAAAAACGGCCTCCGATCAATGAATGTTGGCGACCTTGATGCACCGGAGGTCGCCAAAATGTTGACCAGCCTATTTGGGGTTAATGGGCTAACGTTCACAGGAAGCAATTCGACGGGGAAAATTTACTATTGGTGGTTGTCCGATGAGGATGAGAAAACGGTCAAGGAATTTGTTTGGAATATGAGAGATTCCCAACAGTATTTACGCGATAAACAACAAACTCTTAAAAAACTCAAAGCGGACGTCGCATCAGCCCAGTCAGATGTTGTAACAAAGCAAACGCAAGCGATTTCGCAGCAGCAGTTGAAAAAACTGCTGGATCAATACGAGGTTGCCGAACGAAACATCACCAAGTTGGCTCAAGAGATAGAGTCAAATGAAACGGCCGACCCCGACAAACGTGGCGAACTTGCCAAAATGGTACAGCAAGCGTTTGACCTGCGACAAAAACTGCAACTTGCTCAGGTTGCCAGCGGACGCGCACGGTTTGACGCGATCGAGCAGCGGATTCAAACGCGGGCGAGTGTTCGGCAGCAGATGGTTGCTCGCCGCGTCGAGGAGTTGATTGCGAAGTCCCAGGTTTCAGGGAAAGCTGTCTATTCGGAACTGCGCGGCGCCCGCATCGAGTTGATCCCCGAAGATACGTACGGTGAATGGCTGATCGGCGGCCGAGCTTTTATTGTTAGTCGCAAGACATCGCTGGAACGCGAATCGCGAATGGTCTTTCCCGACAAAAAGGTCCGCCCTGACGCGTTCAAGGTGGACATGGTAGTCGACGTGGAATACCGCACTCAAAATGGCATCCACTACGCCAACGAGATCGAAATCCAGAAGAAGTAAATCGCCGAACCGATGAAAGTTGGAGTCCAGGCTTTAGCCGTTTGGGTATTCGCTTACGAAAGGAAAAGGCGGCTAAAGCCTGCACTCCAGCGCTGCGGAATTTTGCTGCGTGAAAGTGCTGACGCTACACTTGTTCGGCTGCAGCGCGGCAGATCGCTTTTGCTATTCGCGGTGCAACCGATCGATCAAGCGGATCGGGCAAGATCATTTCCGCTGTCGGCGATGCGACACAGGCGGCTAGTTCTTTCGCCGCTGCGATCTTCATTTCTTCTGTAATCCGCGGTGCTCGCGCGTCCAGGGCTCCGCGAAAGATGCCCGGAAACGCTAGGACATTGTTGACTTGATTGGGGAAATCGCTGCGTCCGGTTCCCACGATCGCCGCGCCCGCTTGAAGAGCTACGTCGGGCATGATTTCCGGAATCGGGTTGGCCATCGCCAGAATGATCGGCGCGTCAGACATGGATTTTACGTCGTCTGCAGAAACCAAGTTGCCTTTGCTGACACCGATAAACACATCCGCTCCTGCAAGCATGTCTTGTAGCGATCCCGAGCGGTTGTCGCGATTGGAGTAGGCGAGCAACTGTTGCTTTTCGGGCGAGAGTCCTTCGCGATCGGAATGAATCGCACCGCGCGAATCACAAACCACCACATCTTGGACCGGCTGGCAGACGTTCGGATCATGGCCAACACATCGCAAAAGTCGCGTGATGGCGGTACCGGCCGCACCCGCGCCGTTGACCACGACTTTTAAGTCGTGCAGTTCCCGGCCAGTGACTTTGGCTGCATTGATCAGTGCGGCCAACAGGACGATAGCCGTTCCATGCTGGTCGTCGTGGAAAACGGGGATACCTAAATCTTGCAATCGTGATTCGACTTCAAAGCAGCGCGGTGCCGCGATGTCTTCCAAGTTGATGCCGCCGAAGACAGGCGCGATGCGCCGAACCGTTTCAACGATCTCATCGGTGTCTTGCGTGTCCAGGCAAATCGGCCAAGCATCAACGCCTGCGAATTCACGAAACAGCAACGCCTTGCCTTCCATCACAGGAATCGATGCCAACGCGCCAATGTTTCCCAGTCCAAGCACGGCAGAGCCGTCCGATACGATTGCGACGCAATTGCCTTTGATGGTCAAATCACGAGCCTGTGACGAATCGGCCGCGATCACTTCGCAAGGACGCGCGACGCCTGGCGTGTACGCGATCGACAAGTCTTCGCGGCTTTGAACCGGCAACTGAGTCTGAAGACGAATCTTTCCTCGCAACTGGCGATGAACAAGAAGGCTCTTCTCAAAAAAATCTGTCATTGATTCGACTATCGTTTGGTATTTGCATAAATGGCAACACAGTTTGCGATGCCGACTGGTTCAGCCGCAGAGCGCTGGCTAGTGTTGCTAACCAACAGCGAAGCTGTTCAACAACATAGCCCGGGGTCGCGCAGCGCACCCCGGGTCCCTTGTACCCTCGAAACGCTGTACCCTTAAAACGCTGTACCCTCGAAACGCTGTACCCTCGAAACGCTACAAACCCTGAAAGGGTTTCACAACTTCACAATTTGTGGAACCCCGTTGGGGTTCACGGCGAGTACTTTTTTCCTTACCCAGGGTGCGCTGCGCGACCCTGGGCTTTGTTGTTGAAGCCCTGCGGGCTTGCGTGTAGTGACTATCAATCCTGTGTCAGATCGATGTTGTTGCCGGCTTCATCAAGTCGCTCAACAAACTCTTCGCACTTTTCCTTGTTCGGAGCGTTCTCACACATTGGGTGAACATCGGACTTGGCTGCCGAAGTCTCTTCGGAGGGCGAATCGGCTTGTTCGTTTTCGTTCTTTTCTTTCTCTGACATTTCAGTTCCTTAAGTTTCAAGTTCAGGTAAAACTGGTTTCGTGACAACTTGCTTTTGATTAAACAAGGTCCGATGAACCGGGCACATATCGGCGATTTCCATCATCCTTGACCGCTGCTCGGGAGTCAAATCTCCGTCGATGCGAATCAACCGAGTGATCTGATCGACCCTGGCAGCTTGGTCGTCACATGTCGCACAGTCATCTGCGTGAACACGGCTGTGATCCAAAGTTATCTCGATGCCGCTGAGTGCGATTTGTTTCCGCTGAGCATACATTCGCAACGTCATCGACGTGCAGGTGCCCAGCGCGGCCAACAGCAGATCGTACGGCGTAACGCCAAGATCGTTTCCACCCACAGCAGTCGGTTCGTCGGCAACCATCGAATGGTTCCCTGCAAACACGTCCTGCGTGAGCGAATCGCCTCGTGATCGCACGAGAACATGGCCGGCGGGAATTTGATCAGCAGGCGCGTTTGACTCTTGCTGGCTGGATACATCTTCCAGGTCCAAATAGCGAGCGGCCCAAGTGGAAATCAATTGGCCGACAAACTTCGCGTCCGATTTCGATCGCAACAAGTGATCCGCGCCGTCAAGCGAAACGAAACTCTTGGGATGCTTGGCCGATTCATAGATTTTGCGAGCTTGGTCGATGCCGACGACGGAGTCGGTCGGCGAGTGGCAGATCAAAATCGGTTTCTTAAGCGACGATAGTTTTTTCTTGAGAGACGTTTCTTGGATATCGGCAAGGAATTCTTTGGTGATCGTAAACGGTTTGCCGCCAAGACTCATCTCCGCACGCCCCGTTTCTTCAATCGTTTGGAGCGTCTCGTCGCTGAACAGATGACTCAGATGGCTTGGCTCACTGGGCGCGCCAATCGTCGCCACCAAAGCAACTTCGTCGATCTCGTCAGCCAAGTACAGCACCGCTGCGCCACCGAGACTATGTCCGACCAAAACCTGGGGTGGCAAATTGCGTTTCCGCAAGGCCTCCACTGCCGAACGCAGGTCGTCCAAATTGGTTGAAAAATTGGTGTTACTGAAATCACCTTCGCTTTGACCCAGCCCCGTGAAATCGAATCGTAACACGGCGAAGCCTTGGTCTCGCAGTGCGCGACTAACACGGCTGGCAGCGAGTACGTTTTTGTTGCAGCTAAAGCAATGGGCGAACAACGCGGTCGCTATGGCGGGCTGATCCGGCAGCTCAAGCGAACCGGATAATGTTTCACCTGCCTTGTTCTGAAAGGTGAACTGCTCGCTACTTCCCGTCATGATCGTTCCTGAGTGAAAGGCCTCGTACTGATATTTAAATGGTCATTTGATCCAAAAGACCAACATCAGTCACGCTGGGTTTATTTGTCGAACATCGATTTGATGAACGGCACTTGGTGTCGCAACCTGTACAGCAGGGCGATTGACGCGACTGCGGAGATGATTGCCATCACGAATAACATTCCAAGTGGACCACTAAATCCAACCACGGTCGTGTGTGCCAACACCGCACCGGTCATCACACCCAAGCATAACAAAGCACCCCACGCACTCAGGCGAGGGCTCAAAAGGAGTGCCACACTGATCACTTCGATCACACCGATCAGGATTCTACCTCCCGGCTCCATATGCAGATCCGAAAACAACGCCACGGCCCCAGCAGCTCCCGTGAATTTCATCAAGGCAGCTCGGCCCACGATGACGGCGGGAATCAGACGGAGTATCCAATTCAATAGGTTGTTCACGTTCAGGGATCCGTTTGGAGAATGATTTGAATTTGGCAGTAGCCGGAGTCGCCAGACTTCGGGTGGTGGTTAATGATGTGGATGGACTTGGTGGTGCAAAATGGAACCTTCGGGAATATACAGATCCTCCCAAGTTAGATCCCGATGCGATGCTTTTCCTGTCGCAGCAAGCAACTGCTCAAAGTCATGAGTCAGATTGTGAACAAAGTTGACGACTCGCTTCGACTTGGCCTCAATGTCCAGTCCGCGTTGAAGTTCCGGATTGTGTGTCGTGATTCCGATGGGGCACGTATTCTGCCCACACTGCAAGGCTTGGATGCAGCCGAGTGACAACATGAATCCGCGAGCTGAATAGCAAGCGTCGGCTCCTAACGTCATTGCCGTGATCATCCTGCCTGCGTTGATCAATTTGCCCGACGCGAGCAACTTCATTCGATCGCGAATGCCTGCTTCGATCAAAATCTGATTCACACTGTGCAGACCAGACCAAAGCGGTACACCGACGCCATCCATAAACGACTTGGGCGCCGCACCCGTTCCGCCTTCGGCGCCATCGACCGTGATCCAGTCTGGATAAATGTTTTGCTTCTGCATTTCGTCGACAAGCTTGCGAAAATCCTTTTCGTTGCCCAAGCACATTTTGAATCCGGTTGGCAACCCGCCGATCTCTTGGACTCGGCCAATGAATCGTACCGTCGATGCAGGGTCGGTACACTCGACATGCCCCGGTGGTGAAACCACATCATGGTCTCGCGACACACCACGCAGCTCCGCTATCTCTTCGGAGATCTTTTCTTTCGGAAGCAAGCCGCCTTTACCAGGTTTCGCGCCCTGCGAAAGTTTAATTTCAAGCATCCGAATCTCGTCATGTTTGACAAGGTCCCGCAACTTGTCTTCGTTCAGCGAACCGTCGTCATTGCGTACGCCAAATTTTGCGGTCCCCAACTGAAAGATCAGATCGCAGCCTTCTTTCAGGTGGTATTTTGGAAAACCACCCTCACCAGTGTTCATCGGAATCCCCGCCGCCTTGGCGCCTCGGGCCAAGGCACGCACGGCGTTCTCTCCGAGTGCACCGAAGCTCATCGCGCTGATCATGATTGGTTGGTTGATCGTGAAGGCGCTTGGTAACTTGCGTTCTTCTCCAAACGTGACCGAAAACGGAGTCAACTTTTCGGGCAACAGGGGGAACATAGAATGCCGAATCTTCAGCTCGCTGGCATCAAATTCGTTCTGTGATCCAAACGACGAAGCCGAATCGATGTTGTACGCCTTGCGATAAACTTCGGCCCGCTCTTGGCGATTGAACGGACGCTCTTCGGTATCGCTGGAGAACAAATATTGACGCATCTCGGGGCCGATACTTTCCAAGAAGTACCTCGCCTGTGCGAGGATGCCAAAGTTTCTCAGTAGCGTGTGCTGCGTTTGACCGAACAGATAAAACCCGTTGATGATGTTGATGAACAACAACGTCACGGTCGCAAAGTGAAAGTAGAAAGAGACGTAGTGCCCAGCCAAGAATGCCAACGGCAACAAGATCACTAGAGTCGCGTTGGCCGACTTTGCCATCTTGTGCAAGTCGACTTCGATTGTCATTGCCATTGATTTCGTTCTCAATCGTTGAGTGTTTGCGAGGACCTTACTTCAAGCATGGCGTGATGTCCCCAAGTCGCACTGCGTTAGAGGACGGAGCAGTCACAGCCATGCTTACAGTCAAATTGCAATTTATGCCAAACTACCGTTTTCTCGTAAAACGTGCGAGACCAACAAGCAGGACTCGCTGCAGCAGAGCGCCGACGCGGTTCGTCGGATCGAATGTGGCCGAACGCTCCGCGGTCGGTTCTCAGTGCTCCGACCGCGGAGCGTTCGGCCACAATAAATCAACAAACCGTCAAGACTTTC
>CAZZDZ010000284.1:0-6952 GCA_964652675.1 uncultured Pirellulaceae bacterium
ACGTACAGTCGGGCTACATCTCTGGGACAGAGATGGCTACTTTTGCGAATGATCGAAAAGCGAAGCACATCCAGGAGGGGAGTACCTGCGTGTTCGTTCACCGGTTACGCTTGGGCACCTTCCGTTGATAACGATCGTGTGGGGAAACGTCTGCGTGAATTGAGAGACTTTGCGTATTAGCCAACGAACTTTGTGTTTTGAGTCGATCTAAAGAGCGGCTGTAAGCTACGTTTTCGTTGGGAGGTTAAACCTCAATTCGTTATCAAAAAACAAAAATATCTGCATGTCTCGCAACAAGATCCGTCGGTCTGCCTCTATTCGTCGAAAGTTACTCGCCGAAAACCTTGAGCAGCGCCAGCTACTAGCCGGCGACGTTGGAACCGCTCCCACAGCAGAAGTTTCGACGTTGCATAACACGACGGACCCGCTGGACGTGAACGCGGATAGTCAAGTGACTGCGCTGGATGCACTGCTAGCCATCAATCAAATTCAATCGCCAAGTGTTGCTCAAGGCGAGAGCAGTTCGACAACCGACACTTATCCAGATGTTAACGGCGATGGCCAAGTCTCGGCGATCGATGCGCTGTCGGTGATCAACTCGCTTGCTGTCGCCGAAGAACCACTGTTTTCAAATAGCTCGCCGCCTTCGGCGCAATCATCGCTGCTGTCTGGCGCGGGAGTGACCGAGTCCAACGGCGTGGCCACAATCAACGTGACCGACGGCAACGAAATCAATGCTGCATTTGCTCACGTTGAAGACTACATCGCTGCCAATGCGTCAGCGGTATCGGGAGTGGTCAATGTTTCAGCCAGCACAACTTTCTCGAATACGATTGTCACAAGAGACAACATTGTCTTGAACATCCAAGACGGCGTGACGTTGACATTAGATACGCCGATCACGCCGGTGACGCTTAGTCGCGCGATTGACTTGAGCAACACGACGCTATCGGGAGTGACAGGCGCAGGAACGGTTGACATCAACGGCAACTCACAATTTGGAATCCGCGGTGACGTAGTAACGCAACTGAAAATTGGCAATGTCAATTCAACCGATGCGGATCCGACCAAATTGAAAGTCGTCGGGTGGGAATTCGGAGTCTACTTTGCGTCCGGTGCATCAACCGCTGCAGACGATATCGACATCACCAACTTGGAGATCACTGAACCGAATGCGACGCATGCGGAGTCACCTCTGACCGTAACCAATCGCCCTGGTATCAATGGTCCTTGGGTGACGAATGTGAACATCGACAATCTATTGGTCGATGGAGGTCAGCCCGACGGATCAGGCGGGAAAACCGGCGGTGCGCACGGCGAGGAAAATCCTTTCACCACTGACCAGATCATTCTGCAAGGTGTCAGTGGCGCCACTGTGAACAATGTCACTTCGCTAAACGGCGGCGAAAATGGATTCACGGTCTCCTGGGGATCAAACAACATCACATTGACCGACGTCACCATCGATGGCCCCGACGCGCACGCGTTTAACATTGGTGGCGGTAGCCAAGCACTGAATGTTTCAGACGCAACAGGTTTTGCTGCCGGCCAACTGGTTCGCGGAGTCACGTCGGGAACGACCGGAGAAGTTTTTAGGTCTTTCACCGGACGCGTTTGGGTAGCAAACACCGCTGGAAATCGGTTCGCAGTTGGCGAAACTTTGGAAGTAACCGAGGCGGGAGTTACAGTTTCGACGCAAATCACAGAGGTATTTCGCACGTCGAACATCCTCATCGAAAATGCCACCACATCCAATGCTGGGCTAAACGTTAACAGTACGGTTTCTCAAGCGAACGGTGAACTGCTTGTTTTGTCGGACGTTTTCATTCAGCAAGTCGACGGCGTCACGATTAACAACAGTACATTCACTTCGGTTGGTCGTGACGACGGAGGTTCGGCAACGGAGCACTTCGGAATCAATGCGTCGATCGTTCAAAATTTGCAGATTTCTGGGAACACATTTATTGACTACGGCGACAACCAAAGGCCGGTTGCTCTAAGCGTGCACTCGACACAAATCGCAGGCGTTCCCGAGACGAACAACATCGATGGTACGGCCAACGACGACAGCATTTTGGGCACGCTCTTTACCGATACGATCGTGGGTGAAGACGGCGACGATCGACTGGAAGGGCGCGAAGGCGACGATACTGTTCACGGCGAGGGTGGCGAAGACGACATTTTTGGCCAAGAGGGTAACGATACGTTAACCGGTGGCGCTGACGATGACAGAATCACTGGCGGCACGGGAGATGACCACATCTCTGGAGACGGTGGAAATGATCGACTGTTTGGCCAAGAAGGCATCGACACTTTGTTGGGCAACGATGGAGATGACAATCTAAGCGGCGGCGATGGCGATGACACACTCGACGGTGGCAGCGGAAACGACACTTTGATCGGTGGGGCTGGCATCGACACGCTTTTGGGTCAAGACGGCGACGACACGCTGCGTGGTTCAAGCGGCGATGACATTCTGGTAGGTGGAATCGGTGTCGATCGTCTGGAAGGCGGCACAGACAACGACACGCTCTCAGGTGACGCGGGAGTCGATACGCTTTTTGGCGACGCAGGTAACGATACACTCAACGGCGGTGCCGACAACGATACGCTCGAAGGCGGTACTGGCGACGATGAACTCAACGGCGGCTCGGGCGATGACGTTCTGAGGGGCGGATTGGGCAGCGATGCTTTTGATGGTGGCGATGGGGTTGATACGGCCGACTATCGCAACGCATTAGCGGCCATCACCGTCGACTTACTGGGAATCATTGCCAATGCTGGTAACGATGCGGTCGGCGACACGCATGTAAACGTCGAAGACATTTTTGGAACGCTGTTCAACGATGTGTTGTACGGCGACAACGCGGCCAATAGTATCGATGGCAGCGACGGCGATGATCAAATCTTTGGTCGCGGCGGTGACGACGATATCAATAGCGGCGCGGGGAATGACGTTTTGGTTGGTGGCCCCGGTGGCGATTTCCTTCGCGGAAGTGATGGCTTTGATACGGCGAGCTACCAGAGCGCGCTGGCTGGAGTCCTGATTGATCTTGACGAATTGGCGCTGAACACAGGTGACGCGCTGGGTGATCAATACACTGGGATTGAACAGTTCCTTGGATCCAATTTTGTTGACTCGCTCTTTGGCAGCGGAGCCGCAGACATTCTTGACGGGGGCGATGGCGATGACTTTATCAGTGGTCGTGGCGGAGACGATACACTCACCGGAGGCGCCGGCAATGACACTCTGCAAGGCGACGAAGGCCAAGACGCGTTGATTGGCGGTCCTGGTATCGATACGGCCAGTTACGCTGGTGCGTCCAATTTTGTCCGGATCTTTCTACACGATGCTTCGCTCAACACTGGTATCGGTATCGGCGACACATTTGACAGTATCGAAAACCTTTTAGGATCAAATTTCAACGATACGCTGGCCGGGGACGCGTTGGCGAATGTCTTGGACGGTGGCTCCGGAATAGGCAATGATATTTTGCAGGGACTCGGCGGTGACGACACCCTCATCGGCGGTGACGGAAATGATGACCTGGATGGTGGAGCCGGCGCGGATGACTTGCAAGGCGGCGCTGGAGTCGATGTTGCCAATTATGAAAACGCTACAGCAGGCCTGACGGTCGACTTCAATTCGCCGTCGGCGAACACAGGAGATGCAGCAGGCGACACGTACTCCAGCATTGAAAATATCCAAGGCACTGATTTCTCGGACACGCTTTCTGCCGACGACAATGCGAACCTGATCGCGGGCAATGACGGTAACGATACGCTAGCCGGTCGGGGCGGCATCGATATCTTGAATGGCGGAAATGGTGACGACATTTTGATCGGTGGCGCTGGCGGCGACACGATCAACGGTGGCCCTGGCATCGACACGCTCAGTTACTTTGACGCGACAGTTGGAATCACGCTGGATCTGACCACGGCAGCATCCAATACTGGCGACGCGTTGGGCGACAGTTTCACTGGCATCGAAAAGTTCGTTGGCAGTGAATTTGCTGACTCGATCTTTGGGTCAGGTGCCGTCAATGATCTCGATGGTGGCGCCGGAAACGATGTTCTCAATGGGCGCGGTGGGAACGACATTCTGCGCGGCGGCGATGGCGATGACATTCTCGAAGGCGCTCAAGGAGCCGATGCACTCTTTGGCGGTGCGGGAATTGATACTGCAACCTACGCCGGTGCGACTGGTTTTGTAAGGGTTTTCCTTGCCGATCCGGGTTCCAACACCGGAATCGCGATCGGTGACACTTTCGATAGTATCGAGAACCTGATCGGGTCGGGCGGCAACGACACACTTTCGGGCGATGCCGGGGCGAACTCTCTGACGGGTGGCGAGGGAAGAGATTTCTTCTTCTTTACCGCGGGTTGGGGCAACGACACGATCACCGATTTTGCCAATGATGGCAGCGAAAAGATTGACCTGCGTGGGATTACTGGAATCGACGAATTGAGTGACCTGACGATTACCGATGTCACAGGCGGCGCGCAAATCGAATTCAATGGCAATACGATCCTGCTGAGCGGGTTGACCGCCGCAGACGTCGACCGCACCGATTTTTTCCTCGATCCAAAAACAAACAACGACCCAACGTCAACCAGCACCGGTGAAGCGGGATCGATTGCCAAACTTGGTACAGGAGTCGTATCTGGGACGATCGATTTTGCGGATGCCGACACAAGTGACACGCACACCGTAGCAGCGACTTTCGATTCCAGCACGCACACGACTCAGCTTGGCGAAGTGACTGCCTTGGTGACGTCTCCAATTCCAACCGGCGAAGTGACTTGGACTTACAACGTCAACACAAACGACATTCAGTTTTTGGGCGCTGGTGAAAGCGTGACGGAGACTTTCGTTGTCACAATCAGTGACAACCAAGGCGACAGCGTGAATGTCAATGTGGTCATCACGATCACCGGAGATGCCAACAATTCCTATACGATCGACACGATTGGCGACAAACCAGATGCGGATCTCGCTGACGGAGTTCCGGTCGACGAAGACGGCAACACTTCTTTGCGAGCCGCCATCACACAGGCGAACGCTTCGGCACCCGGTACGGTCAACGTTCTGAACTTTGACATCACCGATGGCATCGGCGAGACGTACGTGATCCAACTTGAATCCGCGCTGCCAATCGTCAGATCGCTGATCCAATTGGACGGCAGTACACAAGCCGGAGCCGGGATTGCGATCAATGGATCGACCATTGCCAGTGGTGTCGTCGATGGATTACGAATCGAAGCAGACAATGTGCAGATCTCTCACCTCGCTCTGACTGGTTTTTCAAGCGATGGAATCGAGATCCGTAACGCCAGCCATGTCACGATCGACGATGTAGAGATTTCCGAAAATTCGGCTTCGGGTGTCCGATTGAACAACGCGACTAACGCCATCGTGAGCAATTCGATAATCGTCGGAAACAACTCCGCGGGGGTCCAAATTGTAGGATCAACGGATTCGCAGGGGAACGTGATCACAGCGAATCGGATCGGAATCGGCGCCGATGGTGTTGTCAACGGCAACAATACTTTCGGCGTGCAAGTGCGATCTGATGGCAATGTAATTTCGGGCAATACGATTTCGGGTAACGCGCGATCGGGTCTGATCATCAGCGGTGCGGACGCAGAAAACAACCAAGTATTGGGGAATCGAATTGGGACGAATCTTGACGGCGACGCATCGGTTCCCAACGGTGCGCACGGAATCCTCGTCACCGCCGCGGACAACAACACAATTGGTGGTCCTGCCCTCACGGATCGCAATCTTGTCTCAGGCAACAGCGGTTCTGGCATCACGCTTAGTAACAACAGCACCGGAAACACCGTTCAGAATAACTACGTCGGCATAGACGCTGTCGGAACGTCCGCCATCGGCAATGGCGGCAATGGGATCTTTTTCCGAGCCGGAGGGTCTAACAATCTCTTGGTCGGCAACTTTGTTGCTGGAAATTCGGGCAGCCAAGTCTCATTGGTCGCCGGTACCACAACGGGCAACACCGTTCGTGCAAACTATCTTGGCTTTGGCGATGGGTTTACCGAAATTACGGGCGGCACCAATACGATCCTTGTCTTAGCTCCTGGCAACACGATTGGTGGACCGTCGGAGGCCGATGGGAACTTTATCACTGGCAGCACGACCGGAATCAGCCTAAATGGTTTGTCAGCCCGAGATAACTTGATCCAGAACAATCGAATTGGAACGGACGACACGCTGGTGAACGACTACGGCGTGGTCAATGGAGTACAGTTCTTGCAAGGTTCTCAAGAAAACGTCGTGCTGCAAAACGTGATCGCTTTCAGCAGCGGTGATGCGATTCGAACTCCCAGCGGAGGCGATGAAAATACGTTCTCGCAAAACAGGTTGCACTCCAACGGGTTCGCGATCGATGTAGGCCGCAACGGCACGAACGCGAACGACACCGGTGATGTCGATGAAGGCCCCAACCGACTGCAAAACACGCCGATCATCGTTGGCAATATACAAGTCAACATGATTGATGCGACGACAGCGGACATCACGATTGTTTACAGTGTTGATGCGGATCCATCCAACGCGGCGCATCCGCTGGCCATTGAATTTTTCTTCAGTGATTCAACCGGCAAAGAAGCGTTATTCTTCGGTAGCGACACCTATTCGGCCGCCGATCACGCAGTCGGCAACAAGACAATCACCATCAGCGCTGTGGCTGTAAATGATGTGCCGCTTGAATCCGTTGTCGCCACGTCCACAGACAGCGACGGCAACACATCAGAGCAGTCTGGCCCCAGCGCGCTAGCGTAGGCCGGCCTACCTCGCGGAACCTGATCAGGATTACGTGCGGTCAATCTATGAACGTTCGGCGAAAACGCCACGTTGACCGAATCTCGAGACCGAGGTAGCGTAGAACGACTCGACGAACCAGTCGATGCCCCAAACGACACGGCGTCACGT
>CAZZDZ010000284.1:7052-8453 GCA_964652675.1 uncultured Pirellulaceae bacterium
GATTCTTTCCGTGCTTCCTGTTGGTTTCGCCGTGTTTCCGATTGGTCGATTACATGATTGTCCAGCAATGGAATTTCATTATTAAGATGATCGTATTTGCTGGAGTCTTTACGGTTCCTGCAATGTGTGCCGGGTTGATGACTGCAGGAATCCTTAGTGCAATCATGCTGTCTTTCACGCGACACGAGAGTTGCGAACCATGTGTAGCTGATACCTCTCCGTTGGTTCTTGGTAGTGAATTACAAGACGCTCACCGAGATAATAAACAGTAGAAGCCTGCCATCCGACATCGCTTGACCAGCTATCACAAGACGTCGTCGGTCCTTCAATCCACCACGCGACGATCCGTAGTTTTCAACCATGGATGTCGCGAAGGAAAATCGGGGAACTTGTTCGGCGCGTTTACAACGTGCCGTTGAACCTTTCAGCTATCCAGTTACCTGCTAGAAGATCCTTGGCTAATGCCAGAACTCGAACCACCAAAACTGGGAGTCGAATAGCTCGGACTGCTAGCTGGATTGGCGTAACCGGGTTGCGCCGATGGATAAACGTCGGATGAGTGACAACTGCCACTACCAGAGACGCCTCAGCCTCCGCCTCCGCCACCAGCAGATTGGCAGCCCGCGGCGAACGTAAATGCGGAAGCCATCATCAGACAGGCCACCGCTCGCTTCATTAAAATTGACATGTGCATTCCTTTGCAACTAGGGATCAATTTTGCTTCATAGCAAAAATCGCTAAGTAATCGAAATGTCCATTTCGAATCCAAATCCGCCGCCTCGCAATGATTCCGTTGCAGAAGAAAGAAACAAGAAGGGCAGCGGCAGATTCAAGCGTGAAAACTGCGTGTGAAACTGAAAACTTGTGCATTGAACGATGCACCGTTGGGTAATAGAGCGGATGAGATAGATCAATGTCTTATGGGCTTAATCATTCACGCCGGATAGGAGCCCGCCCCGGGAATCGTGTTCCACGGCGCCTCGCAAAGCAAAAAACTGCAAACATTTTTTCCGCCGACCTGTCAGAATATGCCTTCGGGCGTGTTTAGTGGGTGGGAGACAAAAATGGTGGCCAGCGAGAGTCCAGAAACACGCGAAAGTTTGCTGATTCGCGTTCGTGATTTGCAAGATCGCGACGCTTGGGATCAGTTCGTGCAAATTTATCGCCCCGTGGTTTATCGCCTGGCGCGAAACCGGGGCTTGCAAGATGCCGACGCACAGGATCTTGCTCAAAAAGTCCTGATGTCGGTTGCCAAATCGATCCCTGATTGGAAACGCACAGAGCCAAACGCAAAATTCCGCCATTGGTTAAAACGCGTTGCCAAAAACGCGACTTTGAATGCATTAACGCGGCACCCCAAAGATCAAGCCTGCGGCGGATCCAGTGCGGCAAAGCGAATGC
>CAZZDZ010000285.1:0-8395 GCA_964652675.1 uncultured Pirellulaceae bacterium
TTACCGTAACACGTAGCCGGAGTCGCCAGACTTCGGGAACCTGGTGGCGTCAGCCACCAGATTGAACCCAAATTCAGAACAAAAGGGCGGATCCCGACACAATGTGTCGGGATCCGCCCTTTTGCATTTGTTGTTTATACGCCCCCATGGCTGAAGCCATGGGCTAGGGCTGTGTCGGCCTACGGCCTAAAAATCGCAGGCTTTTGCAATAGAGTCGAGCCTAAACAAGGAGAGGACACTCAGCGCGATTTCGTTATTGGGAGTTTTGTCCGGCGCGTCAGGAGTGGCCAACCTACAAAAGTAAGCCGACGCGCGCTGTATCAACAATGCGGCGGAAGTGCTTTTTGGAAACGTCGGCTCATCGTGGGATGTTGTCAAAACACCATTCGAACCACCAATTGTGAATTTCATTTGCGATAGAGATCGCAAATTCGGTTTTCGCATTTGGTGTTTTGTCATCGCCAAGCCGATGACGAAAAACTTGCCGATGAACCCAAACGTCGATTGCCATGCCGTCACTGGCGCTGGCAACGTGGACGTAACATGTCTGATTGTCATCGACAATGAACCAGTCTGCGCGGGTTGGCTGCCAATCGAATTCTCCACTAATCGGTTTGCCTTCTGCCCAATCGGGCGGGTCGATCGCAGAGAACCGTTGGTTGAGTGATTTGATGAAATCGAGATGAGCAGCGGGTCGGTCGTACTTTGTTTTGCCAAACACGGCTACCGAAATGTGGCTTTCGACGACGTCAACAATCAACAGCGATCGCACAATCGCTGCCAGCAATGCAGCAACCAATATGAGCAACAACAGCCATCGGATACTGAACTGCTTATTTCGGTTCATTAGTCTCACCTGTTGGTCGCTAGGTTCGCAAAATGGAATCCAGCTGCCCTTAACCGCAAAGTTGACGAAACGCTATTTTGAGGATCGGAAATGTTCTCTTGGATCCGCATCGGGGCGGGTGAACATTAGGCCGCGAGCCCATCGCTGGCCGATTCGATTTTCTACCCACATGATCAGCTTGTTGAATCGGTCGAAGCGGCGGCGAGCCCCTTGGAAGAACAACGCAAACGGCAGGCTGATGCACACCAGCATTGAAACGCCCATCGCAACGCGCAAGGTGCCACCAGGAAACGGGATGAAGAACGATAGAATCAGAAGCACAGCAATGATTCGCATGACAAATCTGGGCATCTTACGTTTTCCTAAATGAATCCTTCGTTGTGAAAAAAAATGGCTTCATGAGTTGGATGATCGGAAATGTTCTCTTGGATCCGCGTCGGGGCGGGTGTACATCAACCCGCGCGCAAATCGTTCGCCGATTCGATTTTCTACCCACGTTAGCAGCTTATTAAACCGACTGAAGCGGCGGCGACACCCTTGCAAAAACAACGCAAACGGAAGACTGACGCAGACAAGTATCGATAAGCCCGCTGCCAGTCCCAACGTGCCTCCGGGAAACGGTGTAAAGAACGTTAAGATCAAAAGCACAGCGAATATCTGCATGACAAATCGGGGCATGTAACGCTTTCCTGAAGAAGAGCTTGCCGCACCAAGACGACGATGAAGCATCCGATCGACCCAACGGGCCGGCATCCAATGCGAAACCAAATAGACCGGCAGCACGCGTGAATGAATGATGTACGCTGTCCGCGGGTTGCGATCATCGATGATCTTATGAATCCGCTGCGACATAACACGAGCAGGCTTGGCTACCTTTTGTGCTTCCGCCATCATCGCTTCGACTTTTTCGATCATCGGTGCATAGTCTGAATCCGCAAACTCGGACATCGACCCGATGTTCTTTTCCCAAATACGAGACTGAATGGGGCCAGCTTGGATGGAAACAACGTCAATCCCGTACATCATCAATTCGCGTCGGTAGACTTCGCCAACGCTTTCCACCGCATGCTTAGCGATCGAGTACGAACCGTTGATCGGTGCGTTCAGAATTCCGGAAATAGAACTGATGTTGATGATCTTGCCAGGTCGTTGGTCGGACGGTCGGTCCAGCGACGCGCCCAGTAGCGGCAAGAATGCGTTGATCACCAGACGCAAACCGACAACATTGACCATTAACTGATGCTCGAATCGGTCGTCGTCGACCAACTCCAACGGTCCAGCCAGTGCGATGCCCGCATTGTTGACAAGCGCGGTCAACAGGTTGTCGCCGAGTACTTCCTGGACTTTACCGACCGCAGCTTGGATCGCTTCCTTGTCCACCACGTCAAATTTCAATGGGGTGAAGTTGTCGGGAAAATCAGCTTGCAGTCGTTCGTAGTCGGCTTCGCTGCGGACGCTGCCAAAGACCGTGTAGCCTTGCTCGATAAAGTAGGCGACCGTTTCGTGACCAATCCCGCTGGACACTCCGGTAATCACAATGGACTTATTCATCTTCGGCTCGCAAAACAGGCCGCAGTAGTCCCGCGTAATGACGGTCGGTGTGCGATACGAACTGTTGGAAGCCGTCGTTGGAAAAGTAGTCTTCCAGTTGCGAGTTCGATTCTGCCATCAGCAGCACGGTGTTGTCAGTCACGTACGGAATCTTGTTCTCGCCACCCTTGTCTTGCGTCGCAGCGGTCACGGCAAGCTGGCCACTGAATCCGATCTGTAAAGGCGATTCGGCGATCGACGTAGCCAGGGATTCGTTTGCGAGATCTATGTCATTGGCCGAGAAGTGCACGACGGCAACGCATGGCAGATCTTGCGTGCTCTGTTGTTCATCAAGACGCCGATGCATCACGAATGAAAATTTCTTGACGGAGATCATTCGCAAGACGCTCATCACCAAGAAGACGCGATCGCTGGCGAGATTCAAAAAAATCTCTGCGGTCGGGTACCTGACGATCAGCAGAAACCGGCGGGCCAACGTTTCGTCTCCGCCAATCGTCTTGACAACTTTCGCTTTGAAAATGGCACGGCCACCCGCTTTGCTCAGACGACTGCCGGCCAGCAAGTTGTACAGGTGATAAACCCACGCTGGTCGGGCATCGAACCAATTGATCGCAAACAGCGGACCGGCCAACGCTGCTTGATCACCGCGCAGAATCAGATTCGTTCCCGAAGTGATTTGACGTTCTGCAAAATCCTTTTTGCCTTGGTCGTTCACTGCTGACATGCTGCGTCCTTTTTGGTCACCGTGACACGTTGGCCTGAAAAGGCTGCGTTTCCCGTCAGCGGGTCAACGACTAAATCGTCGGTCAAGTCGTTGATGCTTTCGCCGGGGCTCTCGTTAGCAACGGACAGCTTGATGTTATCGCGATTGTGTCCGTAACCGTGCGGCAGGCTGACGACGCCTGGCATCATCGTTTCAGTGATCTCGACCGGTACATTGACGCTACCCACACGCGAAGCGACCACTGCTTGATCGCCACTTTCCAATTGCAATTTCGATGCGTCATCGGGATGGATCATCAAAACACAGCGGTCCGGTCCCTTCATCAATCGACGACTGTTGTGCATCCAAGAATTGTTGCTGCGAAGATGTCGACGGCCAATCAACGCAAACGTTTCGCCGTTGGCGTCTGTATCGTTTGCGGATTTTCTTTCAGCAGCGATCTCACGCATTCGATCGACAAAGTTGGGCGGAGCCGCATCGATTTTGCCGTCGGGAGTTCGCAGCATGCGGGGTAACTGTGGCTGCAATTCGCCAAAATCGACTCCGTGAACCGAGGCTTTCAATCTTTTCAGATTCAATCCGCCGAGCAGAAATTTGCGCAGCGATCCGTAGGGACCCATGGCAAGGCCAAGATTCAGAATCCGGTCATGCGTAAGCCAACGGAGCATTGCGAATTTCAAATGGCGACGGAGTCGACCAAGGAAACCGGATGCCTTTGGTGTCAGTCGCTTGGCGAGTTCAGCCATGATTTGCCAATCGTACAGCGCTGATTCGTCCGGCTTGAACACCTGCGGCGAGTACTTGGCAGTGTTTCGCACGGCGAGGGCGTTGAAGGCCAAGTCGTAGTGGTCGGTTTCTAACCCGGTCGGCGATGGCAAAATCAGATCGGCATGGCGAGTTGTTTCATTGACATAGATATCCAAGGCGACAAAGAAATCCAAACCAGCGATCGCTCGATCAAGTTGTTGTCCGTTGGGCGTGGAAAGGACCGGGTTACCGGCGTTTGTGATCAGCGCGCGAATTTGTCCCTGGCCCGGTGTCAGCATTTCTTCGGCCATCACGGCCACGGGAAAATCTCCATCAAACTCTGGCAGCCCTCGCACTCGCGAATGCCAACGCGCCGATTCGCCATAAGTGCCTTTGCGGCCCACCAGCGAAACAGCGGGCGTGGGAAACATCTGCCCACCGCGGCGATCCAGGTTTCCTGTGACCAAGTTGATTGCGTTGATCAGCCAATGACAGATGCCGCCATGTTGCTGAGTCGAAACGCCCATTCGGCCGTAGACCACCGCCCGGTCGGCCGCAGCAAATTCGCGTGTCAGTTCCGTGATCGTTTCAGCGCTGATTCCGGTTTCATCGGCCACGGATTCGGGAGTGAAATCGCGAACCGATTGTTGCAGGCTGTCTACATTTTTTACGAAACCGTCGTACGCATCCAGGTTGGTCAGCGATTCGGAAAAGAGGACGTTCAGAATCGCTGCCAACAGAAATGCATCCGTACCGGGGCGGATGAAATGGTGCTGATCTGCCAGCTTTGACGACTCGGATGCTCGCGGATCGATCAAGACAATTTTGCCGCCGCGCTGACGAATGGACTTCAGGCGATTTTTGACGTCGGGGGCGGTCATCAAACTGCCGTTGGACGCGGCAGGGTTGGCGCCCAGGATCAACATGAATTCTGTGTGATCGATGTCCGGCACAGGGATAAATAAACTGTGGCCAAACATGTGGCTGGACGCAAAATGGTGCGGCAACTGATCGACGGACGTTGCTGCAAACTGGTGCTTGGTGTTCAGGGCTTCCTTGACAAATCGGTGGAACAGCATCGCACCGGAGTTGTGAACCGTTGGATTGCCTAGGTAGAGGGCGACGGCGTCGTCACCGTGTTGGCTACGAATGCTACCGAGGCGATCTTCGATCAAATCAAATGCATCGTTCCAGGCGATCGGTTCGAAATCGCCGCTCGCGTTCTTTCGCACTGGCAGACGCAAACGATCGGGATCGGCATGTATGTCTTGCAACGCGATCGCTTTGGGGCACAGATGCCCACGACTAAGCGGGTCTTTTGGGTCCCCTTTGATCGAAAAGACCTGCTTGTCATCGTGCTGAATCGTCAAACCACAAATGGCTTCACAAAGATTGCAGCACCGGTAAGTTGTTTGCGGCTGGCTGCTATTCAAACCTCTGCTCCGCTGATGGCAGCGGTCTTAAAAAGGCTCGCGTACAGCAATCCAATCAGGACGCTGAATGCCAGCGAAACGTAACACATCGGTAGCCAACCAAACGCACGCGGGCAAATGTTACCGCGAATCAACTCAAACGCTGAACCCAGTAACGCCAATCCGCCAGCCACGGCTAACCCCGTCCAGAAAACCCAGTTTAGGCTCCTGGAGCCGAAACCCAACGTCGCCAGCGCGACTGCCATCATCAAATATCCGACAAACGCGATGTAGCAAGCCGGAACCGGACCAAGTAGCGGGCACGCTTCTCCGGACAAGTATTGTTGGTAAGAAAGTTTGCCGCCACTCCAGACGCCAAAGGCCACCAGCAAAACCAGAACGACACCACTGATGATGCGTAGGCTCATGATGCGTCTCCCGATTCTACCAAACTGCCACCGCTGATTACTTTGCGGTCACAGCCGACGACGATCGTGGAACACGGTTCGGCCGGTTTCAAATTAAGTGTTTCGCCGTCCACGAAGTTAACGCAGACGCTTTCGACCTCTGAATCGCCTGCCCCGATGGTGATGATCGGTGACGAATCGGAACACAGACCTTCGCCTTTCACGAACGGGCTAGACACAGTTCGTCCGTCTACCAATTTCGCTTGCACTGTGGCTCCGACGGAGCTGGCCGTGTTGGACAAGCTGACTTTAACGAAGCCGCCCAGCGCCTCTTGACTTAGAAAGACCTTGGATACGCCTGCCAAGTTCACGTGGACCAAATCGGGCGCACCATCCAGATTGAAGTCGGCTGTTAGTGGAGCGATGCTGAAGCGTTTGTTGATAACGCCTGCTTCTGCGCCGACCGCAGCAAACTGTCCTTGTTCATTTTGAATCATAAATCGGCACGGCAGTCGAAGAAAGCTGACCTTGTGCGGTGGCAGGTCCACAAAGTTTTCTGAAACGACCAAGTCCGCGCGGCCATCCAGATTGAAATCTTCGAATACGGCACCCCACGAAAATTCGTAGTCGGCGACTTTGACTGTTTCGGCAGAATCGGTGAATTTGAAGTCGCCATCATTGTGGAACATGATCCACTTTGGATAGTACGTCTGGTCGTCTCGTAAGTCGCCGCTGGCCATGAACGCAGGAGCTGTCGATCCGGTATTGGAAAAGAAGAAATCCGTTCGCCCGTCGTTGTCGTAATCTCCGACAGCAATTCCCATCGGGTAGCCATAAACATCGGACGTCGGATTGGCAACATTCTCGAACTTCATCCCCCCCAGGTTCTTCCAGGTGCGAACTTGTCCGGTATCGTGGGCGACGACTAAGTCCTCCAAGCCATCATCATTGACGTCCGAAAAAACGGCTTGGAAAGTATTGTGTTTGTAAAAGAGCCCTGAACTTTCGGTTTGGTCGGTAAACGTGTTGTCGCCATTGTTGATCAACAGCGCACTGGTTCCGCCGTAACCTTCTTGGTTGAAGATATTGAGTCCTTCGATCAGTTCTTTGCGAATGTATCCACAGACGTACATGTCAAAGTGGCCATCGCGATTTAGGTCGGTGACCGCGATCGACAGCGGCGAAGTGTCTTTGGCGATCGGCACGTTCAGGTTGGTGCCAGTGAATTTGCCACCATCGTTGGTGTAGAGCCAGATGTTGGTCGAACGAGTGACGATCAAGTCATCGTCGCCGTCTTGGTCAACGTCCAGCGACGTCGCGCTAAGTGTCGCGTCGTCTTCTGTTTTCTCGAATCCAACTTCGCTGGTAATGTCGACGAACTTACCGCCTTGGAAACGAAAGATTTTGTCGTCTTGCCCTTCGCCGCCACCAAGGAACAGTTCTTCGGCGCCCTGGTTGTCGACGTTGACGATTGCGCCGCCAGAGGTTTGGATGGAAGTTGCTTTTTCGTAGTGGTGCTCGAAGTCAATCTCCATTTCCGTGAACTTTGGAATGGTGACGTTTTCAGTCGAGACGTCATAGTCGATTCTGGCGTCCAGTTTGAATCGAATGGCGATCATCGCGATCAGTGCCAATGGGATCAGTGGCAAGAATTTCAGGAATCGCTTGCGAGATCGCTTTTTGGGAGGAGTGGATTGAGCGTCTTCACTGTTAGGTTGATCTTTTGATTCCATGGCTTGCCTGCTTCTGAATGATTCTTTCTGGGGGTGTTTTGGGTATTTAGATGAGACATTGTCTCACGTTGGATCGTGTGGGCTATGTCATGATTTTGGTTGGTTTTGTGTCAGCAAACAACAAAGAGCAGCTGTAGAAGACTGCAAAGGCAACGTTCATCGCAATCGGCATGGCGAATTTTCCGATTGCAGGGGCAATCAGGTACAGTAAAAAGCTGCACAGGATCAACACGAATGGATTGGCCACGCCCATCCACTTTGGAAACCGCGTGCCACCTTTGAAGGTCATGAAGAGGATGATTCCCGACATGGTCAATACGGTCAATCGAACGACTTGTAGCAACGTTTCGTATCGCGTTTCGTATAGCTGGACCAGGTCGGTGTCGGCGATCAATTCGGGGTAGTGCTGCAGCGATGCAATGGAAGCTCGAGAGCCGATCCAAACGGCGCCCATCACGAATCCAAACGCCCCGATCAAGAATGCAGCAAACGCAAGTTTCTCACCCGCCGGTTTGAGCATCTGGAAAACATGCCAACATCCGACGAAGTAAAACGGGATACCAGCCATGGCAAAAAAATGACCAGTGGTCAATCGAGTGTCAGGAACGTCCGCCATGAACGCGTAGCCTTCGCCGAATCGCGCTAGCGGATCGAAGTGCAGCATGAATTCGCCGGTTCCCACTAAGACCGCGCCCAGCAGCCCCAGGCATGCGGTCAGCTTCAAATTTAGATTCATCGGTCCCCGCCAATATTGTTGCGTACGTCATTCGTGCGAAGAATAGCGTTATCACCAAAAGCGTGAAAGCCGAATCGGCCCCGCGTCATTTTACGCATCGTCAAGCGTAAGGTCGAGGAAAACGCATTAATGCCGTGCCACAGCTACGTTCTAGGGTAACCGGAGCAGCCAGAGGGCGGGGTTCGACTAGGCATACTCCCAGGACAAATCACTGCTTCAAGCTTAAGGGTTTACTAGC